>NZ_JAMPKA010000022.1:0-118456 GCF_039961855.1 Trichocoleus sp. Lan | reverse complement strand
CAACTGAAGAGTCAACTTGGTCTGCGGGTTGATTGCCTACTGCCACCAGCCCAAGAAACCGTCCCTCCTACCCGATGCCTTTTTGCCTGAGTCTATTTAACCCGAACTCACGTTAAATTAGGCTTTTTGCCTCGCTTCGGCGTAGGCTGCATAAACACCTTGAACGTTGTACCAATTAAGGAAAATTCGAGCAATTTCTAAGGCTAATTGGGGTTTACCTTGATTAATCAGCCATTGTAAAAAGGGTGCCATTGTGCGCTCGTTGAGTCTGCCACCGATGGAAAGAAGACCCCAGAGGATGCGGTGAAGGAGGGTCATTTGAATCATCATTTTGACATCCCAGGTAGGGTGCTTTTGATAGAATAAAACGCCCATCCGTCCCCGTTGGATTTCTCGATCGATCATGGGGGGAATTTGTTCTAAGGCAAAGGGGGGGTGCCAGTGATAGCCGACTGCGGCTGGACATTTAATCAGTTTTAAACCCAATTGTTTGAGCCTGATGCCGAGTTCTAAATCTTCCCAGCCGTAAAGTTGAAAGCGGGTGTCAAATAATCCAGCTTTTTCGAGCCATTTACGAGCGATCGCTACATTCCCCGTGGCAAAGTAAGCAGCGGAAAAATCCGTGATTTTGTAGGGTTCGGAGGTGGGATTCTCGAAGTTATTCGTATTGATCACCCAACCGTAAGTAAAGAGGCGATCGCTTCCGAGATTCTTTTCTCCCTCAACTAAGGCGTCGGCGTGTGCTTGGAGAAAATGCTCGGTAACGACTAAATCGCTATCAATAAAGATAATCGTGTCACCCTGAGCCTGTTCTACTCCCAGATTACGGGCGGCGGCTGGCCCTTGATGGTCTTGCAAGAGCGATCGCACGTGAGGAAATTCAGCGGCGTGTTGGGATAACCACTCCAACGTGCCATCCGTCGAACCATCATCCACCAGCACCACTTCATAGCCGCTGACGACGCTACCAGCACTCAACTGCTGGTGTTCCA
Source organism: Trichocoleus sp. Lan (assembly GCF_039961855.1). NCBI lineage: Bacteria > Bacillati > Cyanobacteriota > Cyanophyceae > Leptolyngbyales > Trichocoleusaceae > Trichocoleus > Trichocoleus sp. Lan. The sequence continues at coordinate 117,464 of NZ_JAMPKA010000022.1, read as the reverse complement.
TTGCTCTAAGGCATTTTTCTAAAATCGGCTTGCGGTTATAAGTTGGAATGACAACGCTAAAAAACACGATTTCCCCCGGATGACAACACTTTTAGTATCTCTCAAAGAACTGTAAGCCAAGAAACAGAAAGCATTTTCATCTATCCCCTGGTGCCCTGGATGGCTATGGCTGAAGATTAATCTGTGCTATTCCTGACAAGACTTGGCATAGATTAGTTGCATAATAAGAACTCGTTGTTTTGCGGAAGTGAGAGATCAATGGGTCGTGCTACCAAAGTTGTGCTGGCATATTCAGGGGGAGTCGATACCTCCGTCTGCATCCCATACCTGAAGGAGGAATGGGGAGTTGAAGAGGTAATTACCCTGGCGGCGGATTTGGGACAGGGAGACGAACTAGAGCCAGTCCGGGAAAAAGCGCTCAAATCGGGTGCTAGCGAATCGCTGGTTGCCGATGCTACAGAAAGTTTTGTCAAAGATTATGCGTTTCCAGCGATTCAAGCGAACGCTCTCTATGAAAATCGCTATCCCCTCCAGACTGCTTTGGCACGTCCGCTGATTGCCAAACTTTTAGTCGAAGCGGCTGAAAAATACGGTGCGGATGCGGTGGCGCATGGCTGCACGGGGAAGGGCAATGACCAAGTTCGGTTTGATGTATCGATTGCAGCGCTGAACCCAGATTTGAAGGTGTTGGCACCAGCGCGGGAATGGGGGATGAGCCGAGAGGAAACCATCGCTTATGGTGAGCGTTATGGGATTCCTTCGCCCGTGAAAAAGAAATCTCCCTACAGTATCGATCGCAATTTATTTGGTCGCAGCATTGAAGCGGGACCCCTAGAAGATCCGTGGACGGAACCGCTAGAAGAAATTTATGCGATGACCAAAGCGATCGCTGACACGCCCAATGAGCCAGAATACGTTGAAATTGGCTTTGAAAAAGGCATCCCGATCTCCCTCAACGGTGAAGCTTTGCCGCCTGTGGCGCTAATTACGAAACTCAACGAAATTGCCGGAAATCACGGTGTCGGGCGGATCGATATGATCGAAAACCGCCTAGTGGGTATCAAATCGCGGGAAATCTATGAAGCCCCGGCTTTAATGGTTTTAATTCATGCCCACCGCGACTTAGAAAGTCTCACCTTAACCGCAGATGTGACCCACTACAAGCGCGGTATCGAAGAAACTTATACTCAGCTAGTTTATAACGGTCTTTGGTATAGTCCGCTCAAAGCCGCCCTGGATGCCTTCATTCAACAAACACAGGAGCGGGTATCGGGAACGGTGCGAGTTAAACTTTTTAAGGGCAACTCGATGACTGTGGGGCGTAAATCTGAGAAGTCCCTTTACAGCCCAACGTTAGCAACTTATGGAGCTGAAGACCAGTTTGACCATAAAGCTGCTGAAGGATTTATCTACGTTTGGGGATTACCGACTCGCGTTTGGTCGCAAAAAGCGAGAGGTTAGTTTGAAAGTTTTGAGTTTTGAGTTTTGAGTTTTGAGTGAGAAAACACATTCTTTTCATTCAAAACTTAATCGCTCATTACTCAAAACTTTTTCTAATCTCCCTCGATTGAACGCTTGGCTTCGCGGGACTCTAGCCACAGAGGAACGGCAATCCAGGCAATCAACAGGAATAACGCGATTAAACCAAATTGAGCGACCCACACAACTAATTGTTCCAGGGGTACCAGTCGCCCTGCGAAAAAGGACAACGTGACCATTACCGATGCCCAAGCAGTCGCCCCAGCTATGTTATAAGCCATAAACTTGAGGAAGGGCATTTGGGCAATTCCAGCGAGAGGACTGGCGACAATTCGCAGCACAGCCAGGAAACGACCGAGAAACACTGTTTTTCCGGCGTTCTCGCTCACTTGTTGCTTGAGTTGTAAGAGTTTTTCTTCGCGGATGCGGAAAAATCCCCCAACTTTCACCAGCAGGGGCCAGCCGCCTTTTCTGCCAATCCAGTAACCGCAAGTACCACCGACAACTGCACCAGCGATCGCACTCCCTAGCACGAACCAGTAACTCAGTTCCTTACTTCCCGCCAAGAAACCCCCGGCGAGCGTGATTGTTTCACCAGGGATGGGAATGCCAAGATTTTCCAGCAAAATCCCCAAAAAAACTGCCCAGTAACCGTAGTGGTGGGCAATTTCTTTGATATTTTCTACAGATACAAACTCTAAAGACATTTATCTGGGTCTTTACATAGATTCATACTTCTATCATAGTGGCTCGATCCGCTCAGGGTGTCAATCAGGGCGGCAAATCTTGAGATTGTTATCGAGACGGCTACGGGCGAGGATTTTGCCCCTAGCACTCAAGGGCGATCGCACTCCTCTTCATCGGCAAATAGGCAGCCCAATATCTTTCTTGAGGAAATAAGGATTAAACAGGCGAGTTTACGTCTTTTTCGATTTGCTGCTTTGCCTTAAAAAAACATTTTCAGCAGGTATACCGACGGACAGATGCCAAATTTTAATTTTATTCTTATTAAGACTGTTAAAAAGTAATGCTCGTGAGGACTCAAACCAAAAACCAGTTGTGAGTGAATTTGCAACTGTGGCTGAGTGAGGACTTCTCTAGCTTTACCCTTGAGGAGAGGAACTCTAAGATAGAGGTATTTTGTTTCTAATATTATTTTATGTCTAAAGACTCAATAAAAGTGCTTTTAATTGAGGATGACGAGGATGACTATATTCTGACGCGCGATCTCCTCTCAGAAATTGAGCGAGAAAAGTTTGATCTCGAATGGGTAGATAGTTATGATGCTGCTTTAGAAAAGATTCAGATGCATCAACATGATGTCTATTTAGTAGACTATCGTCTTGGCGCACACAACGGCTTGGAATTGTTACAAGAAGCCATTTCAACTAATTGTAAAGCGCCGATCATCTTGCTGACCGGGCAAGGAGATCGGGAAGTAGACTTTGCAGCAATGAAAGCGGGAGCTGCCGATTACTTAGTTAAGGGGAAGATGGACGCGCCGCTATTAGAGCGGGCGATCCGCTACTCGATCGAGCGAGTCAAAACGTTAGAGGCGCTGCGGGAGAGTGAATCGCGGCTAGAGAATATTCTTGGCTCGCTTGATGACAGCGTATGGTCGGTTTCAGCCATCACTAGGGAGCCGATTTACATCAGTCCGGCGGCGGCGGAAATTTATGGTCGTCCAGTCTCCCAGTTTTTCGAGCGCCCGAACCTCTGGCTGGAGGTGATTCACCCAGAGGATCGAGAACGAATAGAAGCTATGACGCAAGCGTTACTCCAAGTCGGTGCAGCAGACGAAGAGTATCGTATTTTTCGACCGGACGGGGAAGAGCGTTGGATTCGCAATCGCGCTCATCTAGGGCGTGACGCGAATGGGAATGTCATCCGAATCGATGGTTTGGCTGCCGATATTACCAAACGCAAGCAGGCAGAAGAAGCCTTGCGGTCAGCTATGCGCGAAAACAGCCAGCTAGCGGCGGCGATCGCTAACCTGACAACTGGAGTTACAATCACCGATCCAACTTTACCTGACAATCCAATTATCTTTGTCAATCCTGCTTTTACTGCCATCACCGGCTACTCGGCGGCGGAAGTGATGGGTTCTAATTGCCGCTTTCTACAAGGGAAAGATACCGATTTCACTGTTGTGAAAGTGATGCGAGAAGCGATCGCATCAAGGCAACCGATTATGTGTGTAGTCCTGAACTACTGCAAAGATGGGACACCGTTCTGGAATGAACTCACCATCAACCCAGTTTTTGATAACGAAGGGAAACTCATCAACTTCATCGGGTTGCAGAACGACATCACGGTTCGTAAGCAAACCGAAGAGGCAATTGAACGACTGCGCCACCAAAACGAACTAATTCTCAACTCAGCGGGTGAAGGAATTTATGGTTTGGATATTCATGGAAACGCCACCTTTGTTAATCCAGCTGCTGCGAGAATGCTGGGATGGGAAGTTGAAGAACTCATTGGCAAACCCTTGCATTTTATTTGCCACCATTCAAAAGCCGATGGCGCTCCTTATCCGCGAGAAGCGTGTCCAATTTATGCAGCCTTTAAGGATGGCACAGTTCAACAAATAGAAGAAGAAGTCTTTTGGCGAAAAGACGGTACGAGCTTTCCCGTTGAGTACATGAGCACCCCCATTCGAGAAAATGGTCAGTTGGTGGGTGCAGTCGTTACCTTCCAAGATATTACCGAGCGCGTAGGGGCAGCTACCAAGGCTGTCCAAACCCAGGAGGCTTTGCGTGAGAGTCAAGAACGTTATGAACTCGCCGTTTCTGGTGCTAACGACGGACTTTGGGACTGGAATTTAAAAACAAACGAAATTTATTTTTCTCCCCGCTGGAAATCCATGCTGGGCTGCGAGGAGAGCGAAATTAGCAATACGCCTGATGCCTGGTTTGAGCGAGTGCATCCTGAGGATATCGAGCAGTTGAAAGGGCAGATTTCTTTACATCTGGAAGGGCTGACCCCCCATTTTGAGAACGAACATCGCATACTACACAAAGACGGAACATACCGTTGGATGCTAATCCGGGGGATGGCTGTACGAGACACGAATGGGAAAGCCTCTCGCATGGCTGGCTCTCAAACTGACATCACCGAGCGCAAGCAAGTTGAGAAACAACTCCTCCATGATGCTTTTCATGACGTGTTGACAGGCTTACCAAACCGAGCCTTGTTTAGGGATCGGTTGGGACAGGCAATTGAACGGTCAAAACGAACCAGTGACTATTTCTTCGCCGTCCTTTTTCTAGATATTGATCGCTTCAAGGTGATTAATGACAGCTTGGGACACATGATTGGCGATCAATTGCTGGTAGCGATCGCGCAGCGGTTGAAAGCTTGCCTGCGGGGTGGAGATACAGTTGCACGGTTAGGTGGAGATGAGTTCACCATCCTGCTCGACGATGTCAAAAATATCAATAACGCCACTGACATTGCCGAGCGCATCCACTTAGAACTTATGCATCCTTTCAGCCTTAACGAGCAAGAGGTATTCACGACAGCAAGCATCGGCATTGCCATCGGGGGCGGTTCGCAAAGCGCCCCAGCAATCGGATATGACTGTCCGGAAAATCTCCTGCGCGATGCTGACACCGCAATGTATCGTGCCAAATCAATGGGGAGAGCGCGTCACGAAGTCTTTGATACCACCATGCATACCCGCGCGGTGGCACTCTTGCAACTGGAAAACGACTTGCGGCGTGCGATCGAGCGGGATGAATTTCAGCTTCACTATCAACCCATTGTGTCATTGACAACTGGCAGGCTTGACGGGTTCGAGGCGCTTGTACGCTGGCAGCATCCGGAGCGCGGTTTAATCTCTCCAGCGGAATTTATTCCCATTGCCGAAGAAACAGGTTTAATTGTTCCCATTGGGCTGTGGGTACTCTACAATGCATGTTACCAAATGTATGATTGGCAGCAATTTTATCCAGAATTACTATTAACAATCAGTGTTAATCTTTCCAGCAAACAGTTTTTACAACCAGATTTAGTCAAGCAAATCGATCAAATTTTGCGGGAGACTCGCCTGGATGCGCGAAGTTTGAAGTTAGAAATTACTGAAAGTGCAGTTATGGAAAACGCAGAATCGGCAATCAAAATGCTTTTCCAACTAAAAGCTTTAGGCGTGCATCTGCATATTGATGACTTCGGCACTGGCTATTCATCCTTAAGCTATCTGCATCGGTTTCCCATCGATCAGTTAAAGATTGATCGTTCTTTTATTAGTAGAATTGGGGCGAAAGACGACAGTTTAGAAATTGTCCGTGCTATCGTGACCCTGGCTCATACTTTAGAGTTAAATGTAACAGCAGAAGGGGTGGAAACAGCCGAGCAACTCTCTCAACTGAGAGAAATGGAATGCGAATATGGGCAAGGATATTTTTTCGCTAAACCCTTAACTCAAGAGTCAGCAAAAGAATTAATTGTTACAACACAGCAGCTTACCACCGATTTCAATTATTTTGCCTCAATCTTTGCAAAACCTCAATAATCTTATGTGCGCTGAGTAGATGACTGAAATTTAGTATTGCTTAATGTTAGGTTTTGCCAAGGCGAAACCTAACTAGGCATTCTGCAAAACTATATTTTATAGTGTTGAGTTTTCCGCTTCATTTTCCTTTAGTGGCAATTCAACAATCTCAAACCAGTATTTTCCCAAAGCTTTCATCACAGAAACTAGAGATTCAAATGTGACTGGCTTAGCAATGTACGAGTTTGCGCCTAAACCGTAAGAACGATAGATGTCTTCCTCAGCCTTTGATGTAGTCAGCACGACGACTGGAATAGGTCGCAGTTCGGGATCGGCTTTAATCTCCTGGAGAGCCTCCCGCCCATCCTTTTTAGGCATATTCAGATCCAGCAGAATTAAACCTGGACGGGGCGATTTTCTTAACTGAGTATACTTACCCCGATGGTAAAGATAATCCATCAGATCCTCACCATCTACAACAAAGTGTAGATCGTTAGCGAGTCGGCATTCTTCTAATGCATCCTTTGCTAGCAGCCGATCGTCTTCATCATCGTCAGCCATCAAGATGGTAATTAATTTTCCAGCTTTATTCACAGCGTTTTACTCACACCAAATTGCAGTACTTTCGCATAATTTGCCGTCGCGAAAAAAGGCTTGCTTTCTGAGATTGATCAGCAAAAATCTAAAATTTAAAATTCCAAAATTTATCACCTAGATTGCTTAACAGGTAGCGTGACAATGAATGTCGCCCCCTCCCCTAATATGCTTTTTGCTGTGATAGTACCACCATGACGCTCGACTATTTTACGGCAGATCGCTAAACCAACTCCCGTTCCTTCATACTCGTTACGACCGTGTAGGCGTTGGAAAACTGTGAAGATCCGATCCAGATACTTTTCGTCAAAACCAATGCCATTATCTTCGACCATAATTTGACACATGGGACGAGCTGATAAGTCTTGTGTCCAAAGCTGCTCGTCCTTCTCTAGTAATTGACTCCAAATCTTGACGACGGGTGCTTCTTCCTGACGCCGAAACTTCAGCGCATTGCTAATCAAATTCTGTAATAATTGCCGCATCTGCGACGGATCAGCATCAATCGTTAGCAGCTCGCCAATTTCTACTTGTGCGCCTACCTTCTGGATATGCACCTCCAAATCAGACAAGACCTCTTGTAGCACGTTGGTGATATTGACACGAGTAAAAGGCTGAGCTTTGCTTGTCACCCGCGAGAAGGCTAGGAGGTCATTAATAAGAGTTTGCATCCGTTGCGCCGCTTTTTGCATCCGCTCCAGGTAGTCCTTCCCCTCATTAGTTAGGCATTCCCCGTATTTGAGTTTGAGGCGATCGCCAAAGGCTTGAATTTTCCGCAATGGTTCCTGCAAGTCGTGGGAAGCGACGAAGGCAAAGTCTTGCAATTCCCGGTTGCTTTGTTCCAATTTGAAGGTATAAGCTTTTAATTTTTCCTCTGTTCGCTGTCGTTCGGCAATTTCAGCTTCAAGCTCTGTATTAATGATTAATAATTTTTGAGTACGTTCTTGCACCCGTTCTTCGAGCATTTCATTGGTGCTTTTGATTTCCCAAAACTTTTGATTAAGGGTCGCAGCCATTGACTTGAAGTTGCGAACTAGAGCGTCCAGTTCTGTCACCGAACTATTAGGCCAATCGATTAATTCTTGCTCTGAAAGTTTATGAGGCAGATTTGTCGTTACTTGCGCTAGTTTTGAGAGGGGGCTAACTAAGCTGCGGCTTAGAAGGGTTGCAAAGATGAGCGCGATCGCTGAAATTAGCATCAAAATCGCTAAACTATTGGTATGAACGCGCTCTATATGGCGGACGTCTGGTGTCGCAGACAATTCTGCAATGAGAGTCCAAGGAAGTTGGCTATCAATCGGAGTCTCTTGCACAAAGAACGAATTGTTCCAACGCACCATGACAAGCCGACTGCCACTTATCGGTAGCCACTGATAAGTCATCGGCGCAATTGGACGAATTTCACCATCCTTACGACGATCAAATGTTTGCATTGCTACTCGCTCAGACAGAGTACTAGCAATTACAGATTTTCTGCGATCGACGAGAGTAATTTGCAGTCCCCGCTCGTCAACATTTGATTTTAGGAGTTCGTCAATACCGTTCAAATCGAGTTCTGCAATGACTAAACCACGGAAGCGATTATCTCTTAGCACGGGTACGCTGAGAATTACCTTTTGTCCGTTCACTACATCCGATAGAGTAGGTTGCAGAGTATTATTTATTTCCTTAAAGTAGGGTTTAACAGCAAGATTCAATCCAATAGTGGACTCTCCCGCTTCATTCTGTCGTGGTGAAGATGCAATTGCTTTACCTTCGGCATTGACTACATAAATCTCATGGAAATCTGGAAATGTCCGTCTAGCAAATTCTATACTTGACTGCAATGCATCCAATTTGGTAGGCTCATCAGCAGCAATCTGAGCAAATTCTTGAACTGCCTTTAAATGTTGCTGATGCCAAGAACGCATTTCAACAACTAAATCTATAGAAGCCGCCTTGAGTTCTGCATTAGCTGTTGTCTTGATGTTATCAATTACGCGGCGGCTGTCTAAAACCATAAGAATTAGAGTAGGAAAGAAGACAAAAGCTACTAACAAATTAAAAACAGTTTGTTGCAAAGAAAGCGTGCTAACTGCTTGAGGACGACCTAGCCATTTATGAATCGGTAAATGAGTCAGCATCAAGCTAGCAATTAAAGCATTGAAAATCCCGTTTACAGGCTGCTTTAACAAGATAATCAACGCTTGTGTAGTATCTACGTGCAAGATAATGGCATAAAATAGCCAAATGAGAGGCATCCCGATGAACAGCCAGAAAATTCCGTCTAGCAGCACGATATTCTGACGTAGACGATGAAACAATAAACTAACAAAGAATGCTTCAGCGGTAAAGGTAATTACCGTGTAGGGATGATGCCAAATAAAATAGGTACAAATGCCAGAAATGAAGCCTGCAAAAGTACCCCAACCTGTACCGTACAAAAATACTATAATCCAAACGGCAATGCTGCCAAATAGGAAATCTATATCGAAAAATAATGACCAACGGAAATAATTACCTAAATATCCGGCGGCGATTAAAATACTTAGTCCAAAAGCGGCTTTGTTTCGGGCGTAAAACGGTGTTATTTTTGGGAGATAAGGACTTAAATTCATAACTACGGCTTGGTTTTCTTGATTGATGTTGAGCCAGATAAATTCTGTTAGAGCCAGTCGCTTTACTCACAAACTGGACTTCTTATTACCTCCCCTTTTTTGAGTGTAGTGGTGAGTGAGGGCGGGGAGATAGGTAAGATGATATGTATCTTCGCAAAACTAAAAAGGCATAAGAAATATTAAAGATTCCTAATTATCATGGCTAATATTTCATAAATTAATTCAGATTAATATGTTAATTATTAAGAAATGTGGTTTAGAGCGATCGCTTACCTAATCCCTACTACCATCTCCACCCGTTTCTCACCAGTTCTCTTCATTTTTGCCTACTTGCTAAGGGATCATTGCTGCAAGAAGCTAAAAAAGCATTAGTTTATTAATTACTGCAATAACTCTAAAACAGCTCAGATTCTTAGCCAATTGTTACGCGGGTCGTCTGTATCTGAGCAATTATTGACAAGTCAACGATTTTTCTGAGTAAGTTCGACTCTATGCAGTCGCCTGAATTGCCTAAATGCAACAAAACGGCTACTGAGGCAAGCAGTAGCCGTCGCGTTAAAGTTTGTAAAACAGCGTAGCTTAGCGCAATCTGACTTAGATATTTTCAGGTTGGCACTAACTCGCCGGGACGCAACCGCGCCCATTTGCCGGTTTCCCGCTTAAAGCTGAGACAACCCACAACATCCCATTCCATCTCAATCATTTCCCCCTCGGTGCGGATATTGACATTGATGGTGGGTTCAGTGGCTTCAAAATCGGGGTCTTCAGTTAGATGAGGCACCTGATGCTGCATTTCTACCGCATGATAGGTGGTGCAGCGGTCTACGTATTGGCAGTTAACACAAATACACATAGGACAGCCTCCAGAGGCTTTTCTGTTAATCTAGCTCAGTCAACACGTCTATTAATTACCTATTGGGTTGATTTTTATTGCAATGTGTCTTTGAGGCGAATAAATTCACAGACACACAAACGCTTGTTCCTGTGCGTGGACTCGGAAAATTATCTAAATGGGGTAAGTATACAGATGCACTTAAACACAGACACCTCTACCCTATCGCCAAAAACTTGGCCTTTTAGCCTGGAATTGCTCCCGGAACCCGCTTATATGGTGGGGGGTGCTGTGCGAGATGCTTTGCTGGGACGCCGCCGCGAGTACCGGGATCTAGATTTTGTCTTACTGGCGGATGCGGTAAAAACAGCGCGGAAGATTGCCAGTCGCTACAAAGCGGGGTTTGTGTTGTTAGATGCCCAGAGACAGATTGCCAGAGTCGTATTTGAGCAAGCAACCGTTGATATTGCACAAGCCGAAGGGTCAAATTTAGAAATCGATTTGCAGCGGCGCGACTATACAATGAATGCGATCGCATACAATCCCTACACTGGCGAACTCATCGACCCTCTTAGTGGCTATGCAGATTTGCAACAGGGCATCATTCGGATGGTTTCCCCCAAAAATCTGCAAGATGACCCTTTACGGCTATTAAGAGCGTACCGCCAAGCCGCCCAACTCAGTTTTACCCTTGAGACGGATACCCAAGCAGCAATTCGACAACTTGCACCTTTACTGGGGCAAGTATCGGCAGAACGAGTGCAAGCAGAGTTTGCCTATCTCCTTAACACTTCTGAAGGCACTCCTTGGATAATTACTGCCGTTGAGGATGGTTTACTCGCAACTTGGTTTCCCAGTGCCTCAAGTCCCCAACCTCTCCCGAACCTTCCCCTGCAAACGGAGGGAACAATCGCGAGGTTAATAACTCCACCTCTTAGCCCCCTCCCCGTCAAGGGGGAGGGGGTTTGGGGGAGAGGTTCCGAAAATGTCTCTACAATCTTGCCAGCAGTTGAAAGTTCCGCTGTAATGCTCGGAGAAACATGGCATGAGTTAGCAATCTTTTTATCTAGCTTGGTAGGCGATACCTTAAAAACTTCTTGGTTGGGCATTGCGAAGCTGGCGATATTGTTGTCACCCGTGCCGGAAGCTGCTGAAACTCAATTATTGAATTTAAAATACAGCCGCGCTGAAATTCGCGCCATTACCACTGCACTCAAATTATTGCCGCAGCTGCAACCATCCCAGATGTCTTTAGGAGAGCAGTATTTATTCTTTCGGGAGGCAGGCCAGGTTTTTCCCGCCATCGTCGTTCTGGCTGTAGCCACTGGGATATCTGTCGCAGAATTGACACCCCTCATCAACCGCTATCTGACTCCTGACGACCCAGTTGCTCATCCCGCGCCCCTCGTCAGCGGTAAAGATTTGATCCAAACTTTCAATCTCCCATCGGGTCCACAAGTTGGTAAATTTCTCACCGCGATTGGAATCGCACGCGCTGAAGGTAAAATCTCTACCCCCGCAGAAGCCATAAAATTAGTTTCGCAACTACTGGAAGAGCCGTAAAACTTTTACAATACTTTTTGAGAATTATTTGGGTGTTATGAGTGGTTTGGTGAAAAATTTGATGTCTTGCAGACTCAAGCAAAAATGTAGGGTGCTAGGAGCAGCACCCTACAGTTCTTGTTGCTAAGGCGATTATTTGTGCCTTGCCTTATCTAAGCAACTGTACCTAACGTCCTACTGACGAGTTAGGTTTAGGAGTTCTTTCGGGGACGCCAATAAGTCAACCGCCACGAAGAAAATTTTGCCTTGAGGATCGAGTAAGAACCGCCACGCAATGTTCATGCCAACGCTGGCACCGAACCAAGGAGTTTCTACTTTCCCTGTGACTTTATGCTGGGTATAGCCATCTTCTATGCGCTCAGAGACGCCTTTCTGTGGCATCATCTTGAGTCCCTGACATTCTTCGCGCATATATGCAGAAATCGCTGCACGACCGACAATTGGCTTCTGGAAGGGCGGTTGCAATGCTCCCTTTTCCGCAAATAGAGACACAGCCGCCTCAAAGTCAAATGCGTTCATGTTTTGAATATAGTTCAGCACTGTAGGCTCACTGATGCCATCAATACTGATCTTCGGACGGGAAGCTAGGGCGGTGGGTGCTATATAGGGATCTTCGGGTTTTGCGTAATCGTTGAGAGCCGGATCAAATCCCATGTTGATGACGGTATTCCGCAAAACTGTGATTTGCTGACCCGGATCGAGTTTCTTGATGGTTTCCAGCACTGCTGCGGCTTCCGGGGTCATTTGATATCCCGTTGGGATGGGAGCGACAATACCCTGTGCCATCAACTCTCCTAACTCATACCAAAAACCCAACTTGGTATTGACGCTGAAAGAAGAATAGGAACGGCTGATGGGAGTGTCAGCACGGTTAGCAAGATCCTCCATCACTTTCGTTTGGGCGGCAGCTGGCATCTGCTTAATTTGGGCTAGTAAACCTTCCGCTAGTATCATGCGGGCGGCTCCTGTGGCGGCGCGAGTAATTGAAACACCCATTTCGGTGTAGGCAAACCAGAGTAATGCCAGTTGATCGTCAACGCTGAGCTTATCGAAAGCTTCCGTGGTAGCTGGAACCGCATTAGCAATCTGAGTTCCAGGGAAAATGCCCTGTGCGGACTCAATCGTATAAGTCGTGGATGAAGTCATGGATGCATTATTTAGATTCGTTAAAACTATTAATCCAGAAACTTCTGGGTTACGAATCTTTGTCTCCTGTCTTAAAACATATAACAAAACATTACAGAATGTAAAGTTTTCTTTACATTGGGGGAGACAGAGATCGCACCATCTAAGGCTGCCAAGAATCGGATTTATTCATACAGGGTCTAGGGTTGATGGCAATTTACATCCCCCAAATGTTATGAAACGGTTTGTAAATACTGGTGTTTGATGAACGCTCTCGCCTTGAAAATCACTAGCAGCTAATGGCAGACAAGCAGAGATCGCAACTTTGGGCAATTTGCTCTTTTGCCGCAACAGAGTTGTATTTGGCTATGTAACGTTAAATCGGGCAATGCTAAGAAATCGCTGCTAAAAAACTTTCTCCGGGTAGCGATCGCTGCTTATCTTAGATAATTTGCCGCCATGCCCTAGCATTTGAGAGTAGCTGCTCAATCAAAGGAGCCTTTGCCTGGACGTAGCCCTCTCGATCTAGCCGGAATTGTACCGCTAACTCGCGCTTCAAAGCGTCGTATTGCTTCGCCTTCTCTGGGTGCGCCCTGAGAAAATCGCGGAAGATCAGCTGGTTTTCCCAAACCTGATTTCCTCGTTTCACCAGATGGAGATGGTGAGTGCGGGGCATCCCTTTGCGAAAGAAGTGCCGTCCTGGAACACCCAACTCACCTTGGTAGAGATAGCCGAGTGTTTCGACAGATGTAATCTGATCGACGCTGGGTGGTAACTCCTCCAAGCCTACGAGAATATCAATGATTGGTTTAGCTGCTAATCCTGGCACTGAGGTACTGCCAATATGGTGGATGTCCAAGACAGCATCACCGAGGGCGTGGAGAATCTGGAGTTTTTCCTGCTGATATTGGATAGGCCAATTGGTATCGTAATCAACCACTTGGATCAAATCTTCCATCGGTTTAAATTAACTCCTTAGCGATCGCTCCTACCGGATATTTGCTGGAGGGCTTCTAAAAAACTTTCCCCCGGCAAGCTTCGCATTTCCATCTGTTGATTAATCTTGACGGCGGCGGCTAATCCAGAATTCATCGCCCCTTCTACCAAGTTTCCCCCGCACCAATCGCCACAACAAATTAGAGGCAACGGTGTCCCAGCGCCCAGGCAATCTTGATGCAAAGGACGACTCGGAAAAGCATAGCGCCAGCGATGGATTTGAAACCATTCGGGAGAATCTAGCCACGGAACGAGTAACTGTGCAGCACGAGATAACATCTGGCGTGCAACTGGGTTTAAATCTTCGGCGTCTAAGTAATGTTTGGCAAATTCAGCAGTGCTGTGTAAAACAAAGACTGGCATCTGGGGATTGGGACGTTTGCTGCTGTCTAAACCAATCCACGCTAAGTCAGAGTCCTGTGTAACATCTAGGTGTAACGGGAAATTTACCGTCTCTGCATTACTTAAATCTTGCTGTCGAGAAGCTGGATAACCCGCCATTACACTGAGACAGGGGTCAAACTCCACAGCGCGTAAACTATCTAGAAATTGAGTTGGTATGGTTTTGGCTAAGGGTTCCAGTAGCATCAAAGCTTGAGGCGCTGGAATTGCCACGACAACAGCTTTAGCAATTAATGGGTCGGCTTTCGGCTCAAAAGTGAAATGCCAAGTTTTCTCATCAGTTGGGTTAATTTCTTGAACCCGTTGATTCAGACGCATTTCTAAACCTGTGGCGAGGAATTTAGCGATCGCATTCATCCCCATTGGTGCCACATAACGGGGACGGATCGAGGATAAATTCGGCTTTGCTGGTTCCCGGCAAACAGGATTCGTCCAGGCTTGAACAATCCCCGGCTTTCCTTCAAAATCGCTTTGCTTCACCCGCAAAACATCAATAAACTTCTCAGTTAACTGCCCTTGGGGTTCTAAATAACGCAAGCCATGATCGGCACAAGTCCCCTGCAATCGGCGCGTTGCCACCCTTCCCCCAACGCCACGAGATTTGTCAACGACGACTACTTTATATCCAGCTTGGTGCAACTGTTGAGCAACGGTCAGTCCCGCGATACCCGCACCAATTACGGCGACATCAAACACTACGGATAACCCTCAGTCTTCAAGTATATAGAAGTAGAATAAGGGACAGCACCGAATCTGGGGTCTGGGAGGAATTGAAGTTGGACGAGCTGAGAGCCGCGCTGGAATTAGCCACAGAAGAAGAGTTACAGCAACTGACAGATATTCTATTTCGCCGCAAATTTAACCCCTTAGATTACGTTCAGACACCTGACCCGATCGACATTCAAAGCCAAGATCACGAAGATTGGTTGGATGCGATCGAGCAGAGATTTCGCTTTTTAGCGGCGGATGGAGTGACAGTTTTGCGAGGACGCACGGGTGAAGTCACTTATCGACAAATTTTGATCCAAGTTTGTCGATATCTGAAAATTCCCTATTCTGCAAAACTTTCAACGACTGATTTAGAAGCAGAAGTATTTCTCAACCTGATGGGTCGGGCATGGAAACAAATGCCACGACACGAACAGAAAGCGTTAACCGCCAGAGTACAGCGATCGCTAGCAAAGTCTCAACTCTCCGAACCCCTACCAGTGCAGTTGCAGCACGACCCAATGGCTTTACTCGTTAAGGGCGGTAGCGCCCTTGCCGTCAGTTCGATTGTCCAGCCGCTGCTGCTACAACAACTTGCCCGTCAGTTTGCGATTCATTTTGCTAGCTATCAAGTTGCCAAAGAAACGGTTATCCAAGGCAGCGCTGCGGCTGCTGCACAGTTCCAAAATTACGTGGTGCTGCAAACAGCTAAGCGTGGGATGGCTATGAGTGCCGCCCGTTATGGTGCCATCCGCAGTGTATTTGCATTAGTGGGACCCGCGATGTGGGCGTGGTTTTTTGCTGATTTGGGCTGGAGAGCGATCGCGACTAATTACGGTCGGATTATCCCTATCATCGTTGCCTTAGCGCAAATTCGCCTAACTCGTGCCGAATGCTGGGAACCTGCTTAGGAGTCAAAAGTTAAAAATTAAAAATGAAGAAATCCCCGTTTTTAATTTTTAATTTCCCATTTTTAACTCGGCATCCTGACCCCAGCTTGCAAGCCTCTTGGCACTATGCTCAGCTGGGGTTTCTGATTTTTCCCTTGATTCCTATTCTGGGTGCTGTCGGAATATTTATTGGATTAGTTGGCACCTGGAGAAAAAAATATCCCACAATTATCCGACGCCCTCTCAATCGCGGATTCGCTATCTTTTGCGCCTGGGTAATTATTTCAGCTAGCTTCGCCCCTTTTCCTTTAGAAGCCTTGCTGGGATTGTTTAATTTCCTCCCCTTTTTCATCTTTTTTGCTGCCTATAGCGAACTCATTCAGACACCAGCACAACTGCGACGGTTAGCTTGGATTTTGGTGGTGCCTTCTGTAGCCGTGGTGATTCTCGGCTTCGGACAGATATTGTTGGGTTGGGCTAGCCCAGCGCTATTGGAAGGTATCGTAGGTTGGGCGCTGCAACCTAAAGGCAATCCCATCGGGCGAATGGCTTCGGTGTTTATGTACGCCAATATTTTGGCAGCCTATCTACAAATTATGTTTATTCTGGCGCTGGGATTGTGGATTGAAGAAAGCAAAAAGCGATCGCCCCAATCTCCCCGCTTACGCACCGCCACGCTAGAACAAAGGGCGGAAGCAAAAGCTAAAACAAAATATATTTTTCCCTTTCCGTTTACCTGGCGAATTGGGTTTCTGAGTGTAGCGGTAATTGGAAATGCTGCTGCACTGATTTTGACGAATTCCCGCAATGCTTGGGCGATTGTCGTTCTTAGCTGCCTTGCCTTTGCCTTCTACCAAGGTTGGCGTTGGCTAATCGCCGGAGTGGGGGCGATCGCTACTAGCATCCTCTGGGCAGCTTTTGGCCCTTCACCCGTGCGCGAATGGCTTCGCACGATTGTCCCCTATTACTTTTGGGCGCGACTCACCGACCAAATGTATCCAGATCGACCCGTGGCGTTGTTACGGACAACTCAGTGGCAGTTTGCTTGGTCGATGACTCAGCAACGTCCCTGGACTGGCTGGGGTTTAAGGAATTTTACGCCACTTTACGAGGCACAGATGAAAGTCTGGCTGGGACATCCTCACAGCTTGCTGTTAATGCTAACGGCTGAAACTGGCATCCCGGCAACCATTTTCTTCTGCGGTTTAGTTGGCTGGGTGATGGTTCAAGCTGCCCTACTATTGGCAGAGATGAGACTAATCTCGTCTCCACAAAATAGGTTAATTCTTTTCAGTTATTTAGTCGCTTTTGGTGCCTGTACATTATTTAATGTAGTAGATGTAAGTATATTTGATTTACGGGTGAATACCTTGGGATGGTTGCTATTAGCAGCCATTTGCGGAGCAGTTTATCAAAAGAGAGCGATCGCTACTAATTTTATAGAGCAATCACGATCGTGAATTATAACTATATTAATAGACAAGAAATAATTACTAACTTTGTCGAAATTGGAACAGAATTTTGCACCTTAATTGAGCAACAAGAAGCTATAGAGATACATTCAGTTTATTAGGCAAATATCTAAAACACTTGCAAAAAATTACATAGCAGTTATGGAGTTGGTTAATATTATTACTGATGAACCAGAAATGATAGATAGTTTTAAAATTACCGAAGATGTACCTAAAATTCATCAATGAATTCAAAGCAAGCTGGGTCAATACAATTGTTATTGAAAATTTTAATCTGTTAGAGGAAAATGAGGTTGTTGTAGGCGATTTAAGGGACGATTTAAGGGATATATATCGATATCTCAAAGAAGGTTTTGTTGCCTTCGAGCGAGGTCACGTTAACTATGCAATCTGGCATTGGAAGTTCCATTTTATTGTTCATTGGGGCGACCATCTTGTGGATGCCCTGCGCGTCCTTCATCGGATAAATAGCAACCATTTAAACACTGATTAGTTAAACACTGATTAGCACCTACCGCAGCACAGGAGAAGGGCGATCGCATTCTTTCCCAATCTCCTTGTATACCCCGCAACGGCAAGTATTTGATGTGACGAGATAATGTGGGGCGTCCTATGCGATCGCTTAGAATAATTGAAAACCACTCTTAACCAAGCAGAGTGAAGCTACGGTGACTCAAAACAGGGAAAATCTGAATAGTCAAGGTCGCAGGATGCCGTATCAAACAACCTTAGCGACCAGTCATTACGCTTTGCTAGGGCTGCATCCTTCGGCATCGCCAATCGAAATCCGGCGGGCATATCGAGAATTAAGCAAATTCTACCATCCTGATACCACAGAATTGCCTGCTAACATAGCAACGGCTAAGTTCCAGCAGCTAAACGAAGCCTATTCCACTCTCAGCAATCCACAACGGCGACTGGCTTATGACCTAAAAATTGGCTATTCCCGCATTAGCGTAATTCAAGCACCGCCCAACTTGAATTCTCCGTCCCAACCCAAAAAGGCATATTCTTCCTCAGCCTATTTAGATCCAACCGATCGCCCCCTCTCTCCTGGAGAGATTTTTGTCCTATTCATTATGGGTTTAACCTTTGTGGGTTGCCTATTGTTAGCGATCGCCATTGGCTTAACGCGAGGAGAAGCCGCCTTCCAGGTTTCCGGGTTACAAACCCTGCAACCAGTCGAGCAGCAGGCGACTCCTCATCTTCCTGTTCATCCTCATCATCTATTTAAACCTGTGGCATCTGGGTCGCGCCTTGCCCCACTCATCCCTCAAAACAAGCGAGTTAATTCAATCTACTTGCCGGATGACAGATAATTTGGGACAATCCGCCCCTAACCGAATTAAAACGACCTATGACTCTTCCCACTGCTGATACACCCCTCTATAACCATCCCTTACCTGATATTGAACAGTGGCTCAAAAAGATGGGATGTCAACAAGACCGAACTCAGCTGCACTGTTGGCACATTGCTAGACCTTTTTGGAAAGCAGAGCTGTCTCTAGATGTGGAGGAGCTAACCGTGCGCTATCTAGAAGCGGGTGAAGGCGGACGAGATATCCTGCGCTCCTTCAAATATTCTCTGACTCGCCAAGATGTAGAAGACGCCGTCTTTGCAGGCCCTTAGAAAGAGTTTTGAGTTTTGAATCTTCAATTCGAGAAATCAGTCAAAACAGAGACGCGAGCTATCGCGTCTCTACAAATTTACTTATACTTTGCCGAAACGGCGATCGCGCTGTTGATACGCACACAAAGCCCGGTGAAACTCCGCCCGGTCAAAATCAGGCCACAGTGTCTCTGTGATATAGAGTTCCGCATAAGCTAATTGCCACAGCAGGAAGTTCGAGAGGCGCATTTCCCCGCTGGTGCGAATCAGCAGGTCGGGATCGCCAACTTTAGCAGTATAGAGGTGGCGTGAAAACAAAGCTTCATCAATTTCATTAGGCTGTAAAACCCCTTCCTGCACCTGAGTCGCGATCGCTCGACAAGCTTGCAGAATTTCCTGGCGTCCCCCATAATTAGTTGCCACAGTAAACTGAATGCTGGCATTGTGCTGAGTTTCAGCCATTGACCGCTCAATTTCTACCTGGAGACTTCGCGGTAAATCGGCTAAATTTCCCATAAAGTTGATTCGCACATTCTCCTGCACCATTTCCCGGAGTTCCTGCCGCAACACCCCCTCAAACAAGGTCATTAAAAAATCAACCTCTTCCAACGGTCGTTTCCAATTTTCCGTAGAAAACGCATAAGCAGTCAGCGCTGGAATTCCCCAATCCTTACAGCAGCGCAGTAAATCCTTCAGCGCATAGACCCCCCGCCGATGACCCATAATTCGAGGTAGCCCTTGGCGTTTGGCCCATCGACCATTTCCATCCATGATTACTGCCACATGTTTGGGCAGGCGGTCTCGATCGAGGTCAGCAGGCAAATTTTGTAAGACAGTTGATTTTGAAGTCATTTCTTGTCACGAGAACCCGGTGGTGGAAGACGAAGCAAACGCGAAACCAGTGCCTTTCCCCGATCGCTAATCTGACGTCCCAAACTGCGTAGACCGGGGGCGACGGCCCTCTCTTCGCTTGACGTGGAGAATCGCGTCTCTAAGAGTTCTTTCAGTTTACTGCTGGTTAGGGGGCGATTCAGTCCCCCCCTCTCCGCTAAAGAAATAGAGCCGGTTTCTTCAGATACAACGATACATAGGCAATTTTCGACCCGCTCCGTAATTCCCATTGCTGCCCGGTGCCGCGTCCCCAGCTGTCGCGATGCCGTCCGCTCAGAAAGGGGCAAAATCACCCCAGCGGCAACAATGCGGGAGCCACTAATGAATATTGCGCCGTCGTGCAGGAGCGTAGATGTTTGAAAGATAGTTTGTAGGATTTCCTTAGAAACCTCAGCATTTAATTTGACGCCTTGAACGGAAAAATCCCGCTCATCAATTGGCCCGGTCGTTTCCAGTACGATCAAAGCACCCGTGCGGTTTTGAGACAATTCTTTGACCGCATCCACAATTTCATCAATAACACTATCTGCTTTGGGAATCGCTCGTCGGGAGGGTTGCAGCAACTGCATCAGTTCTCCCCTGCCCAATTGTTCCAGAAACCGACGAAATTCTGACTGGAAAATGACAGCCATCGCCACAGCCGAGCCAACTACCAACTTTTCCAGGACAAAACTCAACAGTACCAGCCCCAGGCGATTACTCACGGCTGAGGCTAGCATTAAGACAATCAAACCCCGTACCATCCACAATGTGCGACGCTCCCCGATAAAGAGTAGCACCAGATACGTGAGGATGAGAACTAAAACAATATCAATGCTTTGAAGCAACAAGGTCGAAGTTCCGGGAGGGTCTTGACCGGGACCCAAATTCATTGAACCTTATCAGATTTGCTGAAGTTTGCTGGATACGGGCGAGTTTAAGGGCAGAAGGCAAGAATGTAAAAAACAAGGAGAGCAGTTAGCTATTGGCTTGAATTAACTGTTTAGAGTCTAAATCTAGTGTACCTGTGGTTACGTCCCAGCTAAACAGTTAATAGCTAATTACTGCTTCTATTTTTTACTTTCTTTTTCCCTTAAAGCTCGATTTTAGCTGAAGCGCCCCCCTGGGTAGTAGCGAATTAGGTAGTGAGTCGTAGGATTTTCCGATAACTGACATCTTCCATCAATCGACTATATAAGCGGTTTTCCATTGCGTTCAACACACATGGTAAGAGCGTTTGCGTGAGCTGTGCGCCCCTACATAGCCCTCATGCTCTTTGACATGAGGGCTATGTATATGTATTCCCCTGCCCCCCTTGACGAAAGGGGAGAAAAGCCTCCCTCCTTTGAGTGAGAAGAGACTAAGCGGCAGGGATTTTAGTTGACCGCATTGGTGCAAAAAATTCCCAATCTAACTAACTACTAATCGCTCAGGGAGACGATCCTGCCGAATTACATCCTGGTAGGTTTCCCTCTGCAAAATCAGATTAGCTTCTCCTCGACCTACTAAAACCGCTGCTGGACGAGACAGGCGATTGTAATTAGAAGCCATGCTGTAATTGTAGGCACCTGTGCCCATGACGACGAGAATATCTCCCGGCTCAGTTTTCGGTAGCGATGCTTCTTTGATCAGAATGTCTCCAGATTCGCAGTGTTTACCGGCAAGGGTGACAGTTTCTGTCAAGGGTGCCGACATCCGGTTGGCAACAACGGCTCGATACAGGGATTGGTAGGTGATGGGACGGGGATTGTCAGACATTCCGCCATCAACGGATAGGTAGGTGCGGATGTCTGGAACGACCTTTGATGAGCCTACGGTGTAGGCGGTGACGCAGGCAATCCCAATGAGCGATCGCCCTGGTTCGCACAATAATTTAGGTAAGGGGATTTGTTGAGATTGGCAGGCTGCGGTAATGGCATCGCTGACAGTTTTTACCCACTCGTCAATACTGGGAGGATCGTCTGATTCGGTGTAACGAATTCCTAAGCCACCCCCGACATTTAACTCTTTGACGGGCAATCCATTGGTGGCTGCTTTTTTAAACCACTCCACCAAAACCCCTGCGAGATCGTGATGGGGTTGGCGCTCAAAGATTTGGGAACCGATATGGGCGTGCAACCCGATACAATCCAAAGTTGACTGCTGGCTGATAAAAGCAAAGACTTCCTCTAATTGGTTAGGATCGAAGCCAAATTTGCTATCGAGGTGTCCGGTGCGGATGTATTCGTGAGTGTGGCACTCAATGCCGGGGGTGAACCGCAGCATGATCCGGATTTTGGATTTTGGATGATTAGAGGGGTTAACCTCTGATTCCTTAGGCGCTTGTCCCGATTCCAAAGCCGCGAGGGTGCGTAGCTCTAACCAGTTGTCCACTACAACCGTGCAGCCGGTTTCAACCGCTAAAGTCAGTTCTTCACGGGATTTGTTATTGCCGTGAAAATAAATTTTGTCGGGACTGACGCCAGCTTGCAGCGCCGTGTAGAGTTCGCCACCAGAGACGACATCGATCCCCAAGCCTTCACTCGCAGCGATCGCGCAAACGGCTAGACAACTCCAGGCTTTAGAAGCATACAGTACCTGAGATTCACCGCCATAATAGCGGCTTAAACCATCCCGATATTGACGACAAGCTGTCCGCAGCGTTTCTTCGTCCAAAATATAAAGGGGCGAACCAAATTGCTGCACGAGTTTCGTGACGTCACAACCACCAATTTCCAGGCAGTCGCGGCTGTTAACCCCAGACGTCAGGGGCAAAAGTTCCTGATTGGGTGAGCGATCTACACTGACGTGATGATTTGCGTCTGTACGGGTTGTAGGCGTAAGCGGTAAATATTGCCGTCCAGAATTTTGAACCCCGACTGGTTGAGTCGATAACATGATCTAATAGTTGTCCTTGGATGCTTAACAGGCGTGAATGCGTCTTGTTTTTCAGTCTACAATTGAAAACTGTGACTTTTTTGCAACTTCAGCCGCTGACAGCAGAGCAGCTCTTGGCGGTAGTGGAACTAGACCAACTGTGTTTTGGTCAACTCTGGACTCTAGACGGTTACAAGCGAGAGTTAGAAAGTCCCAATAGTGACTTGCTAGTTATAGAAGAATTTAGCGGCAAGGAACCAGAGGTAATCGGTCAATCCACTCAGTACGTGGGGGAAAACGCCGCCCCGACTGCATTGAGTCCGGAAGGAGATCCGCCTCTAGAGCGATCGCTCGTGGGCATCGGATGTCTCTGGGCAATCTTAGAGGAGGCACACATTACGATTTTGGGAGTGCATCCCAACTATCGGGGTCAGGGCTTGGGGCAGGCACTGCTTTATGCCTTGCTCAAAAAAGCCTGGAAGCGCCGGTTGGAGTGGGCAACGCTGGAGGTGAGAGCATCGAATCGACCTGCCCAGTCTCTCTACGAGAAATTTGGGTTTCAGGAAGTTGGTAGGCGTCGGCGCTATTACAAAGATACGGGCGAAGATGCTTTGATTTTGTGGCGTAGCGGTCTTCAAGCACCCGAATTTCCGCAAACCTTAAGCGACTGGCATTCCTCAATTGGCGATCGCTTCCGTTACTCTCATCGGCAGTTCTTGGAAGCCGATGAAGTTAAAGGATAGAAGGTTGACGGTTATAAGGTTCGGTTATAAGGTTGTAGGGGACATGGTGGTTCAACTGGCGTTTTTTGCCAATGTGTCAATTTACTCACTTTTGTGCCCCGTCAAGTTTCTAACTTTAGATAGTAGCGAGAGACTAGCGATCGCTGAGTTCTACTAACAAAGTCAGAAAAATCTCGCGGGATAGATTTCATCTATCTTCAATGTGACAGCCGGATAAAAACCCTATGCTAGAATCACCATTACAGGCACGCAGCAGGGGAAACGAAATCCGCCATGTTTGAACGCTTCACAGAAAAAGCCATTAAGGTAATCATGCTGGCCCAGGAAGAAGCTCGTCGCCTGGGACACAACTTCGTCGGTACGGAGCAGATCCTCCTGGGTCTAATTGGAGAAGGAACCGGCGTCGCCGCCAAAGTCCTGAAATCTATGGGCGTCAACCTCAAGGATGCTCGGATTGAGGTGGAAAAAATTATCGGTCGTGGTTCTGGCTTTGTGGCGGTAGAAATTCCGTTCACCCCCAGAGCCAAGCGCGTCCTGGAGTTATCTCTAGAAGAAGCTCGCCAACTAGGGCATAACTACATAGGGACGGAACACCTGCTACTGGGTCTGATCCGAGAAGGAGAAGGGGTTGCTGCCAGAGTGTTGGAAAACCTAGGGGTTGACCTCACGAAAGTGCGGACGCAAGTGATTAGAATGCTGGGAGAGACGGCAGAAGTCTCTGCGGGGCAAAGTAGCGGGCGCACCAAGACCCCGACATTAGATGAGTTTGGCTCCAACCTGACCCAGATGGCATCAGAAGGCAAACTCGATCCAGTCGTCGGTCGGGCGAAAGAAATCGAACGGGTCATCCAAATCCTGGGACGCCGCACGAAGAACAACCCAGTGCTGATTGGGGAACCCGGAGTTGGTAAGACCGCGATCGCTGAAGGGTTGGCGAGTCGCATCGCAAACAACGATGTACCGGACATCTTGGAAGAAAAGCGCGTAGTCACGCTGGATATTGGCTTGCTGGTAGCGGGCACCAAATACCGGGGTGAATTTGAAGAGCGCTTAAAGAAAATTATGGATGAAATCCGCAGCGCCGGAAATGTCATCCTAGTAATCGACGAAGTTCACACCCTAATTGGTGCAGGTGCCGCAGAAGGTGCCATCGACGCGGCAAACATCCTGAAACCCGCCTTGGCGAGAGGGGAATTGCAGTGCATCGGTGCAACCACACTAGATGAGTACCGCAAGCACATCGAGCGGGATGCCGCCCTAGAGCGTAGATTCCAGCCGGTGATGGTGGGTGAGCCGACGGTTGCCGAAACGATTGAGATTTTATATGGATTGCGCGAACGTTACGAGCAACACCACAAGCTAAAAATCTCCGATACAGCCGTGGAAGCTGCTGCCAAGCTTTCAGATCGTTATATTTCCGACCGCTACTTGCCGGATAAAGCGATTGACCTGATTGATGAAGCCGGAAGCCGCGTGCGCCTGCTCAACTCTCAGTTGCCCCCCGCAGCGAAGGAATTGGATAAAGAACTGCGTCAGGTTCTCAAGGATAAGGATGATGCAGTCCGGAGTCAAGACTTCGACCGGGCAGGAGAACTGCGCGATCGCGAAATGGAAATCAAAGCCGAAATTCGCGCGATCGCTCAAAGCAAAAAGACCGAATCCGACAAACGCGATGATGTTTCCCCCGTCGTCACCGAGGAAGACATTGCCCACATTGTCGCCTCTTGGACTGGAGTGCCGGTGAACAAGCTCACCGAATCCGAATCTGAGAAGCTTCTGCACATGGAAGACACACTGCACAATCGGCTGATCGGTCAAGAAGAAGCCGTCAAAGCAGTTTCCAGAGCCATTCGTCGGGCACGAGTCGGCTTAAAGAACCCCAACCGACCGATTGCCAGCTTTGTCTTCTCAGGGCCGACGGGTGTAGGTAAGACGGAACTCGCAAAGTCTTTGGCTACTTACTTCTTCGGTTCGGAAGAAGCGATGATTCGCTTGGATATGTCCGAATACATGGAGCGCCACACGGTTTCCAAACTGATTGGTTCGCCTCCAGGCTATGTCGGTTACAACGAAGGCGGTCAGCTCACCGAAGCAGTACGTCGTCGTCCTTACACCGTGGTACTATTCGACGAAATCGAAAAAGCCCACCCGGATGTATTCAATATGCTGCTGCAAATCTTGGAAGACGGTCGCCTGACCGATGCCAAGGGACGCACAGTAGACTTCAAGAACACGCTCTTGATTCTTACCTCCAACATCGGTTCTAAAGTGATTGAAAAAGGTGGAACGGGGCTTGGCTTCTTCGATACCCAAGAGAACGAAGCAGAGGCACAATACACCCGCATTCGCTCGCTGGTGAACGAAGAACTGAAGCAATACTTCCGCCCAGAGTTCTTAAACCGTCTCGATGAGATCATCGTCTTCCGCCAATTGACGAAGGACGAGGTGAAGGAAATCGCCGACATCATGCTCAAAGAGGTGATCGGACGGTTGAGCGAACAGGGAATTATCTTAGAAGTTACGGAACGCTTCAAGGATCGTCTGGTGGAAGAAGGATACAACCCCAGCTATGGTGCCCGTCCGCTGCGTCGCGCCATCATGCGCCTGTTAGAGGATAGCTTGGCGGAAGAAATCCTCAGCGGTCGCGTCTCAGATGGAGACACGGCAATTGTGGATGTCGATGAAACCACGAAGGAAGTGAAAGTGCTGCAAGGTCAGAAGCGAGAATTGCTTCCCCAAGCGGCTGAAAGTTAAAGATTAAAAATTAAAAATGAATTTGTCATGATTCATTTTTAATTTTTAGTGTTATACGGTAGAGAAGCAATAGTTTCTCTACCGTTTTTGTATGTAGCGGGCGTTTGATTAGAGTATTGCCTAATTTCAAGAAAGATTAAAAATGAACAATAGGCTTCTTACAAAAATACCGAACTTTTAATTTTCAAACACAGATGAACTCAGATGTAGAAGCGAAGCGGCTTCCCGTTTCCCGAAAGATAGGGTAAGCTTTCGGAATGTCTAATGAAAGCAAAAATTCTATTGAAAAAGAGTTGTCTATTTTTAATACAAGCATTTTTAATTTCTAATTGATTACCGTGTCTTACCTTGCCCGCATTCTGGTTTATCCAATCAAATCTCTAGATGGTGTTTCCGTTACCAAAGCAACCATCCTTAAAAGTGGTGCATTACAGTATGACCGAGAGTTTTCTATTTGTGACGCTCAAGGTCGATTCGTGAATGCCAAGCGCAATCCGAAAGTTCACTTACTGCGGACTTCTTTTGACATTGATACGGATACTGAGAAGATTACTCGTGTTTGCTTAGAAGTCCAAGGAACAGAACAAACCCACATTTTTCACATCGATCGGGAACGGACTGAATTAGAAGCTTGGTTGAGCAACTATTTCGACTTTCCCGTAAAACTCTGCCAGAACTTAGTCTCTGGCTTTCCAGATGATACCAATGCCTCCGGGCCAACAGTCATCAGTACCGCCACGCTGGAGACAGTCGCCTCCTGGTTTCCTACCCTGACGGGGGATGAATTGCGGCGACGCCTGCGGGCAAATCTGGAAATTGGAGGCGTCCCGGCATTTTGGGAAGATCGGCTGTTTGGGGCGCAAGAGGATGTGGTGCCGTTTCTGGTGCGAGATGTGCAGATAAATGGGGTCAATCCCTGTCAGCGTTGTGTGGTGCCGACACGAGACTCTCTAATGGGCGAGGTTTACCCTAATTTTCAAAAGTTATTTGTGCAAGCGCGGAAAGAAACTTTGCCCAGTTGGGTAGATTCATCTCGATTTAATCACTTTTACCGGCTCTCGGTAAACACGCGCATCCCTGAATCGGAAGCCGGTAATATTTTACAGGTGGGAGACGAAGTGGAAATTCAAACACTTAAAAACTAAAAATTAGAGATTATATGGCAGAGACAGGAAACAAAGATCAACAGCATCCTCTCCAAGGACGCGATCGCCAACTCGTTAACAGCCTCTTAACCGGGGAAATGAATGATTTCAATCTGGCGGAACTCGCCCGTCTACGCATTCGCTATCGTGGCTTTCCAGGGGCAAGGGAGATTCAACAAGACCTGGATATGATTCTCCGCCAGTGGAACTTGACAGAAGATGCACTCTTTGAAAAAACTCGTCAGATTCATGCCACAAGTATTGTCTATAAAAGTCGCAGCAAGCGGCAAGATGAAGAAGATTGGAATTAGCGTGCTAGAGCAAATCTCGTTTGGATACAGTATCTTTAAAACCCAAATGTTTTTGCGCGAATGCTTCACCCCTACATAATTCCAACAGGTGTAGGTGATGCATTGCCTTGTAAGGACGGGGAATCATTGAAAGCCTCTCTCCTTCCAGGCGAGAGCATGGAACTGAGGCTTGCTAATTCTTATTTTCAGAGTCAGCTAGTGGCTGAATAGATTCTTCCTCCCAGTAAGCAGAAGGTAACGCCTTTCCCATTGGTTCGCGCTGTACAGACTTTAACTGCTTCTTTTGGGCGATGGGTGTCAAGGAAGGCGATGCAAGGGGGAGCAAAGAATTATTCTGCTGCGTTCCGATCCCGGTTCCCTGATTGACTGCTGGCAATCCAGGTTCTAGAACCTCAGCCACTTGAACTTGCTGCTGTAGGTCTTCTGTCGAAGACACCAAATTGCTGAGTCCATTCACCAAATTTCGCAAATTGTTACGGAAAGCTTCATCTCCTGTCAAATCATCCAGGTCAGATGTAATTTTCTGAGCATTTTCAAACGTCATCCGCGCTGAGTCTAAAGTTTGTTGCAATACAACCAAATTCGTTGGACTGTTAAGAGCGGTGGAAAGATCGCGAAAGTTAGCAGATGCTTGCGCTGCATTGATGGACGCCTGCGCCGCATTTGCAGACACGAGTTCTAAGTTACGCCGTAGTTGTCCACCTCCAAACTGGTTGACTTGCCCTGTTAGGTTACTTGCACTCAGGCGCAGCTGTTCGCTGGCTTGGCTAAAGTTGTTCAAGGTACTGACGAGAGTCGAACGGTTGCCTACGACCAGACTATTCATATTATCGACGAGCCGATTTACCTGGGTCGCAGTCCCGCTATATTGATTCGCGGTCCTAGAAATCTGATTGGCTGCCAAAGCAACTTGATTGCTGGTTTGATTGGCAGCACTCGTCACTGAATTGGCTGCGACTGAGAAGTTTTTAATTTCTTGTTGCACTGAGCGACTCAAACCCGTGAGTTCGCGGGTAAGTTGAGATACCCCAACGGCGGCGACGCTGGTATTTTTAGCAACTGAGTTGAGGTTGGCAAAGAATGCGGGGTCGCTGTAGAGATTGGCGATGCGGGTAGTGCTGCGAAGCAGTTCATCAAAACTGACACCAATTTGACCTTGCACGCGATCCTCGTCACAAACAATCAGGCTAGACTGGCATTGCGGATCGAGCGGATTGGCGACCTTCGCGTCTGGCTGGAAGGGCTTCAGGGGAGTAATGTCAATCGAAGTTTCGCTGAGCAGACCGGATTGATTGGCTTCAACGACGACATCACGGGGAATCAGTAAGTCAGCCGGTGCAATTTCCATGACCACATCGACGCCATTCGAGCCTGGGTTGATGGCAGTAATTTTCCCAACATTGACGCCGCGATAGCGGACGGGTGCGCCAGCTTGCATCCCGCCAGCATTGACAAATTCTGCCACGACTGTGTAGCTACGGCTACCGGGGTTCATCCCGCGTATCCACAAAATCAGACCCCCAAACAAGAAAAGGGACAGCAGGATTAACAAACCGACGGAGCCTTCTCGAACCGTTCGCGATCGCATCTGTTCTCCTCATACCATTAACAATTAAGAATTAAAAATGCTTACATTAAAAATTCTGCCTTTTTTAATTTTTAATTTTTAATTGATTTTAGCCGATGACGTGAATTGGGCCGGTTACACTTCCACTAAAAAATTGTTGAACGATAGGATTTTGGGTGGTATCAATCTCGCTGACGGCACCTTCCCACTGTACCTGTCCCTGATAGAGAAATATCACTCGGTCAGCAGTGCGGCGAATGGTGCTTTCTTGGTGCGTCACCATGACATAACTGCTACAACTGTCTGGTATTTGCTGCAACTGACGAACTAAATCTTCAATCACTGTGGAAGCAATGGGGTCAAGACCAGCAGTAGGCTCATCATAGAGTAAAACTTCTGGGTTGTCTTGGGGATGGTCTGGATTGGACATAATCGCACGGGCGAAACTCACCCGCTTTCGCATTCCACCCGATAATTGCGAGGGGTAGCGATCGCTAACCCCTGGCAACCCAACCATCTCTAGCTTTTCCTCCACCAATTCTCGTATCCGCCGACGTGACAGTTTAGAACGCTGAAACAGCAGAAAGCCGACATTCTCTTCCACCGTCAGCGAATCGAATAAAGCCGCTTGTTGGAACACCATCCCAATTCCAAGGGGATCTTCGGCATCTTCGATTAAGCCGCGACGTCGCTTTCCCAGGATATAAACTTCACCAGAATCAGGAGCCAGAAGTCCCGCAATAATCCGCAAAATCGTCGATTTACCAGTCCCGGAGGGGCCAATAATTGCCAGCGCATCGTCCCGATAAATTGTCAGATCGACCCCATCTAAGATGACATTGTTGCCAAAGGATTTAGAAATTCCCTTTAGTTCGATGAGTGGCTCTGCCATAGAAAGATTGCGGATTGGTAAAAAGTTTTGAGTTTTGAGTTTTGAATTAAAGAACTCTTTTATAACTCAAAATTCAACGCTCATAAATTAAAACTTTTAATTTTAATTTATGGGCGTTGAATCGAAAAACTCTCTAATCACTCAACACTCAACACACTCTCAGTCCTGATTACCGAACACCCTGACGAACTCCATTCGCTGTAGCTGTGTTGGTTTCTGCTGAGGACGCTTCCAGTCCAAAGACGCGACCAAACACTTTTTCCACCTTGTAGCCGGAATCAATGGACTCCAAGGGGTCTTTGCGGAGCCGGTGACGCAGACACAGGGTGATGACGCGGTGGATATCGTCTACGGTGACTTCAGTGCGTCCTTCTAGGGCAGCGATCGCGCGAGCGGCTCGGTTCGTAACCATATCGCCCCGTAAGCCGTCTACATCCAACTCCGAACAAACTTCGGAGATTTTCACCCGCAAGTCATAGTCCATCGTCACCGAGGACAGGCGTTCTTGAGCGCTGACGAGCTTTTGTTGCAATGCTTGTTGCTGCGGAAGATATTTTTCCAGAAACTTCGGGGGATTTTGGTCAAACTCAGCCCGTTGCTCTACAATTTCCACTCGCAGCGCTGGTTCCTTCACCGTGCGAATTTCTGCGTGCATTCCAAAGCGGTCGAGCAGTTGAGGTCGCAGTTCGCCTTCTTCCGGGTTGCCGGAACCGACTAGAACAAATCTCGCCGGGTGACGGATGGAAATTCCTTCCCGTTCGACAGTGTTCCAGCCGCTTGCCGCTGAGTCGAGCAGCACATCGACTAGGTGGTCGTCAAGTAGGTTGACTTCATCTACATAGAGAATGCCCCGGTTGGCTTTCGCGAGGAGTCCGGGTTCAAAAGCTCTGACTCCTTGGGATAAAGCTTTTTCAATGTCAATAGTGCCGCAGACGCGGTCTTCTGTCGCACCGAGCGGCAGGTCAACCATCGTCACTTTTTTGTGGGCGACGGGAATTTCTTCCTGTTTCGCCAAGCGATCGCGCACGCTGTCGCTCATCAAATCGGGGTCTCTTGGATGACTATTAAAGGGGTCATCGGCAACGACTTCGATTTCTGGCAACAGGTCAGCCAAAGCCCGGATCGTGGTGGATTTGCCCGTTCCGCGATCGCCCATAATCATCACGCCGCCAATGTAGGGGTCAATCACATTCAGCAGCAAGGCCAGTTTCATCTCTTCCTGACCCACGATAGCAGTGAAAGGAAAAACGACACGGCGTGCCGTAGGGGACGCTGAGGCTGTCGGACTCACAGAATTGTTACCCATCTTATTATTCACCGCCTTTCATTGTGCCACTTTTCGCTTCATCCGAACCGAAAATTCCGAATCCATTGAAGATGAGTGAATTCAGTATTTTGCCAAACGGCATGGGTTCAATTTTTCTGAAGCGATCGCATTTTTTAGGCAAATCTTCGTCTAAAACATTTTTCAAACGATGTCAATCCCCCCTCACCTGTAGCACCCACATCCTGACTACCGCCTGACTACCGGATGATGTTTACGCGGGAGCGCTAGGAAGCCGTTTCAACTCCTGTAGCACCTCTGTAGCTGACTGGTAACGAGTCACAAAGTGGAAGTGCACCATCTTATCCAAAATCTCGGCAAATTCGTCTCGCACTGAGGCAAATTCGCGCCAATTAATGTTGCCGGTGTTCCGGTCAGTTTCCAGCTTACTAGGCGGTATCCCCGTCACTGCCTCCACCCCAATCATGCCCAAGGCGTAGATATCACTGCTGAACCTAGGGTGTCCGTCGTATTGCTCAGCCGGAGTATAACCACGGGTGCCGATAGCAATGGTGCGGTTTTCCTGTTCGCTTTCTTCTTGGGGCTGAATCTGTTTCACGGCACCAAAGTCAATTAAAACTAAGCGACCGTCTTTTTCTCGGCGAATAATATTACTCGGCTTAATATCCCGGTGGATGACTTGGTTTTCATGGATAAATACCAGAATTTCCAGCACCCCGCACAGGATTTCCACCACTTGCGCTTCCGGTAGGCGCTTATCTATCAATAGTTCATCCGTGAGCGGATGACCTTTAATAAATTCTTCAATTAAATAGAATTCTTCGTTTTCTTCAAAATAGGCAAGTAACTGCGGAATCTGAGAATGGTGCCCCAAGCTTTCCAGAATGGCGGCTTCTGTAAAAAATAGCCGTTTTGCCAATTTCAAGAATTTTTCATCCCGAAGCGCAGGCATTAAATGCTTAACCGCACACTGGGGCTTACCAGGTCGCATGGTATCTTCGGCTAAATACGTATGACCAAACCCGCCCGAAGCCAGAGGTCGAAGAATCTTGTAGCGTCCCATCAATAGAGATGGTCGCAGGGAGTCGCCGTACTTTACGGGAGAGGAATCTAATAATCGCTGGCGCTCCAGTCGCTCAGGTTCTGTAATTACATCTAAGCTAGGCTGCCACGGCTGAGTCTCATCATCATCATCATAATCATCGCGATTAGGCAGAACTGATAGGGGAGCTGGCGCGATCGCAGTTGCTACCTCTGCTTCTTCCTCAGTCTGTGGTTCCTGATTCTTCTGTTGGAGAAGTGCTTGCATCTGCGCCAGGTTGAATTGCTGTTCCTGAACCAGAAGCGCGATTTTTTTCTGATTTTGTTCGGCTTGGTGAGAGCTATAAGCCACGACACCGGCAGCTGTACCCACCAACGCGATCGCAGAGGGAACCACTGGCACCCATCCCGCCTGGGTAAACAGCACCCAACACGTCCCAAACAGGACACCCAGCGCGGCTCCCTGTCCCAGTAACAAGTGCCCTGGATGCCGCAGCCGCAAAGCCATCAACCCGCCAGTTACAGACCAACCCAATACCCACAAAGCTTCTCCCCAATCCGACCAGAACCAAAATAAACGACGCCCATCCAGGACAGCACTGAGCATCTGGCTTACCAGATGGGCATGAGTGACAACCCCAGGCATTTTCCGATTTCCCTTCTGTGAGCCGCTGTAGGGAGTATAGAAGGCATCCTTAATGCTGGAAGCAGTAACCCCGATGAGAACGATGCGGTCTTTTACCCAGCTAGGGTCAAACTGACCGTTGAGGACTTGACTCATCGTTACCTGGTTAAAAGGACGGTTGGCAGAGCGGTAATTGATGAGGATTTGGTACCCCTGCGCATCCATGCCTTGATATCCTCCATCGTTAGCCTCTAGAGGTTTGAAGACAGTGTTGTTCCAACGGAGAGGTGGGGTGTCTGAAGCAACGATTCCTTCTTTTTGTAAGTAACGTTGTACCAGTTGGAAGCTAAAGGAGTTCGGGTTAGGGCAAGGTTTGTAAACGGATGGAGAGACAAATAACAAACCCCGGCGGATAACGCCATCAGAATCAGCCTTTCCGATATCGGCAAAGCCAGCCTGGTCATCAGCAATATTGGGTGGTGGTGGAATGCCGGGGCTTTCCGAGTCTTTGACGGCACACACCGGAACGATGCGGCGATCGCTACTCATCAGCTTGGAGAATGCCGCATGACCCGGTTCTACGGGCAAATCGCGATAAATATCTAGCCCGACAGTACGCGGCTCGTTTGCCAGCAGTTTTGCCAGCATCTGATGCATTCGTTCGTCAGACAGGGGATATTGCTTGTAGGTTTGGATGTCTGCTTCGGTGACAGCGACCACCAAGATCCGGGGATCTGGCTCTTCGGCTGGTCGTAACCGCATCATCTGGTCATAAGCACCTAGTTCCAGCGTCTCCAGCAGACCTTGTTGCCGGACTCCCAGCACTAAGAGGGAGACCACCACACTGACCACAAGTGCTGGTTGTCCCAAGATTAAGGCAGCAGTGCGTCTTAGGTGCGATCGCACTGTATGGAAATTCCCCTTTGAAAGCCGATCTATCACAGGAACGTTGTCAGGTTAGAAAGTAAAAAGCTTAATTAAAAGGTTGGAATGGTTAAAACTTACCGATCTTAACAAGCGATCGCTACGACGTATGGGAATACTTACAGCGTACAAATTTGCTTGCGTTACCCTAGCCCTGCTGTCCGATAACAGCCTGCTTTTGCCACTTCAAGCCTGCATGGCTTTTAGAAATAAATGCCTCCTGTCCCTATTTGCATTCTAGTGTTCGTAACTGACTGTGAGTATCGCTCTGCCGTTTCGATCGCTCGGTTATTTTCCTTTAGTCTTTTGTCACTCTAGTCCTTCTTTACCATACTTAAGTCTTGGTGGTAACTTTCTTAAGTGGTTATTTTGCGTGTTCTTTCGCTTGAGGTACATTCATCGCTAGTTTCGGTGTTGGCAGATTCTTTAGCAATTGAGCGTGCGAGGGGAGAGACGGCAAAGTTGGTAGTAGACAGTAGAAAAATAGACTCATTGCTTCTAGTTTTTCCTCTAAAAGAAGGATTTTTAAGCTAAAATCGGTCGCATTGCTAGGAATAATGAGAATTTTTGTCTGCTCCTGAATTCGGATTTTTTATTAGACGTTACTCTATACTCTCTTCTGGCTTTGTTGACGGCTAAGCTTTTTACAGTTTCAATTTAATAATTCAGCCAATATTGAAACAAAATTAACAATTAAAAATAATTTCCTTGGAGCTATAAGCGTATTTTATAAAAATAATCCTACCTATTTTGTCCTCATGCAGGCAGATAAGATTCACGCTCCTCAATTCTCTTGATTTCAGCGCCAAGCTGGCTTTCTCCCCAATAGTTTGGAGAGGACTGCAAGAAATGGTAGTCAATAGGGCAAGATGCTTTTTTTCGCAGAATTGTAGCTACTTAAATTGAATACCACTCACTTAAGAGTTTCCGGCTGGGTTTCGCACAAAGGCGGAACCCAACACCTCCCTTAGTGTTTGTTGGGTTACTCTCTCTTGAAGACTCCGTCTACATGACCTCAAACCACCCTACAATCATAGATAAGCTGGGTAAGAGGATTTATTAATCCGTGTCCAATGCTTCAGAGCGAATTAGGTGTACGTTTTGTTCCCAATTAACCCCATCAAAAGGCACAATGCGAAAGCGAGACACCACATCCCCATCCAGACAACGCACGTTGACATCAATAGATTCGGGATGGGAACGGGGACGATAAAAAGGGTGAATCCCACAAATACGGCAGAAGGTGTGCTTAGCAACACCCGTGTTGAAGGTGTAGGTTGTCAATAAGTCTGCACCGCTTAGCAAGGTAAAACGTTCGGACGGCACAATTAGATGTAAAAAGCCCTTCTTCCTACAGATGGAACAGTTGCAGTCATCTGCCTTATGTTCGTCAACGATTACCCGAAAGCGGACTGCGCCACAGTGACAGCCGCCTTCGTAGGTAATTGGTTCTTCTGTTTGTGCGCTCATATTAGTCATTCACGGTTAGCAGAGTTTGGTTGATTTCCAGTTCCTAGTCTATTCTTAATGGCTATTTTCTAGCACTTCTCTCGCAAATAATGGTTAAAGTGTAGAGAAAAGCGTGGTTCGCTACTTTTATGACCGCTCTACAACTATAATAAATTAAACATAAATATATATTTCTTTATGAGATTAAAAGTAAATATTGTTTAGTATAAACAAAAACCAATTTTAAAATCAGTTAGGAAATTCTAACGTAAAAGAGCCATTACTTAGGTTTTCTCAGGAGGTAATGTTTTTTATCGAGCTGCAATGAGTTATTATAATTGCTGGCTCAAATATCTATGATAGACATAGCCTTTTTAGAAAGCGAACGATTGAGTTAGTATAGCATTTAACATTACATAGCCATAACTGAGGCATTCAAACCCATCAAACAACTTGCTATTTAGTCCATTAAATTAGTTTTTTGATAAACAAAGATAAAAAATTTAGTCCCTCTATCTCTATAAAAAAAAGGGGTAAGAGATTACAAAATGGACGCAAATCACCAGCCAATTGGGCATGACTATTTACAAGGTGAAGGTGCTTCTGGAGAGTTACAACAAACTATTGCGGGTGCAGATGTAGAACGTCCTCAACTTGAGGAAGAACTGCGGAACACGAGAGCTGAACTAGAAGCATACCGAACACTGTACAACAAGACTCCCTGTATTCACTTTACTTTGGATTCAGAAGGAGTCGTTGTTGGGGTTAATCAGTTTGGAGCGGCTCGTCTTGGTTATAGCGTCCAAGAGTTGGTTGGAAAAACAATTTTCAGCACTTTTGCTCCTGACGAGCGAGAAAAGTTAAAAGCTGAGTTTGCTCAGTTTTTGCAACAAGCAATTCAAGAAGCATTTGAGTTGAGTTCAGGGATCGAGTCAAACGCTTTGGTTACTAGTTGGGAATTGCGCGCCTGTTGCAAAGACGGCAGCATTTTCTGGGTAAATGTTACCGCTAGCATTGTACAAAGAACGAATACGGATAGAGTTGTCCTCCTGGTTTGCGATGACATAACTGAGCGCAAACAAGCACAGGAACGTCTACATTTACTGGAGCAGGTTCTCCGTGATTGCTGCAATGGCATTGTCCTTACCGACTCCAATCAACCAGATAATCCAATTATTTATATCAATCCAAGTTTTGAGCGTTTAACAGGCTACTCTGCTGAGGAAATCATAGGGTACAACTGCCGCTTCTTGCAGGGCGCTGACACTGCTCAGCCAGCACTTGATGAGCTACGAATGGCGATTAGGGAAGCGAGAGAATGCCATGTCACCTTACGCAACTATCGCAAAGATGGCACCCTTTTCTGGAACGAACTCTATCTTTCCCCAATCGGGAGTCCACAAGGGAATCTAATCGGTTTTGTGGGGATTCAGACTGACATTACCGAGCGCAAACAGGCAGAAGAGGCACTAAGCAAAAGCGAAGCAAAAAATCGCGCTCTTATAAGTGCCATCCCAGATTTAATCTTCCGAATTAGCAAAGATAGCACTTATTTGGACGTCAAAACGGCAAGAGATTTTGATACGTTCTTACCTGCTCAGGAATTCTTAGGTAAAAAGTTAGACGAGGTTTTGCCCACAGAAGTCGCTGAGAAAGCCAAATACCATGTGGAGCAAGCACTTTCTACGAACGAAATCCAAATCTTCGAGTATCAGCTTCCCAAAAATGGCTATTTGCACGATTACGAGGCGCGGCTAGTTGTCAGTGGGGAAGATGAAGTTTTAGTCATTGTGCGCGATATTAGCGATCGCAAAGCCGCTGAAGAGTCACTGAGACAGCAAACCGAGCGGGAACGACTGCTGAGGGCGATGCTAGAACGCATCCGTCAGTCTTTAAATTTAGAAGAGATTCTCAACACGACGGTGTCTGAAGTCCGGCAATTTCTCGCCTCCGATCGAGTGATCGTTTTCCGCTTTCAGCCGGACTGGAGTGGAGTCGTGGTAGTGGAGTCTGTCGCCAACGGTTGGACTCCAATCCTGGGAACAACAATCCACGATCCTTGCTTTGAACAAGTCTATGTCCAGTACCAACAGGGTCGCACTAAAACTATAGAAGATATTTATACAGCCGAGTTGAGTCAGTGTCACATCGATTTACTACATCGGCTTCAAGTTAGAGCCAGCTTGATCGTCCCGATTCTCCAAGGAGAGGAATTGTGGGGACTGCTAATTGCTCATGATTGTTCGCAACCCCGACAGTGGCAACAGTTGGAAATTGATTTGCTTTGTTCACTGGCAACCCAGGTAGCGATCGCAATTCAGCAAGCCGAACTCTACAACCAAATGCAACAGCAAGCTCAGCGCGAGCAAGCACTGAATCGGTCTATTTCTGAAATTCGTAGCTCTCTAGAATTAGAAGTAATTTTTGCCACAGCCACAACGGAAATTGGTCAGCTTTTGCACATCGACCACGTTTCCATCCTGCAATATCTTCCGCAGCGGCAGGTTTGGCTGAATGTGGCACTTTACTATCAAGGTTCCAGTTTGTCGAGCAGGCTGGGTATGGAATTTCCAGATGTAGACAATTTGTTGGGAAGGCAACTCAAGCAGTTACAAGTGGTTTCCATTCACGATACTCAGACTATCGAGGATGAGGGGAATAAGCCTCTAGCAGAGGCTTATCCGGGTGCTTGGTTGTTGGTACCGATACACTTTCAAGGAAACCTCTGGGGAATCTTAACACTATCGATGGAAGGTCGTCCTCGCTACTGGCAAGACTCAGAGGTAGACCTGGTTTGTGCCTTCGCGGCTCAACTAGCGATCGCGATTGGGCAATCCACCCTGTTTAAGCAGGTGCAGCAGCTGAACGCCAATTTAGAACGCCAAGTGCAACAACGCACAACCCAACTGCAAAAAGCGCTTGGCTTTGAAGCCGTGCTAAAACGCATCACCGACAAAGTCCGCGATAGTCTCGACGAAAGCCAGATTTTACAGGTAGCCGTTCGAGAGTTAGCGCTTTCATTTAATATGGGCAGCTGTCATGCTTCGCTCTACAACCTGGAGCAAGAAACTGCCACAATTTGCTACGAGTACGCCACCTCAATGCCTTCCTCGCAGGGTCAGGTGATGCAAATGGCAGACTTCCCGGAAATTTACGCTCCTCTACGACAAGGTAAATGTTTCCAATCTTGTTCAATCAGTCCCGACTTTGTCCGGAGTAAGGTGGCGATGTTGGCTTGCCCGATATTGGACGATCAAGGAGTGCTGGGGGATTTGTGGTTATTCCATCGCCCAGACTATACCTTCAAAAAACTAGAGATCCGGCTAGTGCAGCAAGTAGCGAATCAATGCGCGATCGCAATCCGTCAAGCCCGATTTTATCAAGCATCCCTGGCACAAGTAGAGGAACTAGAAAAACTCAATCGGCTCAAAGATGAATTCCTCAGCACCGTTTCTCACGAATTACGTTCGCCCGTATCCAACATGAAAATGGCGGCTCAGATGTTGGAAATCACCCTCAAGCGCGAGGGTGTCTTGGATGCCAAAATAGCAAAACCCCCTACAGAGGTCAGCAAAGTCAGTCTCTACTTGCAGATATTGCAGAAGGAATGCAAACGGGAAACCGATTTAATCAACGATTTGCTTGATTTACAACGCCTAGAGGCCGGGACGCGACCCTTGGATTTAGACGTCATCGAACTTCATCTCTGGTTGCCCCAAATTGTAAAACCTTTTCAAGAGCGTGCCCAAAACCGCCAACAAATCTTGCAGGTTGACATCCCCTCTCAATTACCTCGCTTAGTCTCTGATTCATCTAGTCTGGAACGCATCCTCGCAGAGTTGCTCAACAACGCTTGTAAATACACTCCCCCAGGAGAAAAAATTGTCCTTACCGCCGAAGCGAAATCGGGAACCCTTCAATTGAGTGTCAAAAATTCTGGAGCTGAAATTCCTCAGAGCGAACTAACCCGTATTTTTGATAAATTTTACCGAGTTCCCAATGCTGACCCCTGGAAGCAAGGCGGAACTGGCTTGGGACTGGCACTTGTGAAGAAACTGACAGAGCATTTAGGAGGCGAAATCTGGGTTGAGAGTGGATCGGGTCAAACCGGCTTTATTATAGAGCTACCGATTAATTTTGCTTATAGTTAACTTTCCCCGACGCCTTTCCCAACCCCAAGAGAAACACGAAGGCATCTCACCCCTGCGGTGTGGCAAATCTAGCGATTCTGGTTTGGATGCACTACGGTTTAACTCTATCCCGTCCGCAGAAAGGGGTTCAATATCCCCGCTGGGTGAATAGCGAGGGGTTGAGGGCGAAGTTCCAAGTGTATTGCACGCCAGAGTGAGAACCGCTATAAAGTACGGATGTCAATTCGTCGCTTCTTAAATCTCTACAATTTTTTTTTAGCTGGACAACTGACATGATGTGGTTTTGAATGTAAGAGCATATACGAGGTCGTAACAAACGCCTCCCTATCCCATCTACTTCAGTTGCTAATTTAGTTGCTAAGTTAACCCGATTTGAGTAGGGTGTTAAGTTATGATTCTCGGAGTGCATCAGTTGCGACTATTTGTGGTTCAGTTACCGTTGAAAAGCAAGAGCGATGAGTGAAAAGAGTACAGCATTTCTGGCCGGGGCTGCCTTCGCCGGAATTGCAGCTTTCGTCTTGCTTAGAACTGGCGGGAATCCCAGTCAAGCCAACCTGCCGACTTACCTGCCCTCGCCACCGCAGCCAGGACAGCCCTACGGCACGATGCAGCAGCTGCCGCCTCCGCCTCCGACTGCGGCTGGTGTCTCGCCGGATACGACTCCCTATTGCTTACAGCAGCAGAGCGAAACTCAAAGGCTAAAAGATCGGCTCGAACAGCAACAAAGTGAAACCGAGCAGGTGAAAGCCCAGCTGCGGAATCAGCAAATGGTGATTGAGGCTCTGACTACGCAGGCAAAAGCAAATGTCTATCCTCCGCCGGTCAACCCAACCCAAGCCTTGCCTCCTGTTCAAGAGCAACAGCCCCTAAATCCCATGCTGACAGGCATCCTCTGGGCAGTAGGAGGCATGGTTCTCACTGTCATTAGTGGGGTTGTGCTGGCAGCAGCCTTTGCGTTGCTGTCGCAACAGCAGCGTCCTCCCCGGACAGTACAAGTGATTCACCCCATCCAGCCCCCTCCGCCAACCTTATCCCACAGACGGCGTTCTGAGTTTCTGCCCCCGCAGCTAGAAGGTAGGCGGAATGACTCCATCGACTACGACAGGTAGACAAACGTTGACCGCTTCTGAGCTATCTAGCAGAATGTTGTGTCATTGCCGCTAAGGTTGAAGTGCGGATAAATCCGAAGCCACCAGATGGTCAATCAATTCAATTACCCCAGCACCGCGATCGCCCTTCGTGACAAAATCGGCAATCTCTTTGAGCATGGGCAGGGCGTTGACGACGGCGACGCCACACTCGCACAGGTTCAGCAAGGCGCTATCGTTTTCGGCATCGCCAACGCCTACGGTGTTGTGCGGCGATAATCCCAATTCGCTCAATGCCACGCTTAACCCAGAGGCTTTGTATCTTCCAAGCAATTGAACGCTATAGTTGCTTTGATTTTAATGGGAATAGGCGGCGTTACTGCTCTTACAGGTAGAGATAAGTTAGTTTTATCAATTTAAATTGCCTGACTTAGTTGTTGAATTTCTCTACTGGCGTATTTCAAGGGTTGTTTTTGACAGGTTCTAGCCCGCACTTGTAGTAAGCGATCGCCCAATCTTCTTGTGCCTGCACAACTAAGACGCGCATGGCTGACTCGTCGCTAGCAATGTCTTCATCTATCGGCGATCGCTCATTTTTTCGAGTCGAGTTTTAAACCCAAAACTGCCGAGTGGGGTCAGCATCGCCCCAATGTGCCTGAGAAGCGAATGGATATAGACATCTAACGCCAATTGAGCGCGTTAGTTGCCTTTTGCAACTGCACTCTGAATCTAGGGCAGATATCCCGATAAAAAAGTACCACTTGAGGGACACCTGGCAATACTTTTTCAATCGCTTCAATTCCCTTTAAGTTGGCTGGGTAATAGAGTAGGGTTAAGCCTCAATGAAATATTTTTTAAAATGTCAGCTTGACTTTCTTCTCTAGTCATTACAGCGTCTTGCTTGCGATCGCTTCCCTCGTTCCAGGTAAACTTAAACGAGCCGTAATTTCATCTGCTATGCATCAACGAGTTTGTTTAGTTGATAGCAATCCTTTTAAAGCAATCCTAATTCATTTATGAACTAAAATTGCTCTAATTACCCCTTTTTGAGATTCAATATGATATTTTGGGGTTTTTAAATACCTTGAGAGCGACAAGAGCCGACTTCCTTTGCATCCCTCTTAAGTTCTCTTCGCCAAGGATATTTTTTCAAAGAGGTGCATATCAAACGGAAAATGCTATAAATTCAAACTAAATCTTTAGGATAGAAAAACCAGTCCCTCTTTTTTTTGTCGTCAGCTAAAAGCCTTAATAGATAACAACTATTGGGCTTGCATCCTCCAGCAATGGGTGGATGATTGAAAATTCTCAACATATATTAGGGATATGACAATTCTGTAGCTATCTATGAGCTACTGCATCAATCCCTGCTGCCCCAAACCTAACGATCCAGCCAACGCCAACAACCGTATTTGCCGCAATTGTGGCTCAGAGTTGCTGGTACAAGGGCGCTATCAGGTCATGCGCCTACTGAGTGACAACAGTGGCTTCGGCAATATTTATGAAGCCTACGAGGGCGCAACCCCCAAAATCCTGAAGATCCTCAAAAAAGATCACAACACGAATGCCAGAGTCGTCGAGCTATTTCAGCAAGAAGCCATTGTATTAAGCCAGCTAAATCATCCCGGCATCCCCAAAGTTGAGCCTGATGGATACTTTCAGTTTTATCCCAGAAACAGCCGAGAGCCAGTATATGGCATCATCATGGAGAAAATTGATGGTCCCAACTTAAAAGAGTGGATGCAACAACAGGGCGATCGCCCTCTCGATCAGCGGCTAGCTCTTGACTGGTTAAAACAGCTCGCTGAGATTTTACATCTTGTCCACCAAAAAAACTATTTCCATCGTGATATTAAACCCGCAAATATCATGATGCGCTCCACAGGGCATCTGGTATTAATTGACTTTGGCACCGCCAGAGAGATGACCTATACTTACCTTGCGGAAGTCGGCGGCGCAGGCAGTGTCACGAGGATTAGTTCTGCTGGCTATACACCTCCAGAGCAAGAAAAAGGTCATGCTGTACCCCAGTCAGATTTCTATGCCTTGGGCAGAACTTTTGTTTATCTGCTGACTGGCAAACTAGCAACAGATCGCGCAATTTATGAACCTTTAACAGATAAATTTAATTGGCGCAATCATGCACCGGGTATTTCACCCTTACTGGCAGATTTTATTGATAAACTGATGGCTCCTACCGCAGGAGCGCGGCACAAAAATACTCAAGAAATTTTAGATGAACTCGCTAAAATTTCACAGTCTTTATCTAGACATAAACCTTCTCCTAATTTTAGTCTGATTGGTATCGGGGCAATTGTTGGGATACTTCCACCTTGGAAGCCTTCATTAGCCCCAACGATCATTGTTAGTAAGAAAAATAAAAATAAATGGTTGGTGGGGGGAGCCGTTGCTTGCTTGGTCGGATTAGGAGGATATGGAATTTGGCAACTATCTTACCAAGACGCGCCCAAAGTTATCGCTTATGAAAATCTTTCGGGAGTTAAAACGCTTCATGGACATGAAAGCCAGGTAAATTCTCTGGCGATTAGCCCGGATGGACAAATTTTAGCCAGTAGCAGTGCAGATAAAACAATTAGAATTTGGAACAAGTCTACATCCAAAGAGATTCGCATCATAAAAGGGCATGATAGCTACATAAATTCTCTAGCGATTAGCCCAGATGGAAATACATTAATAAGTGGCAGCGCCGATAAAACAATTAAAATTTTAAATATCTCCACGGGTCAAGAAATCCATAGATTAAAGGGACATTCTAACCCTATTAATTCTGTTGCGATTAGCTTTGATTGGCAGACTCTAGCCAGTGGCAGCGCCGATAAAACAATTAAAATTTGGGATATTTCTACGGGTAAAGCAATCCGCACGTTTCAGGGTCATTCCCAACCTGTTAATTCCGTTGCAATTAGCCCAGATGGGCAGACTTTAGCCAGTGCTAGTGCCGATAAAACAATTAAAATCTGGGATATTTCTACTGGCAAAGCAATCCGCACACTTCAGGGGCATTCTCAACCTGTTAATTCCGTTGCGATTAGCTCGGATGGGCAGATTTTAGCCAGTGCTAGTGCTGACAAAACGATTAAGATTTGGGATTTAAACACTGGGAAACAAATTCACACCCTCACCCGGCATTCTAACTATGTGAATTCGGTTGTGATTAGCTCAGATGGACAAACTTTAGTCAGTGGCAGTGCGGACAAAACAATTAAAATTTGGAATCTTTCAACGGGTGAAGAAATTCGCACGCTTACCGGGCATT
The DNA here is from genome assembly GCF_039961855.1 of Trichocoleus sp. Lan. Taxonomy (NCBI): domain Bacteria; kingdom Bacillati; phylum Cyanobacteriota; class Cyanophyceae; order Leptolyngbyales; family Trichocoleusaceae; genus Trichocoleus; species Trichocoleus sp. Lan. Next base: position 73,727 of record NZ_JAMPKA010000022.1, on the reverse strand, counting down.
CTAGCTGGGTTAAATGTATTGTGATTAGCCCGGATGGGCAGACGATTGCTACTGGCAGTGGTGACAGTACTATCAAAATTTGGCAGGTGCCGGTCGCAGATGCCCGATAACTCACGGGGGTGTTGGCGGGGGCGGCTATTAGATGTTTATCGGCTTCCTTTGTGCGATCGCGCTACAATCTAGCACTATAGGAACTTGTTAACAGTATTTTATCGATATTTTCCTAGATATAAATAATTTTTTTATAGTTTATCTGTCTCTATTTAGATAATTATTCAAAAGTTAAATCATTATTCATGGTTTAGCGCTAAATCAACTATAGCAGTTCTCACTTGAGTGCAGTATAGACTCGGAACCTCACCCCCAGCCCCTCTCCGTTCACGGAGAGGGGGGAATATTGAGGAATATTGAACCCCTCCCTGTGAACGGGGTGCGGCAGGGGTGGGGTTAAACCGTACTACATCCAATAGAGAATTGCTATAACCTTAGAAATAAATTATGAATATATTTATTTTTATAATAGAAGCTGTGTTATCTAGATACTGACCATAGACAGAGTCAAAATTATGAATTTTTAATTAAAATCAACAACATTTTGTAAGCGGAAAATAGGAATGAATTTTCAAACATCGGTATCAACAGCATGGGGGAAAATTCAGGCAATGATCGATGGCCTGATTGTCATGCTGCCCAATATTGTATTAGCACTAATCGTCTTCACACTATTTTTTTTTGCAGCAAGAGCGATTAAGGCGACGGTCAGACGGCTTACCAGAAGGCATCGACAAGCTCGGAATCTGGGTCTGGTGTTAGGTCGTTTGTCGCAGGGAATTATTATTTTAATTGGTCTATTTGTAGCATTATCCATCGTTATCCCGACATTTCAAGCCGGAGATTTAATTCAACTGCTAGGGATTAGTGGGGTCGCAATTGGTTTCGCGTTCCGCGATATTCTCCAGAATTTTCTGGCTGGTATTTTAATTCTGTTGACCGAGCCATTCCAGATCGATGACCAAATCGTATTTAAAGACTTTGAAGGAACGGTTGAAAATATCCAGACGCGAGCCACGACGATTAGAACCTATGATGGTCGTCGCATCGTGATTCCAAATTCTGAGCTGTTTACAAACTCGGTAACTGTGAACACTGCTTTCGAGAACCGCCGCCTTCAGTACGATGTGGGTATTGGTTACGGCGACGATATTGACCGGGCAAAACAACTGATTCTGGAAGCGATCGCTAGCGTCGATGGTGTTTTGGAAGATCCAGCTCCCGACGCCCTTGTAGTGGATCTAGCTGACAGTACGGTGAATATCCGCGCCCGTTGGTGGGTACAGCCGCCGCGACGTGCAGATATTCTCGATAAGCAGGATCAAGTTCTCGCTGCCATTAAGAATAAGCTCACGGCTAACGGCATTGATATGCCCTTCCCAACGCAGCAAATCCTGTTCCACGACCAAACCGAAGAGACAGATGGCGATCGCACTCGTCAGCGTGAAGGATGGCCTGCGGGGAAACAAGAAGTGCCAAAACCCCGCAGTATCGGCGGTTCCCTCCGGAAGCTAGCAGAAATGCGTGCCCAAAGAGATGGAAATGGCAGCCATAGAGACGAGAACCCCGATCGCCCTCATACTGCCGACGATAATTGATGAAAAATAATTGATGAAAAACATCAAGCTGGGCAAACTGTGGGACTCGCTCCACTCTAGCTACTGGTTTGTGCCAACCCTGATGGCGCTCAGCGCGATCGCGTTGGCATTCGGAATGTTAAGCCTCGATCGAGCAGCCAAATCTGGCCCCATAGAGTCGTTGGGCTGGATCTACACCGGCGGGCCAGATGGGGCGAGAACGCTGCTTTCATCTGTTGCTGGTTCGATGATTACCGTTGCTGGTACTGCCTTCTCGATTACAATTGTTGCCCTTACTCTCGCTTCCTCACAATTCGGCCCGCGACTGATGCGGAACTTCATGCAGGATACGGGCAATCAAGTCGTCCTGGGCACGTTTATCGGTACATTCATCTACTGCTTGCTGGTACTGCGAACCGTGCGGGGAGATGACTACAACGTATTTGTGCCGCAAATCTCCGTCACGATTGGCATGGTGCTAGCGCTCGCCAGTATTGGCGTCCTGATCTACTTTATCCATCATGTCTCAACCTCGATGCAGGCATCCCATATCATCAGAGACGTTGGCAGAGAGTTGGACAATGCCATCGATCGCTTGTTTCCGCAGAAGATCGGGCAGGGTAAATCAGTACCAAAGCAACGGTCGGTGGCGGAAATCCCTGCCGGGTTTGAGAAGGAAGCTGCTCCTATGTTGGCGAAAGAAAGCGGTTATCTTCAAGCAATTGATGACGAGCTGTTAATGAAGATCGCTACCTCAAAAAACCTCCTCCTGCGTCTGAAATATCGCCCCGGCAAGTTTATTGTGGAAGGAAGCGAACTGGTGATGATTTGGCCTGGGGAACGGGTGAATAAAAAACTCACCCAGCAGTTCAACCAAGCATTTATTTTTGGCGAACAACGCACCGAACAACAGGATGTAGAATTTCCCATCGATCAGTTAGTTGAAATTGCCGCTCGCGCCCTTTCTCCTGGCATCAACGATCCGTTTACGGCGATCCAGTGTATTAACCAGATGACCGCTGCACTTTGCCGTCTGGCGGAGAAAGATTTCCCCTCGCCCTACCGCTACGACAAAGACAACAACCTGCGAGCGATCGCAAATCCGGTGACGTTTGCAGAGTTAGTTGACGCTGCCTTTAACCAGATTCGACAGTACAGCAAATCGGATGTAGCAGTGAAAATTCGATTACTCAAAGCGATCGCTCTCATCGCCACCCACACCCGCAACCAGAAAGACCGGGCGGCGCTGCTACGTCATGCCCAAATGATCGAGCGCAGTAGCTGTGAGGAAGTATCGGAGGAATTAGACCGAAAGGATATTGAGGAGCGATATTTGGCAGCGGTGAAAGCGCTAAAGGAGTTTTAAATGACGCTGCTCATATTTAGCTTGAAATTTAGCTTGAAAATAACTTAACTTTCCGATTGCGGCGCTTCCAGAACGCTGACATCAATTAAAGGTGTGACGTTAAACCCTTTGCCAAGTAATTGCCTTTGAATTGCGCGAGTCATGCGAGAGCGAATCTCTTCCGAAGACTCAGTAACACCCGCCTGACGCTGAACATAAATGGTACCCAACAACGTATTCTGACCTTTGATATTCGAGGGGGTGAACCGAACATTGGCTTCCACCAGTTTCGCCAAACCGCTATCATTCACCACCTTCTGGATTTGGGCAACGGCACGCTGTTCGCGGCTGCCGCGCTGAAGTTCCGGGGAGGAGGAAAACTGCCAAGTCAGCAAGCCCAAGAGCGCTACAGCAGTCGCTGCAAAAGCAGATGGAAATATCCAGCGCTTGCCACGGTTATAACGGGCACCTTGAGCAGACAGACCATAGGCGCGGAACATCAGGGAGGCGGATAGATTAATCCCAACCAGTTGTAGCAACAGCACAAAGACGCCGTTTACAGCCATATCCCAGCGACCCATTGCGCTTGCCATCCCCACCATTCCGGCAGGCGGTGCCAGTGAAGCGGCAACCAGCATTCCCACCGCTGCCCCAGACACAAGGCTACTTCTTTCCGATTGGACAAGATTCAGAGCGCCTGCCGCACCTGCGACCAGTGGCAGCAGCACGGCTACTGCCGAAACCGTACTGGTTGTGTTCATGGAGGATGTCACCACTTCCTGCCGCAGAATCAAGGTGAGTGCCCCAGTGACTAGGATTGTTACCGCCAGGGCTGAAAAGTATCGTAAAAGGCTCCGTCCGAGAAGTTCTCCATCGCCGCGTGCCGTAGCGATCGCTGTATTCATCGCTGGCCCCGCAAACGGTGCAATCAGCATGGCAGCGACGAGAAGATAGCTAGTATTGGTGAACAAGCCGATCCAGACCACCACACCCGCCGCCGCGGCATATCCCAGAAACCCTTTCCACGAGCCAACGCTTTGCAGCCCTGAAAGGAAAATTTCGATGGGACTGCGTGCCTGCACATCTGTCACCTGCTGCGCTGCTTTAAAAGGCGGTGGCTGCAAGGCGATGACTCCACGCGGAAGCAGCGTGACGTTCAATTTTGGCACCGATTGCAACTGTTCGAGTAGTTCCTCAACCTTTCCATTCGGCACGTGAACGATGACCACGTCTAACGATTCATCAGCTCCAGTCGCTTCAAACAGGGAAAGATTCGCTCCGTCACAAGTTTGGGCGATATCCAGAACTGTTTTCCCATACCCACGGGGAACCTGTACAAGTAGTTGGCGCATTGCGGCTGGCTATATTAAGTCTGCGTCCCTTGTACCATCTCGCACAGTATGGAAGTTCGCTCTCTAGCTAGAGGCATATTTCACTACTTTTCTACTAATCTCTGCTGGGGTTTTCTATGCACCTGGATATTTGCCCACAGTCTGACCGCTGTACCCTTGGCTCAGCTTTACGGCAAGCGCTTTCAAAACTGCTGTAGGAGTCATTAAAAATCTTATGAGCAATCTGAGTCCATCTGAAAAACGGGAACTCAAAAAAGAACAAGGTGAGTTTCTGCAACAGTTGGAAGACTGGCTAGAAACACCGATGCTATTGCTCGGCTTCGGGTGGCTGGCATTATTGGTCGTCGAACTGATCTGGGGCTTAAATCCCCTGCTGGCAATCATCAGCAACGTCATCTGGATCGTCTTTATCCTAGACTTCGCCTTACGATTGGTTCTGGCTCCTCACAAATTTGTCTATCTCAAGCAAAACTGGCTCACAGCTCTCTCCTTGCTGTTGCCAGCGTTGCGCGTCTTCCGAATTACCCGCGTGTTTCGCTTACTGAGAGCCAGCCGGGGACTGCGACTGGTACGTGTCATCAGTTCTCTGAATCGCGGTATGCGATCGCTCCGAGCCAGCATGAGTCGTCGTGGTTTTGGCTACATCATCGCGCTGACGCTGGTGGTGACGCTGGTGGGAGCCGCAGGGATGTATGCTTTTGAAAGCAATACCCCTGATGGGCGCGGACTGAATGACTACGGTGCTGCACTGTGGTGGACAGCAATGATTATGACAACGATGGGGTCGGAATACTGGCCTCAGACTCCAGAAGGTCGGGTACTCTGCTTGATCCTATCGTTATATGCTTTTGCAGTGTTTGGCTATGTAACGGCAACCCTCGCCACCTTCTTTGTCGGACGCGATGCGGAAGACGAACAAGCAGAAGTAGCAGGTGCTAAATCTATCGCCGCGTTGCATGAAGAAATCGTTGCATTGCGGGCTGAGATTCAGGCGCTTTCCCGTCAGAAACCAGAAGCATGATATGAAATTGAATTAATTGCTTCGTTTATAGTTTGTTAGTAATGACTAATTGGGGAAAAGTTTTAAGTCTTGAATTAAAAAACTTTCTTCTAACTCAAAACTCAATACTGCAAACTCTCTTTACCCATGACCCATTTATGAGGAAAAAGCAATGCTGAGTAGCAATTGGCGAGGGTATAGAATCGCCGCTTGGGTTGGACAGTTTTTACTCGCGATCGCGATCGCCGTTGAATTGTATCACCGGAACTGGGTGGGTTCATTTACACTCGCCTGCTTCCTGGCTGCTTCGTTTCTGTTTGTGACCCTCGAAAATCAACTGCCAACGTTGTTTGATTTTCTGTTTGTTATCGCAGCCTTGATCAATGCGGGTGGCTGGGTTTGGGGTTTATTTTACCCACCGGGACCCTACGATGAAATTGCTCATGCCTTTACAACCTTTTCCGTAACGCTGGCGCTGAGTTTTCTCGTGTATGAGTCAATGCTGACTCCGTTCCGCTACCACCGACTGCTGTATATCTTAACGATCTCTAGCTTCGGAATCGCCATCGGCGCTCTTTGGGAGATATTTGAATGGGTGGTGCAAGTGATCAATGACCTTGATGACACCATCGTGGATCTGATTATGGACACCATTGGAGCTTTAACGGCAGCACTGGTAAGCGTGTGGGCGCTACAAGAGCGAGTCCATCCAAAATCAACTGTCGAAGATCAATCAGTATCGCCAAAGCGCCGCCGTTAAAAATTTTTAATGAGTTGTAAGCCATGAGTCATTAGTCATCAGCAATAAACCAAAGACCCAGAGGTGGGGGAAATTCTTACTGATTATGCACCCACTTGAGCAGCCCTAGAGCAGTGACAACATTTACAAAGTGACCGGCAATCCCATTAAAATTCGCTAACACCACAAAAACATCAAGCGCTCGAATGATTTTGTAGGGGTCGGTGATTGCCACACCTGGAGGTTGGGATACAGATTTTGCTAGTAAGACTCCCATACTCGCTCCACCACCCAACAGACATAACAAAATCCCCACCAAACCTGTAATTAACGCTAGTCGCAGGACTTGAACGGTATCGGCTTTGGAGGGATGCACAGCCGAATTAGGATTTGCTAAACCTTTAGCGATGCGAGTGTAGCGGAAAGCTAAGAAGACACCGAATAACAGTGCGAAAAGTCCACAAATTGCCCAAAATATACCGACTCCTAGGGCAGGATTTGCTTCATTGGCAAAGTTACGACCAGAGATAGCAAATAATAAAGCGATGCCAGAAGCAACTGCCAATCCTAATTCGACCCAGAAGGCAATCCAGCCTACCAGACGAAAAATATTGGAGATTTTTTGTTTAGTTGGGGAAGGTGAGTGGGTGTCTGAGTGAGTTTGCATATCTGTCTCATGTTGCAAAAAGGAGCTGATACCCCACACCAGAACACTACCTCTACTGGCTCTGGTTATACGCCCACCTAGAGAGAGAACCGATCCCTTGCCTAAAGATGAAAATTTATCGGTCAATCAACTTGTTTAAAACTTGAAGAATCAGAAAAATCGGCTAAGGGGAGGACGCCTTAGTGCCCAAATCCTATCAAGCTAAAGAGCAAGGGCACTGATTTCAGAGCCGCTATTGACGAGTGGCGTGTCTTTTTAGTCAAGATATTCATTCTAAAAAATATTCCCTCTTCTCAACTAAGATGCTGTTGGCAGTTGCAGAGTCTTCGGTATTCAATCCTGATGTACGCTTCCTGTCTGCAATCCTTGCAGTCGCGTTGGCTCTGGTACATCTCTACTCCGGTAAGCTGCGCTTTCTGGATGCCACCCCTCGCAGTATCTGGCTTTCTATCGGGAGTGGCGTATCTGTCGCCTACATTTTCGTCCATATCCTCCCGGAACTGAGTCAGGCACAGGAGACAGTTAAGGAGACGTTGGACGGGGGGTTTGCCTTTCTGGAACACCACGTTTACCTGGTGGCACTCATAGGCGTCAGCGTGTTTTATGGACTGGAGCGAGCTGCTACACTGTCGCGCCAGCGCAACCAAAAGGCGGGAAATGGAGATGTTACAGAAGCTGGGGTCTTCTGGCCGCACATCGCTTCATTCGCCGTTTACAATGCTTTGATCGGCTACCTGTTAATCCACCCGGAGGAACCGGGTTTTCAAAGTCTTTTTCTGTTTTTCTTCGCAATGGCTTTGCATTTCATGGTCAACGACAACGGCTTGCGCGAACACCATAAGGATGCCTATCACAAGAAGGGGCGCTGGATACTGGCGGCAGCGATTATCGTGGGATGGGTCATTGGCAGCGGAACCGAAATTCACGAGGCAGCGATCGCTGTCTTGTTTGCCTTCCTCGCCGGAGGAGTCGTCCTGAACGTGCTGAAGGAAGAACTCCCGGAAGATCGCGATAGCCGCTTTTGGGCTTTCGCTCTGGGTGCAGGTATCTATGCCGCGCTGCTGCTGGAACTGTGAAGCGGTGCCGATCTTTGTTTGCAACCAAAGCGTCTTTGCAAACAAAAAAATCGGGGCTGTTCTAGAAAATATCCTAGAACTGCCCCAATTTTTTTAATGCTCAATGAGCAATTAGCGAATTATGCGATCGCTGCCATCTTCACATCGTTATTCGCCAGAACCTCTTGCAGTTCCTCAGCGTCTACCGTTTCCTTTTCTATGAGCATTTGAGCCAATTGATCCAGGATGTGGCGGTTATTCACCAGCACTGCTTTGGCACGATGGTAAGCTTGATCCACCAAATTGTGGACTTCATCATCAATCGTCGCCGCAGTTGCTTCCGAGAAATCCCGCTCGGCGGCAATGTCGCGTCCCAAGAACATATTTCCTTGCTGACGACCTAAAGCAACTTGTCCCAAGCGATCGCTCATGCCAAACCGCATCACCATTTGACGCGCCACACGAGCCACCTGCTGCAAGTCATTCGAGGCACCCGTTGTTACTTCTTCTTCACCGAAGATGATTTCTTCAGCAAGCCGACCGCCCAAGGCGACTGCCATCTGATTTTGCAGATAAGAGCGGCTGTACAGACCAGAATCCATCCGGTCTTCACTCGGTGTAAACCAAGTCAAACCACCCGCACGACCGCGAGGGATGATGCTGATCTTTTGCACCGGGTCATAATCTGGCATCAAGGCACCGACGAGAGCGTGACCCGCTTCGTGGTAAGCCACCAAGGTTTTGCGCTTCTCGCTCATCACCCGGTCTTTCTTCTCTGGGCCAGCTAGCACCCGGTCGATGGCATCATTGATTTCATCCATCGAGATTTCGGTCAGGTTGCGACGAGCCGCCAGAATCGCTGCTTCGTTCAGCAAATTGGAGAGGTCAGCACCCGTGAAACCAGGGGTACGACGAGCGATCTTCTCCAGATCCACATCCTTCGCCAGCGTTTTGCCACGGGCGTGAACGTTGAGAATCTCCAAGCGACCGGCATAATCGGGACGATCCACGACCACCTGACGGTCAAAGCGACCCGGACGCAGCAGTGCTGCATCAAGTACATCTGGGCGGTTCGTAGCAGCGATGATAATAATTCCCGTGTTGCCCTCGAAACCGTCCATCTCGGTCAGCAACTGGTTGAGGGTTTGCTCCCGCTCATCGTTACCGCCGCCTAAACCTGCACCCCGCTGACGCCCCACGGCATCAATTTCATCGATAAATACGATACAGGGAGCATTTGCCTTGGCTTGTTCAAACAGGTCGCGCACGCGAGAGGCACCGACACCGACGAACATTTCTACAAACTCAGAACCAGAGATAGAGAAGAAAGGCACGCCTGCTTCCCCAGCAACTGCACGAGCGAGCAGCGTTTTACCCGTTCCCGGAGGTCCAACTAGCAGCACGCCTTTGGGAATTTTTGCTCCAATGGCGGTGAAGCGGTCGGCGTTCTTGAGGAAGTCAACGACTTCATTCAGCTCTAGCTTGGCTTGGTCAATGCCAGCGACATCCCCAAAAGTTACTTGGGTTTGTGGCTCCATTTGGACTCTGGCTTTGGATTTGCCAAAGTTCATCGCTTGAGAGCCTGGGCCACTCTGAGCGCGGCGTAGCAAAAAGAATAATCCAACCAGAAGCAGAACGGGGAAGAAGAGACTGCTCAAGGCGCGGAACCAGAAGCTGTCATCGCTCTGGGGCAAAACTGAAATGTCTACACCCTTGGTGGACAGAATGCTAATCAGGTCTGGGTCATTAGGCAGGTTAACGACAATCTTGCTGCCGTCTTGTGCTGTAACAAGCGCCTTAGTGCGGTCGGCACTAAGACCAACTCTTTCAATCCGACCGTCTTGAACTTCCTGAATCAGCTTGCTGTATTTCCAGGTTTCCCGACTTTGGGGTTGTTTGTCTAAAAATGCTGTTCCTAAGGCGATTACAACTATTGCTAGCAGCGCATACAGCCCTGCATTTCTCCACCGTTTGTTCACCGAGTTTCCTCCTAAGCTCTAGGATATGGGGACGCTTTGAATTTTTATTTGTATTAACTTATGTTAACCCGTCTCAGAATTCCTTGACACGGTTGGTTCATAGAAACCTTCAACAACGTCATCTATCTTCATCGTAACCGTCGCCACAAAAACAACCATCCTAGCCGGAACAATCTACTCCCACACCCTAGAAATGGGGCTACACAACATAGTCCCCCACCCTAGAAGGGTGGGACTACACAGACAAAGCCTGCCTACGCAGGCTTTGTCTCCTAGCCTGTAAAGACAGGGTTCGTTTGTGGAGTCGCGACTTCAGTCGTCGAGCTTTTTACGCTCAGGGGGAAGCTTGATGGGTTTGGTAGCGCTGAAATAAGCTCTGCAATTGCTCTAGGCTGCTGTGTAACGGGTCAAAAGTCAAAGTACCTTCTTGGCAAAGAACGGTATGGATCGGAACGACTTGCACCACGCAATTACTATAAGCAAGAACTGACAATCCTTTCACAAAGTCAGCATCCCAAGGTACTTGCCCAGAGGTTAGATTCTGACTTGCCAGCCAGTTGATCAGTTGCGATCGCGCGATTCCCGGCAAAATTCCAGCATCTAGAGGCGGCGTCCACCACTTACCATCCCGCCATCCCCAAAGATTGCCCGTACTGGTTTCTAACCAATTTCCCTTATCATCGACCAAAATTGCTTCTGTCGCTCCCATCTGCTGAGCTTTTCCCAATGCCAGCCAAGCAGGCAGGTAGTTCCCCGTTTTATGTTCGGGAATTGAGCGGCAAAATAACGGCTCTGCCGCTAACCAACTTTTAACACCATATTTTTGTCTGTCTGTCAAATCATCCGGGAAAAACCGCCCGCTAATCCACTCTCGCCCATCGGGAAATAGGGTAATTCTGAGAACGGGGAAGTGGGGGATTAACGCTTCTGCTTGTTGTCGTAATTTTTCCCAGTCTGGCTGCTGCCAGTCAAACGTTTGCACGCTGCAACAGAGGCGATCGCAATGTCCCTTCCAGTTAGTCAGCGGACTCTCCAACGACTGCTCATAAACCCGCAGCGTTGTAAACACCTTCGCTCCATAAAGCAACCCCGGATCGTCAATCGCTAACTCCAGGGTTCCCGACTCAATCAGGTTGCCGTTATACCAGTACATCTCATCACCTTTGGGTGAATACAATATACTTCAAAATACTACATAGAGGCGACAAACGCTACACAAACGTCCTTTTGTACGTGCAACGCGAGACTTTTGAAACCCGCTTCGGTCGGGTTTAGTCTGTATAGATGCGAATTCTCTTCGCCCTTTTTACAGGCTGTATAGTGACTTTTTATTGGACGTGGAGACAGATCGGATTAGTGTCGTTAAAGAGGCAAAGCTAAACCTGACTTGCTTTTTCCGCTCAATCTAAATTGGCAATGCTGATGGTCAAATGCTAGATCGTTGAGTAATCTTTCTCTGTAATCCTGCAATCGGGAAAGTTTTGCTCAGTGACACGAAATTGTCTCGACGCAATTTAATTTGGCACTGTACATCAACGTTGAAGAGGTGATTGATGAGCAAAGATTTCCTGAGTTTCCAGAATGGTTTCAACTCAGGCGGCAAGGAGCTATTAAACCGAAATTTATTAATGATTGACGTGATTAGGTCGATTCCATCTTCATGACGATGAACCTTGTGTCAAAAAAAAGCTACTGATACAAATTACTTATTGTTATGACTTTTAATAACTCTACCAGGACTGACAAAAGAAATTCCTTGGTTGGATGCAGCACTAATCATAACGGCTTCAACGACAGGCTCAGAAACTTTCTTTTTAGCTATCCACTCAACAATAAAGTTAGCTCCTAACCCCCCAGTGGTGTCAGTTCTCGCTACAACAAAATCTGTAGAAGCTAGAGAACCAAGTTCCACAGGGCGCTCTAAATAGTGCTTGATTAATTTTCCTTCTGTATCATAGTAGCGGACTGAAGTGACAATGATGGGATTGCTCAAATCCGTATTGCGAATACTAAGAGTGGCTGATAAATATAAAACTTCCTTCTGGTTTTCGTAATAAATATGAGAATAGATAGGGACATAGATAGTTTGCCCCATCGCTATCTTACTATTTTCATCCAACGTTACCACCCTAAGTTGGGGTTGAGTCACCTGATTCATATTAGATTGTGGCTTCTGTGGAATCCCCGGTAAACTGCAAGAGGAAAGGACAATGAGTGCTAGGGTCGAAGAGAAATACAAATAAAGCTTCATTAGAGGTAATTGTTAGATTATTAGAGGTAATTGTTTGATTTTACTCACTGTGATTAATTTTCGATGCTACCCGGTACCCTGGCTTTTAAAGTCAGGGTATTTTTTATGTTTTGGTTCCAATTGGGACTAAAAGATTTTGCCTTACAAACGACTGTTTGTGTACACTGCCAAATTAAATGATGTCGAGACAATTTCGTGTCACTGAGCAAAACTTTCCCGATTGCAGGATTACACAGAAAAATTACTCAATGAGCTAGCATTTGACTATCAGCGTTGCCAATTTAGATTGAGCCGAAAAAGCAAGTCAGGCTAAGCTTTGACTCTTTAACGACACTAATATGTCTCCACGTCAAATAAAAAGTCGCTGTACAACTACTGGCGATAGCTATACTTCAAAATGCTACAAAAAGGCGACAAACGCTACACAAACGTCCTTTGGTACGAGCAACGCGAAACTTTTGAAACCCGCTTCGGTCGGGTTTAGTCTGTATAAATGCGAATTCTTTTCGCCCTTTTTACAAGCATTGGGATGCTCCCGATCAAAACGACCATTCATGGTTTGGATCGTTTAGTGCTGCTTTGACAGAAGCTAAGTTGGCAATATCTTTAAAAGGGCTTGACTTTGCTATTTCCGTAATTGAGTTCAAGGCTAGAGCTAATTGCTCGTTATTGCCTGTTGTAATTGCTAGATCGACGACACCGAACAAAGCGCGAAAGTTTTCTGCACGTTCATTAAACGAACGGTCAAGGTATGCCATTAGCACGTCGCGCTGGGCATTAATATTGGCTATTGTTTCTTTTTCCCAAGCTTCGATTTCACAGCGCTTAGTCTGTTCCTGCTCTGCAATAATCTTGTATTCGGTATAGCCTGAGACAATTTGCTGTAAGCATTCAGAGACGATTTGCGGTAAGCATTCAGATGGATTTAGCATTCAGAGACGATTTGCGGTAAGCATTCAGATGGATTTATTGCCTTGTTTAATGCAACAGCGATTTTTTGGACTGACATAGCTAGTTTTCTCCAAGGGCACAGTACTTCGCTCTGATAGATGCAGTCGCAGGATTCAGATGCCCTTCCTTATCTAAGACAGGGGTTTTCATGATTTCTGCAAGTGCCGTGACTAGAAGTGCTACCTGTTGAAATTTGCCAGAATCTCTGTTTTTGTCAAATGATGATTGAGATTCAAGTTCGTTCAGACTCAAAACAGCGCGGTTGTTAAGAGATTCAAGCAAATTCCTTAACTCATTAATTCGCCGTTTGACTTGTTGCATAAAGTCTTTTGCAGCCTTAATCTTTGCAATCGCACTGTTGACTTGAGCTTCGTACTCCCGTGCCTTTGTCAAAGCTTTCTCACCCTCACCAGCCAGCACAAAACCACCAATCAGGACAGCTGGGCCAACAGTGATACCACCAAGCACAATAGAACCAAGAGCCATACCTCCGCCGCCCGCCGCCAGCGATCCGCCGCCTAGCCATGCTAAAGTCGCATTCCAAGCAGCGGCACCACTAAGCCCCCCTATAAGTGTTCCGGTACTTGCAACTCCCACAGAAGTAGCAAGACCCATTGCACCGCCGTATCCTGCTGCTGCTGCCCCAACAGCCTTAGCGCCGCCGATGAAAAATTCCTGAGCCTCAATCGCCGCAGTTTTATACTCCTGGAGTTGTTGAATTGAAATTCCTTCCAACCCCTCCAAAAATTCCTTTTCACTTTTTTTATTCCGCTGACCAATACGCTCAATAAAAGCAACAAAGCGTCCAATTGTACGCATCATGACATCAAGCTGAAGTTGACCATACTCTTCTGCTAGCTTGTTAGTAGCTTCCCAGTCTGCTTTCAACTCACTGACAGCTTGTTCATAACGTTTTTGGGCACGTTCACCAATTTCCTTGGCTTCATTCATGTTGCCAATGCCTTCAGCCGCTTTGACTCCACCGAAAGCGGCAGTCGCTAAAGCAACTGCCCCTAAAATAATCGGTATAACAAAGATCATGAAACACTCCTAAACTTAGGTTTTCGGACGCTAAGATATTTCCTGATAAGAATTTAGATTGGCGACAGGAATTTAATTCAGCAACATCAAAACCATAAGAATAAACACAGAACTATGCCATCCGAATAAACACTGGCATTTCTTGCAGAGGATTATGTTGGAAATGTGAAGATGTCAGTAATGATCACCGGGGCATTATAAAACCCAAAAATTTACTGCATGAATGCGCGATCGCCCTTGACCTCAGTTACAACGCGATCGCATCCCCAACTAGGAGACTATATTGAAAGAATTTCTAGCCAAGCTAGCGATTGTTGCAGCGAATGCCGCTGCCTCGACAGGCTTTGTGACGTGCTGCTGGAAGCCTGCCAAAATCGCACGCTCGCAATCCTCGCTTCTGGCATACGCCGTCAGTGCTACCGCTGAAATCTGTCCTCCTTGCTCTGGCGTCATTGCTCTAATTTTGCCGATCAACGTGTAGCCATCCTCATCGGGCATCCCAATGTCGCTCACTAAGACATCTGGTTTTACCTGTTGCAGCGCTAAGAGTGCCTCCTGTACTGATGCTACTGCTGTTACCCTCGCTCCATACTGTTCAAGCGCGATCGCGAGAAAATCTCGGCTATCAGCCTCGTCATCTACAACCAACACCTGTAACCCTTCCAGTACAGTGCTGAAGCTTGATGAAGGCTGTGTACTAACTGGGGCTTCTAGCTCAGGCTTGAGTCCTTTCAACTCAGTCTTCATCATCAGCGGCAGTTTCACCGTAAAGACTGCCCCCTGCCCCTCCCCAGGACTGTCAACACAGACAGTTCCGCCGTGTAGTTCGGTGAGGTGACGAACAATTGCCAAACCCAAACCAAGCCCTGTTTGCGATCGCGTGCTGGTACTATCAGCTTGACGGAAGCGCTCGAAGACATAGGGCAGAAAGTCAGCCTCGATTCCTTTGCCTGTATCGCTCACCTCAATCTGGGCATAAGAATCAGTGCAATCGAGCTTGATTTCCACTCGTCCCCCGGAGGGTGTGAACTTGATCCCATTCGAGAGCAAGTTCCAGATAATCTGCTGCAAGCGGTTTGGATCGCCGACAACCAAACCAACGGCGGGATCGAGTACAGATTCCAGTCGAATGCATTTAGCCGCTGCGGCTAGATGCACCGTCTCCATCGCCGCTTGAACAATTGAGATCAGATTAACCGGGCACACATTCAAGGAAAGTTTGCCTCGAATCATCCGCGACACATCCAGCAGATCCTCAATCAACTCTGCTTGTAACTTAGCGTTGCGCTCAATGGTTTCCAGGGCGCGAGCAGTCGTTGCTGCATTCAACTTCTGAGTGCGAAGCATCCCCGACCATCCGATAATTGGGTTGAGGGGCGATCGCAATTCGTGAGAAAGTACCGCCAAAAACTCGTCTTTCATACGGTTCGCCGCCTCTGCCTCGGCGCGTGCCGCTTGTTCGCTAGCCAACAGTCGGGCACGTTCTTCCTCCGCTCGCTTGCGCTCCAGTTCTGCCGTCGCACGGGTGGCAAAGATTGTCAGCAGCGATTCTGCCAGATGGGTATACTCCAACGGTTTTCGAGCCATCACCCCCACTAATCCCAACACTCTCCCTGTGGAGCCTAAAAGCGGAGTTGCGATATAGCTATCAACGTCCATCTCGGCAAGCAAAAGATTACCAGGAAATTGCGCTTGGAGATTGCGGGGATAGCAGCATAGCTTTCCTTGCTGAATCACCTGTTTGCAAGGTGTATTCAGCAGTGAATACTCAATATTGTCTGCAATCTCATGCTGGGCATAGAGAGCAATCGTGCTGACTTTATCTTCGTCTTTCCCCGCTAGTTCCCCAATAAAAGCGAAATCAACATCCAATGCCTTGGTGAGGTGTTGCGCCAGGGAGTAGAAAAACGCCTCCCCTGTCGCTGCCGAAACTCCCTTCGTCACCTCAATGAGGGCAGCATCCATCTGAGCAATTTTGTGTGCAGCCAGCCGCAACTCTAGCTCATCAACCACCATCGCCGCTAGATCGGCAAGGGTTGCTCGCTGTTCTTCACTTAATTCATGGCGCGGCTTGCTATCTACAAGACAAAGGGTGCCAAGATTAAAGCCATCCTTCGCAATTAGGGGGGCACCTGCATAGAAGCGAATCCCCGGTTCGCTAATTGCATAGGGCTTACAAGCGAAGCGGGGGTCATTTCTGGTATCTGCAACGACGAAAACATCCTTAGACAAAATCGCGAAGCTACACATTGTTGCTTCACGATTAATTTCGCGGGTATCAAAGCCGTAGCAGGATTTAAACCAGGCTCGAAATTGGTCAACTAAAGAAACTAGGGCAATAGGTACGTCAAAAAGCCGAGCCGCCAGAGCCGTAATGCGGTCGAAGCTTTCTTCGGGAGGTGTATCGAGAATGTTGTAGCGACGCAGTGCCTCTAGGCGTTCTATTTCGTTAGGCGGCAGGGGAACAGTGGTCAAAGTACCTCCAGAAGACACTTCTTAAATATGGCTTGGGGCAGCTAAGATAGCTTTGCGTGCCTGTCAAAGAGCGCTATATTTTATAATTATTTAAATTTTAGGGCAATCTCAAGCAAAACCCAATAATTTACCACAATCCGGGTAAACAATACTGCAATTGTTAATACTTTTAGCAATTCCGAAGCGCGATCGCGATTGAAATCATCTAACAATGCGATCGCTTACCGACTCCTAACCGCAATGGAACATCGTTGACACAATTGACGCCTAAACAGACAAGACTGTTTCAGAAACATTTGCTGACCATGCTACAACCTAAAAGAATTCTGAGGGATAAATCGAGTATTATCTTTTGGATGTAATTCAGCGTCTGAGTCAAAGTTAGAGGTTAAAGTTGAATGGATAAAAAGAAATGGCAGTGGTTTCAAGTTACCTTCCAGTTAAAAGGCTCGGTCATTCCAGCCGTCTTGCCTAGAACCCTTATCTGTGGGGGATTTGGCTTAATTATTTCTGTTCTTTACCATTTTAAATTAGCTGTATCTTTGCCAATTCTAGCTAGCTTAATTCCCAATATTGTTTTAGGTTTATTACTGGTGTTTCGGACGAATACAGCTTACGAGCGGTTCTGGGAAGGTCGGAAATGTTGGGGTAGTATCGTGAACACTGTCCGCAACCTGGCTCGTCAAATTTGGGTATCGGTTGACGAAAACGAACCGAAAGATAGAGAGTCGAAAATAGCTGCTTTACGGCTTCTAGTAGCTTTTTCAGTAGCGACTAAATTGCATCTTAGGTCAGAGCCAGTCAACAGCGAACTCGAAGATTTGATGTCTGAGTCTCGCTACTTTAAGCTAAAGACAATGAACAATCCACCACTAGAAGTTGCGTTTTGGATTGGAGATTATTTACAAGAACAACATGGTCGAAATCGCCTGAATGTTTATCAAATGAATTCTTTGCAAAATTTGATTAATCTACTAGTAGACAATTTAGGGGCTTGTGAACGCATTCTCAAAACTCCAATTCCAATGGCTTATGTAATCCATCTCAAGCAGTTACTGTTAATCTATTGTCTATCTTTACCGTTTCAAATGGTTGGACAGTTGCATTGGTGGACTGGACTAACGGTTGCTTTGATTAGTTTTACATTGTTTGGAATTGAAGAAATTGGGATTGAAATTGAAAATCCATTTGGTCACGATGCAAATGACCTGCCTTTGGATGCAATTTGCGCCACGATGCGGCGCAATATCGAAGATTTAATTTCTCTAGCCCCTAGTGTTAGGGATTGGAAGACCACACGAATCGATAAAGCAGTATAGGAAAAAATCCGGCTCGCGATCGCAGAAGACGAATCCGATTTTACTGGATGTCTACTACAGAAACAAATATTCCTACTCGCCTTCAAAAGCGATAGGGAGATTCATTGTGGAGCATCCTCAAGGGAAATTAGGTCGCGCAATCGCTTCAATGTTGCTTAAGATACATGACGATTTTGAGAAGGTTGGTATCATGTTTAAGAAATTAAACTCTGCCCAAAAGGAAATCTTCAATGAATGGTGCATGGCTCATAAAATTTAGTGTAGTTTTATACTTTATAACAGCGGCTGCACTTCTGGCAGAATTGATAAATTTTCATCCATTTTCAGGTGCCCCAGTAGTGACTAGCGAAGAGCAAGTCCAACCGATTGCTGTAGATTATCAACTTTGAAGGGTGACGCTCCAGGGAAATGCCATTACAGAGGATGGTTATATATAAATTTTTACAAAAAAGATGCGTTTCACTACCCACTCTCGTTAGCGATCGCAACTTGATTCCATCATTCTTCTCTGGAACCAGGTAATAATACTTAGTCCAGTTACCTTTCAGATTTCTGCAATAAAACCGTAAAACAGGCGAAAGAAATCCGCTGTTGTAGATTGGCACGTATCGGGATGCTCCCAAAGGAAAAGCGATCGCTTTAAACGAAAAGCGATCGCTTTTTTCTCACCTCAAGGAGTCATTAAACCAAAGCGGCTTGCTTCAACTGTATCCCGTCAGGTAGCTTCCCGCTACGCAACCATTCATCCATTTCTGAAGGAATATTAGCGGATTTGAGTTGTTCCCGCAGTTCAGCGCCTTCCAAAACTTCTTTTTGCAAAAGCATCTGTGCCAGCTCTTCCAGCAAATCCCGATTCTTGTCTAAGATTTCTAAAGCCATGTGGTGCGCTGCATCAATCGTTTCCTTCACTTGGCGGTCAATCTGCTCAGCCACCACGGGACTCACTGAACGACGCGGATTGCTGTAACCCTCCATGAACTGTTGCTGCGGCTTCTCAAACGCCACGGGTCCCAATTCATCACTCATGCCGTAGAGAGTAATCGCCCGTTCCGCTAAATCTGTTGCTTTTTGGATGTCGTCACTCGCACCCGTAGACACCTTTCCAAAGATTAACTCTTCCGATGAGCGTCCACCTAAGAGAGTGGCGATTCGACCGCGAATTTCATCTTCTACCATCAAAAAGCGGTCTTCCTCTGGCATCTGGAGCGTGTAGCCTAAGGCACCGACGCCACGGGGGACGATAGAGATTTTCTCGACTTTACCAGCTCCCGGCATCAAAGCCGCGATAATCGCATGACCGACTTCGTGATAAGCGACAGTCTTTTTCTCAACATCATTCAGAACGCGGGATCTGCGCTCTAATCCGGTGACAACACGCTCAATTGCTTCGTTGAAGTCTGCCATCATCACAGCGTCGCGGTTCTGACGTGCTGCCAGTAGCGCCGCTTCATTCACCAGGTTAGCTAAATCGGCACCGGCAAACCCAGGTGTGCGACCCGCGATCGCTACCAAGTCTACATCATCTGCTAATTTGACATTTCGGGAATGGACGCCGAGAATGGCTTCTCTACCCACTTTATCCGGGCGGTCTACCACCACTTGCCGGTCAAAACGACCCGGACGCCGCAGAGCCGGATCTAGCACTTCTGGGCGGTTGGTGGCGGCGACGATAATCACCCCGGTATTCCCATCAAAACCATCCATCTCGGTGAGCAACTGGTTAAGGGTTTGTTCGCGCTCATCGTTTCCACCGACAAAGCCTCCAGCACCGCCGCGAGATTTACCTAGCGCGTCTAGTTCGTCGATGAAGACGATGCAAGGGGCTTGTTTTTTGGCTTGTTCAAATAAGTCGCGGACTCGTGCAGCGCCGACACCAACGAATAGCTCGATGAATTCGGAGCCAGAGATACTGAAGAAGGGAACGCCCGCTTCACCGGCGATCGCTTTTGCTAAGAGTGTCTTTCCAGTTCCCGGAGGTCCCACCAGCAGCACGCCTTTGGGAATTTTGGCTCCTAATCGGGTGTACTTCCCGGCATTTTTCAAGAAATCCACAATCTCTAGCAGTTCTAACTTGGCTTCATCGACACCCGCCACATCACTAAACTTGATGCCGGTGCTGCCTTCTGAGTAAATCCGTGCCTTGCTTTTCCCAACCGTCAGCGCTGCGCCACCTGCGCCTCCACCCCGGTTCATCAACCATCCCCAAATTCCAAAGAAAATCAGGGGAGGAACAACCCAACTGAGGAGGGTTCCAATCCAGCCATTGTTGTTGGGTGCAGGTGCAGCAAACTTTACGTTATGTTCGCGCAGGATCTTGGGTAGATCCAGATCGATTGCCACTGGCGTGGTGACGAATACCTGATCTGGTGCGGCTTGCTCTCCCGTGGCATCGGATTTAAGCGCATACTCGATCCGGTCATTGCTCACAACTGCCTGCTCAACTTTACCGCTTTCTACCTGATTGATAAAGTCGCTGTAGGGTACCTGCGGCAATTGAGAGCCAAAACTCGGAATGATAAAGTTTAGCAGTAGAAGGATAGTGAACAAAATCAGGAAGCTGCCGCCAAACTGCTTTGTTCTAGAGGCTTTGGGCGATCGCTTATTATTATTTTCAACAGGCATTGTAGATACGAACCTCTTAAAAGTTATAAAGTTTGAAAGGTTGCTTTCAGATGTCTACTGAGTGAAAGCTAAATGTACTCTTGGCTTTAGTAAGCTTTTAGAGCATCGAAATTGGTAACAGGGTGAGGCTCTAAAAGCTATTGTAAAAAAGGGGATGCGATCGCCTGGGTTCGGTGTCTACCCCTACAAGCATCCGTATAGCCGTACTTTAGTCTTTGTTTATTAAGTTGTATGACAACTCAGGTTGGATTCATTCTTAAAGTGCTAGTCGCCTCAGCGGCACTGTCAATATTAATTAAGTACGGTGGTCCCTATTTATCAATTCCAGCAACCCCAGCCCTAGTGCTGATAGTTGTGTTTCTGCCAACGCTGATGATGGCTGTGACCTTCTGGCAGCGATCGCGACAATATCGCCAACCGGACTAAGTTGTATTTTAAGTATCAATGAATACTTATCTGAGTAGAGCAGCTTACGTAAAAACACTGAAGCAGTTGACGCTTGGCAGCTATTCAAACCTTACTTTCAACCCATGCGAAAGTTGCCAAAATCGGCTAATCTAGCTGCATTAAACGGCAATTACAGCCTATGTCAGCTCGGAGTCAACACCTGTGAATCTAGGTCAGTGGATTGGCTTATTCGTCTTAGTCGTTTCTCTTTATGTTTTGTGGCAAATTCGGCAGGTGTTGCTGTTGGTGTTTGCCGCCGTTGTGTTGGCGACTGCCTTAAACCGATTGGCGCGGCGGCTGCAACGATCGGGAATGAAACATGGCATCGCGATCCTGGCGTCGATTGTCTTATTATTAGCTCTGATTGTCGGGTTTTTTTGGCTGATTGTGCCGCCCTTTACCGTCCAGTTTCAAGAACTCACAGAACGGGTTCCTAGAGGGTTTGAGCGCTTGAATCTTTGGGTAGATCGCCTCAGAACGGGTCTTCCTAGCCAGCTGACACCGTACCTACCCGATGTGGAGAGCATAAGCCAACAAGTACAGCCCTTAATCAATCGGTTATTGGGCAGTTCGGTCGCCTTTTTCTCCAGCTCTTTAGGGATTATCCTCAACGTTTTGCTGGTGCTGGTTTTAACCGGAATGTTCTTAGCAAATCCCCAAGCTTACCGCAAGGGATTTGTGCGGCTATTTCCTTCTTTTTATCGGCGGCGCGTGGATGGGATTTTGGATCAATGCGAGGTGTCATTAGGGCGATGGCTTGGAGGCGCTCTCATTAGCATGAGTGTAGTCGCACTGATGAGTATGATTGGCTTGTCGGTTTTGCGAATCCCGTCGCCGCTGGCTCAAGGGATTTTGGCGGGGGTGCTAAATTTGATTCCCAATCTTGGCCCGACGATTAGTGTCATCCCACCAATGGCGATCGCGCTGTTGGAGGCTCCTTGGAAATGCTTGGCTGTGTTCGGTCTTTACTTTTTTATTCAGCAGGTTGAAAGCAATTTCTTAACACCCTACGTTATGGCTCAACAGGTGTCGCTGTTGCCAGCCGTAACGTTACTTGCTCAAGTATTTTTCGCCACATTCTTTGGATTTTTAGGGTTGGTCTTGGCGTTACCGCTAACCGTTGTTGGTCAGATTTGGTTCAAAGAAGTCTTATTCAAAGATGTTCTCGATCAATGGCGCAGTCAGCGCGAAGCAGATTTTGATCCAGAGGGTATAGCAACGTCTCATGAAGCTGCTGAATTTGAGCGAGAAACTGTGGTGTTGCCGGAAGGGAAGTCATCCATTAATGACAAGCCTAATTTTGATAACGAGAATCAGGCGAATGTTAATGATGTGACTGATAAAGGGAAGAAGTAGCGATAAGTAGCGATCGCTATTCTCAGTAATCTCTAATGAGAGAATAATAAGACTTTCTCCAATTGCCCTCTTGGAATACGACAACACTTGCAAGTATCTCGCTGAGAACTACCCAGATGAATTTGCCAAGTGGCTACTGTCATCTGAAGCTTCAGACATCCAGGTAATCAAAACCGAACTCAGTCTGGAACCGATTCGCGCCGATTCTGTCATCTTCCTGCAAGTCGCTAACCAAATCTTGCACCTGGAATTTCAAACCTCGGCGCAATCAACTCCTCCCCTCGACTTCCGGATGCTCGACTACTACACGCGACTGAAGCGGCAATATGGGTGTGAAATTGTGCAGATAGCAATCTTTTTGCAAGCCACTACCTCAGAACTCGTCTTTCGACAGCAGTACACAGACACAAACACCAGACATCAATATCGAGTCATCCGTCTGTGGGAAGAAGATCCCACTCCGCTGCTCGCAAACCCAGCTCTCCTACCACTGGCAACCTTAGCTCGTAGTGATTCACCCAGAGCTTTATTAGAGCAAGTCGCCGCTGGGGTCGCTAGAGGATCGAGAAAACCACCGAGCGACAGAATATCCTCGCTTGTGCAGGGGTTCTTGCTGGTTTGCGGTTTAAAAAAGATTTGATCCAACAACTATTCCGAAAGGAAATTATGCAGGAATCTGTTATCTATCAAGACATCCTCCAAAAGGGCGAGCAACGAGGTCTGCAACAAGGAGAGGTGGCGCTAATTTTGCGGCTGCTCAGGCTACGATTTGGTGACATCAATCCCGAAGTGCAAGAACAGATTCGCGGTTTATCGATTCCTCAATTAGAGGGATTGGCGGAAGCGCTGCTGGATTTCTCCAGCCAAACTGATTTAGTTAGTTACTTGGCGGCGATAGACTCATCGGCAATCTGAACAGCAACACATACCGTTAACCTCCCAAAAGCGTCGCCCCACGAGGCATCGCAATAGTGGAAACTAGGGATGAGCAAAAGTCCGACCCTTCAACCTTCCCTATGCGAACCCTTGCCGAAATTAACGACAAAATCAGCCACCAGCGTGCAGTGGTGTGGACAATAGAAGAATTAAAAGCACGGGTGGCAGAAGTGGGAGTCACCCAAGCTGCGAAGCAAGTAGATGTCATTACCACCGGCACTTTCGAGCCGATGGAGTCTTCGGGGGCGATTATTAACCTGGGACACACCGACCCCCCGATTAAAATCCGCTCCTGTTGGTTAGATGGTGTTTTAGCTTACTCTGGCTTTGGGGCAGTGGATCTGTATCTGGGAGCAACCCAGATGGTGGAATATCGGAGTACCGGCGAACCCCTGGATGGCGAAGAATCCAGAGAACGCGGCGGCGGTCATGTAATTGAAGACTTAATTGCTGGGAAAACGGTGCAACTACGCGCCATTGGGCAAGGGACGGACTGCTACCCTCGTGCTTCCTTTGAGACAACCATCACCCGCGACACGATTAACCAGTTTTATCTATATAATCCCCGCAATCTATACCAAAATTTTATCGTCGGGGTGAATGGAGGCGATCGCCCGCTTTATACTTACCTCGGCCCGCTGCAACCCCGTCTCGCGAATGCCGTCTACTCAAACGCTGGGGCAATTTCTCCCCTCCTGAACGATCCAGACCTGCAAACGATCGGGATTGGCACTCGGATTTTCTTAGGCGGCGGCGTTGGCTATGTAGCGTGGGAAGGCACCCAACACTTCCCCTTACAAAAGCGGTTGCCAAATCGAACGCCTGTTGGTCCGGCGGCTACCCTTGCCTTAATGGGAGACGCCAAACAAATGAATTCTCGCTGGGTGCGCGGCTGTTACTTCAAAAATTATGGCCCTTCTATGATGCTCGGCGTTGGTATCCCACTGCCCGTTTTACAAGAGCAAGTCGTCGCCAATTGTGCCGTGCAAGACAAGGAGATCGTTGCGCCGGTTGTCGATTTCTCGATTCCTCGGCGCGTCCGTCCCACTTTTGGGCTTGTGAGTTACGCCCAGCTGAAGACGGGACGCATCACAATTGAGGGCAAACCCGTGCGGGTTGCCCCCTTAGTCAGCCTATTTTTTTCTAATCAAGTAGCGCTGGAGTTGAAGCAATGGATTGAGGCGGGGACATTTACCCTCACCGAACCTGTTGCCCCCATTCCACTGGATCGCTCATTTTTACCCCAAGACCGATGGGGTTCTCAAATTTCCCTAGATTAGTCATTTGTCATTCGTTATTCGTTATTAGGTGTAACTCATCACAGTGACTCATGACTAACCGCCAGTTTATTCTGGCGGCGGGGAAGAGCGCTTAACTGGCTTTGGCAAGGGTTCCTTGCGTTTGGGGGATGGGGGCGCGATCGCTGCGGGTCTTTCTCCGCTTGGACGCACGGGACGCTCTCGGCTTCCTCCTCCTGGCTTTCTGTTGGGAGGACGCCCACCTCCACCTCCTCGAAACGGTTTCTTGCCCGGAATCTTTCTAGGAGGCAGGCGACCAATATCCTGGCTCTCCTGAATTACCAGGGAGTTCCCCTGTCGCTGCACCTGCAAATCCATGAAATGACCGACTGCCTTTTCTTGAACCACACCATTGAGTTTCAACTTGAAAAACTTAGGCGTGTCTTCCTGCTTGCGGGGAGACTGCTTAATCTTGACGATGATGCCTTCTTCTTCTTCCCGCGACTGAAAAATCACTTCCCCGCGAATCGAAAAATAGCCATCGTTCGCCGCCGACTCTTCACTTTGAATATGCGTGGGTTCGGACGATTGGGCTGTTTCCGCTTCTGGGTCAGACGACGGCTGGTTCAACCTTTCCGGCTCCCAAACGCCCACAATCTGGACGTGCAAGTTGCCGTCTTCTTGTCGCATCCGGGGATAGACAACCCATAAATGTTCCTGCTCTAAGTTCAGGTGATTTTTGACTAAACTCATCACCCGACCTAATAGCACGGCATCGATGGCTGTTCCATCGCTTGCCAGCAGCATTCCTCGCGTAAATTGCTCGTCGGAGGACGTGTACTTACCCTTTACTAGGCCAATGGCCCGGTATTGCATGGGTTCGCTAGGGGGAGGAATGGGTTGCTGTCGTGTGACAGCAGGATTCTCTTCAGTTGTTTGTTCCAAATCGCTGTTTGACGCTGTATCCGCTGGCGTTGGCGGACTGGATAGGGGTGGTGGTTCTGGCTTAGGATCGCCAGAAGACTGGGATAATTCGGAGAACCGATTTACAGAAGGACTCATAATACTCCTCGCGGCGGAGACACATCCCCTTGGGGGGAGTCAGTCAGCTCATTGTACTGAATGCGGTGATACGACTGGTAGATCCGTAATGTTTTTGCACTCAGCAAAAACACTTACACCTTATCAAGTTCGGTTCGATGCTGCCACTATTTTAAAACGTGGAGACAGTGATGCGGTTTGCCAAGTGTGACAGTGGAAAATAAGATTGTGTTTGATAATGGCAATAGAGTTCAGAGCAGTCGTGTGTCCCAAAAGCGCAATCGCTGGTTTATTAATCTAGTCCTAGGGCTGGGTGTGTTGATCTTTGTCGGATTATCCATCATTCCGTTGGTGGGTATTGTTTTTGACGGTCAAGAGCCTACCACTGGGGCAACCCCAACACCGACTCAGTCGGCAGGGGTACCTAATCAAGCGGAACTGGAAGCGCAGGCGAAAGGTTACGAACTGGTTTTGCAGCGAGAACCGCAGAATCAAACGGCACTGCGGGGGCTGTTGGAAGCGCGGCTAAAAATGCGCGATGTCAAAGGCGCGATCGCACCTTTGGACAAACTGGCAAAGCTGAATCCCGATCAAAGTGAATACGCAGTTTTACTTGCACAAGCTAAACAGCAAACAGGAGATCGCGAAGGGGCTGCCCAAACTTATCGCTCGATTTTGACTTCTAAACCGGGAGATATGAACGCCCTGCAAGGTCTTGTGAGTCTTCTGGTACAACAAAACCGTCCGGAAGCAGCGATTGGCTTGCTGCAAGACACGTTGAAAACTGCTCCCCAAGTGAATCAAGTTCAACCTGGTAGCGTCGATGTCACTTCGGTGCAGTTGGAGTTGGGCAAGGTTTACGTTGAGCAAAAGCGCTATCCGGAAGCGATCGCGATCTACGATGACGCCATCAAAGGCAATAGACAGGATTTTCGTCCGGTGCTAGCGAAGGCACTGGTGCTGCGAGAACAAGGCAAAATCGCTGAAGCTAAACCCCTATTCAATACGGCGATCGCTCTCGCTCCAGCCAGAGTCAAAGACCAAATTAAACAACTGGCGGCTGACGCACCCGCACCCACGGCTGCGCCCACGACTGCGCCCACGACTGCGCCCACGACTTCACCTACGACTTCGCCTTCTGTATCTCCCAGCCCTACGCCTTAACCTGGGTCTTAAGAATTAAAAATGCTTTCATCAAAAAACAGAATTTTTAATGCAAGCATTTTTAATTTTTAATTCCCTTCCAATAAAGCGATCGCTCCAAACAGTAAAAACAAGCCGCCCCCAATTGCTGTAATTAATCGCTCGGAAATTCGTCCGGCGATCATCCGACCCCCCAAAACAGCGATCGCTGCACAAATACTATGCCCCGCAATAGCCCCAGCCGTAACCCCTACAGCCGACTGGGACGCAGCTAGAGCAATTGTGGCAATCTGAGTGCGATCGCCCCACTCTGCTACAAATGTCAGCATAAAGGCTTCGAGGACAATCGCCCAAGGAGTTTTCTTTTTTGGCATCTTCGACTCAGCTTCTTTAACCGTGGCGATCGCTTCTTCGGCTTCTTCACAGTCTGGTCCCGCTGGCATCTGGCTTGCTTCGTACAATAACTTCACCCCGAAGCCAACAAAAAAAATAATTTCTGCAAAATGAAGATAATGCTTGGGGAGTAGAGACGCCACTTGTCCCAAGAGAACCGACAGAACCGTCATTGCTGCCAATGCCGCCACAACTCCTGCAAATACCAGTCGTCGGGAGTGGCGCATTGCCAGAATTACCGCAATGAAAAAGGTTTTATCGCCTAATTCGGAAAAAGTGATGAATAATAAACCGGCAGTAAAAGCTGTCAGCATCCTCTCAAGCTCCTCAGAATGTTCTACCTATCGCATCTGAGTGAGCTTTCTGGAGGGTACATGGGACTTCACCAGCAGCTCACATCGGATGTGAACTCGGTGAAGGTCTCGCTCCCAAGGTTTGAAACAATTAGTTCAGCGACTAGGCGCTTATTTTTAGTTTCTTTCGCTTGTCACCTGAACCAGGCTCATCGCCAGTATGTTGATTCAGATGGGCTAGCATCATTCTTCGCTAGCAGCTACTCCCCTTCATTGTTAAGTAATTATACATCTAACTGTGGGTAGAAGAAATTAATAAATCTACATAAATTTATTTGGGGAGTGTTGTGGCAGGAGATCGCAATATATCCCCATTCGCAGCCAGCACGCCTGTGGGCAGGTGGAAAGTCGGCAGGTTATGAACTTGCAAACTTTCCACCTAATCACTTAATACTTCCGTTCCTTTGGCTCAAACATAGTAATGTTTACCGGGCGATCGCGCAAATCGATCCCGGCTGGAGAATAGAAAGCCATCGTGTGCTTGAGGAAATTCTCATCGTCACGCTCAGGATAATCTTCGCGGTAATGAGCGCCTCGACTTTCTTGACGGTTGAGCGCCGATGTCAGAATCATTTGTCCGACAATAATCAAGCTGCGGAGTTCCAGTGCCTCGATGACTTCAGTATTCCAGAGTTTACCTTTGTCATCCAGGTAAATATCCTGGGATTGCTGCTGAATCTGTTGCAGCTTGTTCAAACCTTCGCGCATCAATTCCTCGCTGCGGAAGACACCACAATACTCAGTCATGCAGTCTTGGAAGGCTTGACGCACTTGGTTAATCCGGTACTGTCCCGATTGTTCTAGTTGCGCTTGGATTTTGCAGTGAGCTTCTAGCAGATAGGGTTGCTCATCCAGTTCGGGCAACTTGCGGTTTTGGACAAATTGCGCGATCGTTGCCCCCGTTTTTCTGCCATAAACCACACACTCCAACAGGGAATTACTGCCCAATCGATTTGCCCCGTGAACCGAGACACAAGCAGCTTCTCCAGCGGCAAAGAAAGCGTCAATTAAACCATCTGGGCCACTTTTCACCTGACCGCTGGTATTGACGGGGATGCCGCCCATTGAATAGTGAGCCGTAGGGCGCACGGGCATCGGTTGATCTACGGCGTCGATGCTGAGTAATCGGTGAGCTTCTTCCCAAGCAAAGGGAACCCGACTCATAATTTTTTCTCGCCCCATGTGGCGCAAGTCGAGATAGACAAAGGGACCACCGGCGCTGCCATTGGGATGAACGCCCCTTCCGGCGCGAATTTCTCGCGCGATCGCTCGTGAAGTAATATCGCGGGGAGCGAGTTCCATGCGACTGGGGGCATAAGTCGCCATAAAGCGATCGCCCTCAGCGTTGATCAAATACGCGCCTTCACCCCGCACAGCTTCCGAAATCAGCACTCCCACCGGATACAAGCCCGTCGGGTGAAACTGCACAAACTCCATATCTTCCAACGGCACCCCGGCGAGGGCAGACATCGCCAACCCATCCCCCGTCGAGGCGTAGTCATTCGAGGTGGTGTTAAATACCCTGCCATAGCCGCCCGTGGCGAACATCACCGCCTTCGCCCGTACAACCTCAATTCGCCCGTCCAGAATCTGGTACATCACCACACCCTTCGCCTGGGCGTCTTCCAGAATCAGCTGCATCACGTACCACTCATCGTAGATGCGGACGCCGTGACGCCGGAGATTATTCACCAGTTCGTGCAGAATGGCGTGACCCGTCTTATCCGCTGCATAGCAAGTGCGCCGGTGAGAATGCCCCCCAAAAGCCCGCTGGGCAATCCGACCATCCGGCAATCGGGAAAACAATACTCCCATGTGTTCCAGGTCGATGATCGTGTCTGGAGCCTCGCGGGTGAGGATTTCCACCGCATCCTGATCCGCCAAGTAGTCAGATCCCTTTACGGTGTCAAAAGCGTGGTCTTTCCAAGTGTCTTCAGGGTCTACATTCTTCAGCGTTGCCGCCATACCCCCCTGCGCGGCGACCGAATGGGAACGAATCGGGTGAGTTTTGGCAATCAGCGCCACATCTAAGCTGGGTTCTGTGCGGGCAATCTCTAAGGCGGCGCGACACCCCGCTAATCCACCTCCCACAATCACGACATCGTGTTCAAGCATCTTTAAGATCCGCTCTTTGGAATTCTTACATCCATGCTGACGCAAATAAAAACTTCCCCACCACAAAGCGGGGAAGTTCTTCATAAATTTCTTTTTAGTCCTAATACCAGTTCTGGCGTCTCAGTCCTCAGTCCTCAGTCCTTAGCCCTCAGTCCTCAGTCCTCAGTCCTCAGTCCTCAGTCCTCAGTCCTCAGTCCTTAGCCCTCAGTTCTCAGTGTTGACCAAAGACTGATGGCTCTTCAACTGGTTACTTGGGCAGGGTTTTGGTTGGGTAAACTGCCACCAACGGTCTCAGTGGTGTCCTGGATATCCATTGCAGAAACCTCAATGTGGTTAAACAACGTAGTCACGAAGGCAAAGAGCAAGAACGGCAGAGACAGCACGAGGATGAGTCCAACAGTCATTAGGGCGTAAATTTGCCGAGTGGTACTCCACAGCGCTAGTGCAGAGGCGAGACTAATGAAGATGACAATCAGCCAAACGATGATTTGCCCATAGATATCGCCAAAGGAGAGAGTACAGACGAAGCGATACTTTTGCATTTTATCCATGACGTTTCCCTTGCAACATTCCTTTAAAGTTCTAGGTTAAGGTTCTGACACGGGCTTGGCAGATTTCTAAATCTTTTTACAAGAGTTGCAATATAGCTTTACAATCTACCCCAGTGTGCCGAACGGTTGCTACTCACTGCGTTCCAGCCATAGCGATCGCTCTCGAATTTAAAATCATTATCCTTCCTAGCCGCATTCTAAGAATGATTATCGGAAGGTGATTCTTCTTTTTATAGCAAGAAAGCCCAGTTTTGAGTGTTTTAGTGCCGCAGCGACTCCGATTGAGCATTTTGTCGGTAATTTTCTAGCTAATTTTCAGCGATCGCTCTCTTGACAAATGAACCCCCGCTTAATTTATTGATTTTATACATTGACGCCAGAGACCTTTTTTAACACAACAATTGCGTAGAAAAACCTATCAATCGTTAAACATTGATATTCATTTCCAGTTGGCATACGTAATATTACGGCGATCGCTATGCGAATTGAGTATGTTTTCTAGAAAAATTACAGTTGTCGTGGCTCTCGGCTGGGATTAAAAATTTTAATTACTAAACATAATTTTCTAGAATTTTGGCTTCTCAGCTTCTCTCGTTGAGAAAAAATGTAAAGGTCAACTGTATGTTTTTATACCCTACAAATTTACAAAGTCGAGCAAAAATTAGGAACACGTAGTAGGAGCTATATGCTGCAATTTTTGCAGATTTTTTTGGGTTCAAACTCTTTTATTCCACATGGACATTGTTACTTGTGGAAACCAGAGTTAGTAGGGCTGCATATCATATCAGATGTGCTAATCGCTCTTGCCTATTACTCTATTCCTATCACGCTCTTTTACTTCGTTCACCAGCGAAAAGATTTACCCTATGCAGGGATATTTCTATTATTTGGAACCTTTATCATTTCTTGTGGTACCACTCATCTAATCG
Source organism: Trichocoleus sp. Lan (assembly GCF_039961855.1). Taxonomy (NCBI): domain Bacteria; kingdom Bacillati; phylum Cyanobacteriota; class Cyanophyceae; order Leptolyngbyales; family Trichocoleusaceae; genus Trichocoleus; species Trichocoleus sp. Lan. The sequence continues at coordinate 42,801 of NZ_JAMPKA010000022.1, read as the reverse complement.
AAGTGTGGACGCTTTGGCATCCGATTTATTGGATAGCTGGTTTTATGAAAGCGCTAACTGCTGGAATATCAGTCTATACAGCAGCAAGCTTAGTGCCCTTAATTCCCAAAGCTCTAGCATTACCTAGCCCAGCTCAATTAGAGATAGCTAACCGCAAACTTGAAACCGAAATGATTGAGCGCAGGCACATTGAGGAACAACTGCGAAAGTCGCAACAAATGCTGCAATTGGTAATGGATAACATCCCCCAATTTATCTTTTGGAAAGACAGAACTTCAGTCTATTTGGGGTGCAATTGAAATTTTGCACAGCTAGTAGGGGTTGGCAAGCCAGAAAATATTGTTGGAAAAACCGACTACGATTTGTTGTTCACAGAAAAAACGGGCTTATTGCGGGATAGCGAACGGCGAATTATGGAAACAAACACGCCAGAATATCACAGCATTGAATCAACGCTCAAGGCGGATGGTAAAGCGTCTTGGATAGACAGTAACAAAGTTCCACTCCATGATGGTGAAGAAAACGTGGTCGGCATCCTTTGCACTTTTGAAGATATTACCGAACGGAAAGCTGCTGAAGAAGAGTTACGTAAGAGCCGAGAACGGTTTGATTTAGCAGTTCAAGGTTCTAAAGATGGATTATGGGATTGGGATATAGCAACCAACGAGACCTATTTTTCACCTCAATGGAAGAAGATGCTGGGCTATGAAGAGCATGAGTTGCCCAATCAGATTGAAGAGTGGGAAAAACGATTGCATCCCGATGACCGCGATCGCGCGATCGCTACCATCCAAGCTTATCTCATGAATAGCCAAGCTTCTAATTACGAATTAGAGCATCGCTTGCAGCATAAAGATGGCTCTTATCGGTGGATTTTAGCGCGGGGAGCAGCGCTGCGAGATGACAATGGCAAAGCGATTCGGATGGCGGGATCGCACACGGACATCACCCAGCGCCAGCGAGCCGAGGAAACTGCGAAAAAAGCCAAAGAAGAACTGGAATTCAGCTACAGCCTCGTGTGTGCGGTGATTGAAGGCACCCCGGATGCCATCTATGTAAAGGATCTTCAGGGCCGCTATCTGATGATCAACTCGGCGGGTGCCGCTGTTTTTGGCAGACCGGAAGGGAAAATTATCGGCAAGGATGATACCGAGTTACTGCCTCTAGAGTTGGCACATCCAGTCATGCAGACTGACCGCCAAATCATGACGACGGGCGTGACTCAAATTGTCGAGGAAACGATACTCACCACAGGGATTACCCGGACATTTCTTTCCACAAAAAGCGTCTACCGCGACCCTAAAGGAAAGGTTATCGGTTTAGTTGGCGTAGCGCGGGAAATCACCCAGCGCAAACAAGCAGAGGAAGCACTCAAGAAAGCCAAAGAAGAACTAGAAATCCGCGTTGAGGAGCGTACCTGCGAATTAAGAGCTGCCATTGGGCAATTGCAAAGCGAAATTGCCAACCGGGAAGAGGCAGAGGCGGCGCTGAAGGCGAGTGAGCAAAGATACCGCCATTTGGTCGAGACTTCCCAGGATTTGATTTGGTCGGTGGATAGACAGGGGCGATTTACATTTGTGAACTCTGCGGTCAAACAAATGCATGGATACGATCCCCAAGAAATGATCGGGCGTTTGTTCACCGATTTCCAGCCACCGGAACAAGTGGAGCAGAACTGGCAGATACATCTGCGCCTGCTGGAGGGTGAGCCGTATTTCCAATACGAAACGGTGCATCTGCGTAAAGATGGAACGCCAATTCAGATGAGCTTCAACGCGATCGCATCTAAGGACGACGCCGGAAACATCCTCGGCACCACGGGCACTGCGAGGAACATCACAAGTGCCAAACAGGCTGAAGCCGCTCTGAGGGAGAGCGAACAGCAGCTTCAAGCAATTCTGGCTTACTCTCCAGCCGCTATCTACGTCAAGGATATTCAAGGTCGTAATATTTTGATGAACCGGAAGTGTGCCAACTTGCTCAACGTTGATGCAAAGGCAGTCAAAGGGAAGACCGAGTACGAGTACTTACCTTATGAGGTCGCTGAGGCATTGCAAACCAACGATCAAAAGGTACTTGCGGCAGGGATTCCTTTAGAAAGTGAGGAAGTGATTCCTCAAGACGACGGCTTACACACCTACATTTCGATGAAGTTTCCGCTTTACGACGACAATGGTATGCCTTATGCAGTTTGCGGCATTTCCACCGACATCACCGAACGCAAACAGGCTGAAGTCGCTCTGCAACTATCGGAAACTCGATTCAGACAACTCGCTCAGCAGGAAGAACTACTCAACCGTCTAGCTAACCAGATCCGGAACACCCTCGATCTAGATACGATTCTAGAAACCGCCGTCGGGGCGATCCAAAGGCGGATGGGGATTGAGTCATGCACCTTCGCTTGGTATCGCCCCCATTCCTCACCCCCCGGATGGGAGGTTGTTAAGGAAGCGAGAACTTCCACCGAAGCGAACTGGCTTGGCTTCTATCCGGTGGGATTTTTTCCAAAGTTTGAGGAAAAAATGCTGAATTTAGAAATGTTCCGCCTGGATGAAGTGCAAACTCCGGACGATCCAGTCATTCCGCAAACATTACTCGTTGCAGGCACTCGGTCAGCGCTGGCGCTGCCAATACAGACACCGAGTGGCGAACTGGGTGCCTTGGCTTGTCATCGCCGGAACCAAGTGCAACCTTGGACGGACAGCGAGGTGGAATTACTCTCGGCGGTTGTCAACCAGCTAGCGATCGCGATTAACCAAGCCGAACTTTACAACCAGCAGCTTGATGCCGCCAGCACTGCCCAAACTAAAGCCGCTCAGCTTGAACACGCCTTGCGCGAACTGAAGCAAACTCAAGCTCAACTGATTCAAAGTGAAAAAATGTCCTCTTTAGGACAGTTGGTTGCGGGGGTTGCTCACGAAATTAACAATCCCGTTAACTTCATCTCCGGCAATCTCTCTTACGCTAATGCATACGCTCTCGATTTACTACGCCTGCTTCAGCTCTACCAGGAACACTATCCCCAGCCACCCGCCGCCATTCAAGCTCAGGCGGAAGAAATCGACCTGGTTTTCCTACTCGAAGACCTGCCTAAAATCCTATCTTCTATGAAGGTAGGAGCTGACCGCATCCGCGAAATAGTCCTGAGTTTACGAAACTTCTCTCGTCTTGATGAGGCAGAGATGAAGACTGTCGATATTCATGAAGGCATCGATAGCACGCTGCTAATCCTGCAAAATCGTCTGAAAGCTAAACCGGATCGTTCGGGTATTCAGATCGTCAAAGAATATGGCAACCTACCCAAAGTTGAATGCTATGCGGGACAGATTAATCAAGTATTTATGAATATTTTGACGAATGCGATTGATGCCCTCGAAGCAGTTCATTGCTCGCCGTTCGCCGTTCGCGGCAATAAACCATCAACGATGAACCCCGAAGAATCTCCAACAATTTGGATTCGGACTTCTACGGTGCAACCCAATCAAGTCAGGATTCAGATTGCTGACAATGGCCCAGGAATGACGGAGGAAGTCAGCAGTCGGTTATTCGATCCGTTTTTTACAACTAAGCCGGTCGGTTCTGGGACAGGTTTGGGGATGTCAATTAGCTACCAAATTGTAGATAAGCATAACGGTCAACTGAAATGTATTTCAGCACCGGGACAGGGTGCAGAGTTCTTAATTGAGATTCCAATTGAGCAACAAAAAAGTCAATTACTGGTGAATCAAGAAGTATAAAATGTGAATTTCTGCTGTATAGGACATTGCACACCCCCAAAAAATAAGAGCGATCGCTGTTTGCATCAATCTCTTAGCTTTTAGAGTGGATGCTATTTGGACTATAGCGTTATCATAAAAAACATTCAATTGTCATAACTCAGTCGGATTTGTCTTCCCGTGCAAAGTAACTTTAACAGAGATTCTGACTCTAGTCCTGCTATACAAGATAGCGATCCGGGTTTGCGAGCATTTGCTAACCGTCTTGCCAATAGTATCGAGCGAGATGTTTTAGTTCAAAAGACGACCGACGAGCTAAGAGATTTGCTTCAAGTCGATCGCGTCGTTTTATATTACTTTTATCGCCAATGGAAAGGGCAGGTTACGTTTGAGTCCTTGAGGTCTAGAGAATACTCGATCTTCGGCTCAACAGGCCCCGATGATTGTTTTAATGATGAATATGCTGCCTTGTACCAAGCAGGAAGGGTACGAGCGATCGCAGATATTGAATTAGAACCGATTAACCCTTGCCACCGCGATTTTCTCCGCACGATGAAGGTACGCGCTAATTTAGTGGTGCCAATTCTAAATTCTGTTCGGTTGTGGGGATTGCTAGTTGCTCATAATTGTCAGGATGCTCGTACCTGGACATCATCGGAGCTTGAAGCAATGCAAAAAGCAGCAGAAACTTTGGCAACGGCTCCTTCAATCCGAGATAGCTAAGTTGTGCTATTTCTTCAATGATTCGTGAAGGCGAAATCCCCGATTTCTCGCTCGAAATCGGGGATATAAACCACTGGTATCTCAAAACTCATATCGGATTCTTATAAAAGTAACTGTAAAGGGGCTTGCTTTACCTAATTTTAGCCGATTTATGCTTGCAAAATGGTGGGGTAACAACTTTTTAGAATGATTGAGCGATCGCGCTCATTGCCTACTCGATAAATCGCCGGATAAATTTCCTCTATTTCAGCTTAAATTCATCAAACTTTACCACCTCTGAGTCCAGTTTTCGCGTATCAAAACGGTAACTGCTCACCGTACCCGTTCCCGTGTCGAAGATGCTAAATGCCGTAATCTCATTACTCGCCACATACGACAATGGCTTCCCATCTTCACCCATTAGCGGCGCAATGGTTGGTACTACTGCCTCTAACCCATTTGGATCGCCCGTTACGATATCATTCTCTTGATACTCTTCTGGTACAGGTCGCTTCTTTTCGCCCAACGCCGCACCATAGGAGTTGCCGACATTCGAGGTTTCTAAAAAGTGCATCCCGCTAGAACTGACAAAGCGATTCCACAGGTGCGAGTGCCCATAAAATACTAACTGCACATTAGCAGCTTCTAGCAGTGGTACTACATCTCGGATAATGTAATCAGCTTCTCTAGGGTACTTGTAACGCACCGATTTAATATTGCCATTCCCATCTCGGTCGATCGTCTGCACCGGATCAGTATAAGGAGGGACAACGTTATCCCCCAGTGAATGTGGTGGGTGATGAAACATCACAACTTTGTACTTTGCTTGCTTAAACTCCGGGCTATTCAGTTCTTTTTCGAGCCAGGTGTATTGTTCGCTACCCTTGGCAATTGCCTCAAAGATGTGCTGCCCATATCCCCACTTTTCCGGGTTATTTAAGTGTTGTTCTCGTTCGCGGTATCTTCCCTTTGTCTTCTCCTCTAATCCCCAGTAACGCCACGCATTGGTCGCGTAAAGCACCACCAACCGCACATCACCAAATGTGACGGCATAATATTTTTTTCCACCCTCCCTACTTTCGGGTAAAGTAAAAATTTCTTCGTAAGTATCGGTATTAAAAGAATTATCTTTTAACGGTTGAAGAGACGCCAAATTGCGCTTCGTGTCCTCACCGGGGTTTAGTTGCTCTGCCTTTTTTTCCTCTGCCTTTTGTGCATAAATTTTCTGAGCAGCCCAACGAGGATAGGAGTCATCGAACTGATCGTTTAAGCTACTTTCCATCGAAAAGCGTCCCATCACTTCATGATTGCCAATCGCTGCATACATGGGGGCGTTTTGAATTATCTGTCCGCCCCGGTAAACCGTCTTGACACCATTGTGTTCAAGTTCATTGTGTTCAAGTTCGTAGTTGCTGCGACCTTGGAGACAAGGAAAGAAGGCACCCCCCCGATTGTCATCAAACCACTCGGAGGCACGGTCGGGAATGTTGACTAAGTCACCGACAAAGAAGACAGCGTCTACTTGCCCGACGGTCTCAACGACCTTCTGAAGATTGGCAGATGTCATCGGCTTGAGCTGGTGGTCGGAAGTCAGCAAAATTTTCAGTGATGTGCCCGGTGTGGGTTTGGGGGCGAGCGTGAATACCTCACTGCTAACGCTCGTACCATCTTCCCGCAGGCTAGTGACGCGATAAGAAACTCGCGTGCCAGGAGTTAACCCAGTCACCTCTGCTTCGTGCCGCCAGATGTCTCGGCTGGTCGGCTGCTGGTAAATCTGACCGTCTTGAGTCTGATTTCCTACCCGCGATTGACTATCCTCACGAGTGCGGCTGAGTTTGGTGGTACTGGCGACAACACTGCGAGCGAGATTCTCACCGTAGGCGACACGATGCTCACCAGCAAACTCAGTAAACCACACAACTCGCACGCTTGTTTCGGTCGGCAGTTGTAGAAAGGGATCGGTTAGCAGCTGGGGTTGAGATGTCATAACTGGCTGCTTAGTTAATAGGACAATTATTAGGGTAAGCGATGTCACAACCAGAAAAATAGCTGCCGTCAGCAGAGAGCGGCTGGTTAAACGTCTGAGCATAAGCGATCGCTCCACAACAATAACCGCGATACAGGCTCCTTACACGCTAAGCCATGAGCTTCTATGACTTCTATGACAATAATGAGCGATTTTTTATCTCCCTCAGGAGAACTCGCCCCTTTCAACTTAACGGATTCTGCCGGACTAATCGGAGTGGCGGGATTCGAACCCACGACCTCAGCTACCCCAAAGCTGCGCGCTACCAACCTGCGCTACACCCCGGCACAGTCTTATATTCTATATCAGCTTTTTTAAAGCTGTCAAGATGCAATCAGAAAACCTTTAACATTTGAGCCGCTTGCATCAAACCCGGTACTGCTGCCTCATTCCAGCTACCCTCACCCCGCCGTCCCGTGTGGAGAATGAAGCGAAGGCTGTAAGCATGGGGGTAGCCCTCCACTTCCATCCAAAGTAAGTCGCTTTCAGTTTCGCAGGCGATTTTCTCCTCATCCATCAACTCAGTCGCGATCTGGCTCATACTTTCTACCAATTGCGCCAGCAAGCGACAAAACTCATTTAACTCTGCCTCTGTCAGCTCTATCGCCCAATCATCCCCACCAACTAACCCTTTAAACTCACTCGTGTTAGGGTTCCAGCCAATGCGCCAGCCAACTCCACTTTTGATGAGACGTTCCATAAAAGTCATTAAAAATCAAAAACTAAAGCGCTTTTCTTACATTTTTAGTTTTTAATTTTTCATTACTTGAGTAACTGAGCATCTCCTGGCTGAGGCAGTGCTAGCCCTCCACTGGGTTTGGGTGCTGCCTGTGGCTGAGGTGAAGCGCTGGGAGAAGGTACGGGTGCCTGCTGCTGAGAATTGGGAGTGAATAGACTCACGAGGGCTTGAACTAAGGCGTCTCGTTGCGCTCGATTCAGACGTTCAATGACCGCGCGATCGCTCTGCATGGGATTTTTCTGCAACGTATCATAACCCGGATATAGCGACTCCTGGATTAGTTCGTTTGCGCCCAGATAGTCCGCCAAGGTCAGTTTCCAGTCCAGCCGATAATTGGGCGGACGTGATTTTACATAAACGTGATACCGGATGATGCGCCCCACTAGGGTATTTTCCGATGCCTGCTTGCCAGTTTCCTTGCTGATGTATTGATTTTCTAGCGGCAAATCCGGTAGGCGTTGATAAACTTGCCGCCAGACATCCTGAGTTCCGTACATCTGGGCAATCGCAGGCTGTTCGGAAAGATGAAAAAGCGAGGATGAAGGATTAAAGATGCTTCCCCAAGGAAATAAAAACAGCGCCGTTAGAGAGGCAACGGCAAAACGTAGCATTCGCTTGGGAAATTTTCTGGTTTGTCGCTTCATCTTGCTTGTTGTTTTTTATCTAATCGCCAATAATTTCCGGTTGCGTTAGCTCATCGGACATTTCCAGAATCGCCCGCAGCACTGGCTTCATCATCGGATCGTCAACATTATCAAAGTCTTCATAGCGACGGCGCTTAGCGCGATTCGCTACTTGAACGGTAATCCGGTAGCGATTGGAGGCAGCACTCACCAGCTCTTCAGCCCGGAGTAAAACTTCGGTTGTATCAAACTTGAAACGCTTTTGCATCACGTTGGATTAGTTGTTAATTGTTGTTCGTGAGTAGCGGCGCACAGTCGCGCGACCCTCCTGTCACCTTGCACCCTTCAGTCTAGCAGGAGTCCCCAATTTTTGTGGCTGTTAGCACCGCCCGGAGATTCACTGAAGAATTTCTTTCAAGACAAAGAATCGTTTAATATTATGTAGATTCTTATCAATCTATCTATATCATTCTGAAAATAAGTTCGAGATTACAGTCCATGCAAACCCTTGTCCCTCCTACGATTAAGCCGTTTCCTGAAAGCGATCGCCATCCTCTGAAGCTTGTAGCACTGGGAGACAGTCTTGTTTATGGATTCGGCGATCCGGAAGGTGGCGGGTGGGTAGAGCGGCTGCGGCGTCGCTGGATGCTGCCGGATAGTCCGGGACACGTTCTCTACAATTTGGGTGTCCGGGGTGACGGCATCAGCCAAGTGCAACAGCGGTTAGAGCAGGAGTTTCGCCATCGCGGTGAGCTGAGAAATCGCGTACCCGATGCAATTATTCTATCAGTCGGGGTCAATGATTCGGCTCGGTTGGCTCGACCGACTGGGCGGAATTTTACCGATTTTGAAGTTTTCAAAGCAGAAATGGATTTGTTGCTGGAGCGATGTACTCAGAGCGCTACCGCAACGCTAACCCAAAGATTCTGTCCGGTACTCTTTGTGGGGATGGTGCCGGTAGATGAGGCGAAAATGCCATTTTTGGACTGTTTTTACTATAATCACGGCGATCAATATCGCTATAAAGAAGCAACGCGGTTAGCGTGTCAGGCGCGACAGATTCCTTATCTAGATATTTTCGAGCTGTGGATGAATCGGGGTGAAGATTGGTGGCGATCGCATCTTACTGAAGACGGACTCCACCCCAATGTTGCAGGCTATCAGGCATTGCTCCAAGATGTCCTCAACTGGGAGCCAATGCAACAATTGGCGAACGACCGTTTAGCGACAGCCTAAGCTGTCCCGCGTAGAAACACCCGTTACTGGGTTCACACCTTCTGCTCGCTGACAGAGCTGAGATACTTCGTAGCGGTCAATTAGCGCATCCGTAAAATCTGCGCCCGTAATGATGGTGTCGTAGAAGCGAGTCCGCGTCAACGTCGCTTCCGTTAAAATCGCGTTGGTTAAATTAGCCTCGTCCAACGTTACTCGGTCTACCAAAGCCCCAGTCAGGTTTGCTCCTTCCAGATTTGCTTTTAATAACACTCCCTTGGTCAAAATCGCATTGGTAAGGTCAGCTCCCTGGAAGTTTGTTCCTCGCATTTCAGCTGCGACAAATACACCACCAACTAAATCAGCATTCGAGAAATCCCGATTTTCCAAATTAATATTGGTGTAATTAATTGTCCCTGCCTGAGCAAAAGCGGGAGTAGCACTCAACATCACCCACAGCCATGCCAAAGCTAATAGCAAGATAGCGCTAAGCACGCGCACCACAAAGTTTTTAATTGCTTTTGAAGTTAAAGGTTGCATAGGATTAATCAAAAATTTAAAAAGCAAGTTGTTCTTTTTAAGGCTCTCCAGCTTCGTCTGCAATCAAAGATAAAAATAAGGCAGCTTTTCAATTTTTTATTGTACATTTTTCATTGTATCGAGCCAGTCTTCACCCACTCGTAGGGTAATCTCAGATTCCAAATCACCGATAGAAGCCGCTTCAATATGACCGACGCCCAGCACTCTTTTCAAAGCCGCTGCTTTTGTTAAATCGCCTTGCTGCACAATAATTTGAGTTTGGCGTTCGCGGTCGGGCCAATCATTGACAACATAAACATTTACAAATCCCTTCGCCGCCAGATATTCAGAAACACGATAAGCGATACCAGGCTGCTCGGTGGCATTTTGGATTGCGATTCTCAGGGTGCTAAGAGAACGGCTTTCCTCTACAGAGGCAAGAGTCGTTTCTTGCCCAAAATATTGGCGCATGATGCGATCTCTCCCCTCGGAATCCAGAATCCAATAGCTGGCAATGTACTCCTGGGGGTCGCTGAATCGACCGGGCAACAACACCATTTTGAAATCATCTTGCTCCAAGTTGATGCCAAAATTTGCCAGCGCTAGGGTTTCTTCTAAGCTGAGATTCGTGTCAACGTACTTCCACATCACCCGGATCAGTTGAGGCAAGCGAGGCAATACGGCTGGGTTCGTCAGACGCTGCCGCAACGACTTGAGAAGGGCTTGCTGTCGCTGCACCCGACCAATATCGCCGTTCTTGTCATTCCGGAACCGCGCAAACTGTTCTGCTTGGTCGCCATTGAGAGTTTGCCAGCCTGGGGAAAGATCGATTTTGAGTTTTTGGGTTTCGTCTACATAGGACATCTGGCGAGGAACAAATACCTCAATGCCGCCCACCAAATCCACCAACTCCCGAAAGGCATCGGTGGTGACTCGCACGTATCGATCGATCTGGACGTTGTTTAGGGTACGGCTGACAACTCGTGCGGATAAGGCTGCGCCCCCGTTGACATTTGCCTGGTTGATCTTGTTAAAACCAACGCCCGGAATTTCCACTCGCGTATCTCGTGGAATGGAAAGCATTTTTACTGAATGGTCAGTCGGGTCTAACCGCAACAGCAGCATCGTATCGCTGTTGCCAGTGAAATTATCCGGCGAATTATCTGGTGAGTTGTGGAGGCGGTCAATTCCCATAACCAGGATATTGACGGGTCGCGCCAGACGGTACTGAAAACCTCTACCCCATCCCTCAGTCGCGGTCTTTTCTCCTGGAGTCTGGGAGGCAACGATCGGCGACAAAGGGGTAATCAGTGCTAAAGTTGCTCCCACTGTGGCAGAAACTGTTGCTGTGATGATAAAGACAGCGATCCATAACAAGCGCCGCCCCAAGTTGTTTTTTTGGGGCGAAACCTCATTTGCCACATCGCTTGTCTGCGATTGGGGTGAGGTGTCGGAATCGTCATCAACGGCATCTGTACGGGGTGCCTGCTGATTGCTAGAACCTTTAGACGTTTCGTGGTCTGGACTGGTTTGAGACTGTTTGATACCTTCTTCCACGTTTACCTCGTCACCACAACCGCAGACTATATGTATCTTTCTGGAGACTTATTTCCAAGGTGGATTATAACTTTAGGTTCTCCATCTCCCAAAGGAAATGACATTGCAGCGGTGCCTTAAGCTTGTTTCTACAGGTTGGTTTCTACAGAAATTTGGGAGAAGTTGCACGAGGCGTTTGATCGGGAGCAAGCACAAAGGTTAAACAGCGATCGCGATCGCGTCAAGGTTAACATAGAGCCGAAAAGAATCGCTAAAGCCAAAAATGAACCAATCGCTAATACCTGTCATTCTCGCCGGTGGTAAAGGGGAACGCTTCTGGCCTCTCAGCCGCAAGCACCGACCCAAGCAGTTTTTAAGTTTGGATGGCAGCGGTAAGAGTTTACTGCAAGCAACTGCCGACCGGCTGTTATCTCTGGCTGGAGGCTGGGAGAAGCTATGGGTCGTTACTTCGGCTTTGCTGGCAGATGGGGTGAAAGAACAACTGCCCCAGCTACCCGTGGAAAATTTGCTCGTTGAACCAGAAGGACGCGATACTGCCCCAGCGGTCGCCTGGACAACGCTGGAAATTGCTAAGCGGTATGGAGAAAACGCTGTTGTGGGCTTTTTCCCCGCCGACCATTGGATTGCAGACGAGAAGGCTTTTCAACAAACGCTGGAAGCCGGTGCTACTTTGGCAGCAACTCAGCCGTCGATTGTGACATTGGGGATTAAGCCGAATTATCCATCTACGGGCTACGGTTACATTGAGCAAGGAGAAGAAACTGGCAAGGTTGGGGAGTTTCCCACCTACCGCGTCAGCCGATTCACCGAAAAACCCGACCGCCCGACGGCAGAGGAGTTTTTGGCAACGGGTCGATTCAGCTGGAATAGCGGAATGTTCATCTTCCAAGCTGGGGTCGTGCTAGATGAACTTCGCACTTACTCGCCGGAAATGATGGATCTTCTCGAAGAAAAAGGGGTTGCAGCTTACTCTCAGATGCCGAAGAAGAGTATCGACTATGCGCTGATGGAGAAGACTCAGCTGGCTTATGTGCTGCCAGTGTCCTTCGGGTGGGACGATTTGGGAGATTGGAACGCCATCGAACGGTTGCTGAAAGGCGATAAGCCCAATGTAGAACTGGCGACTCACGTGGGAATGGATACGCAAGGGGCGATTCTCTACGCCGAGGGTGAGGATGAGGTAATCGTGACGATTGGGATGGAGGATGTGGTGATTGTACGCGATCGCAATGTCACGCTGATTGTCCAAAAAGACCGCACCCAAGAAATCAAAAAGGTTCTTGAGTTACTACGAACCGATCCCAATCTCGAAAAATTGCTGTAATCTACCCTCCAACGGAAGGCAGAAATTGGAAGTATGAAGTATTAATAAGAAGGATGATTGCTAATGGCGAATTGCGAATTGTTCAACAGCCATTAGCCATACTTCCATAATTCCATTCGCCATTCGCAAAACCCGTGTTTTCCTTAACCCAAACCACTTCTCGCCAACGCGAAATCCTTGAAGTCGTCTTCCGCAACGGTTGGGACTACATGAGACGGCTCTTGACCGGCGGCAAAGCTGATGAACCGAGACTGCCGACCCCCGCCGTCCTCCGCAACATCTTAGTGGATTTGGGGCCGGTCTACGTCAAGTTGGGACAATTGCTCTCGACTCGCCCTGACTTACTCTCGGCGGACTACATTGAAAAACTGTCAACGCTTCAATCTGAGGTACCGCCCGTGCCTTGGTCAGAGGTTGAAGTGGTGATTCGGAAGCAATTGGATCGTCCGATGGAGGAAGTTTTCAGCACCATCAACCCGGTGGCGGTTGCTGCTGGTTCAATTGCTCAGACGCATCGCGCCACCTTAGCAGATGGGCGGGAAGTGGCTCTGAAGGTGCAGCGACCGGGAATTGATGCGATTATCTCTCAAGATATTTCCATCATTAAAGGTTTAGCCGATTTAGTTGCTCGCACCGATATTGGGCCAGATATCGATATTGTCGCTTTAGCGAACGAATTTTCTAATGCTTTGCTGGCTGAGCTTGATTTTACCCAAGAAGCCAATTTCACCAACCAGCTGCGCCGCAATTTATCGACCAGCCGCTGGTTTGACCCCAAGCAGGTGGTGATTCCGGAAATTATTTGGCAGTTAACCACCCAAAAGCTATTGGTACTGGAATGGCTAGATGGGGTACCGTTGCTAGAGGCAAATTTCGAGCAAATCAACGACGGTAAAAGCCCCAGCGACCAGCGGCGAGACATCACTCGGCTACTGTGTCGCGTTTTCTTTCAACAGTTGTATCTTGACGGCTTCTTTCACGCTGACCCGCATCCAGGCAATATTTTTTATCTGAGAGATGGTCGCGTAGCGCTGCTTGACTTTGGGATGATCGGGCGACTAGACCCCCGGACTCAGCAGATTTTAACGGAGATGCTGTTAGCGATCGCAAATATTGATGCCCGTCGCTGTAGTCAGTTGACTTTGCAATTAGCTGAATCGGCTCAACCAGCAAATTTAGCAAAGTTAGAAAGTGACTTTGAAAAGCTGTTGCGAAAGTATTACAACCTGAGTCTGTCACAAATCAATTTGAGTCAAGTTTTTTATGAAGTGTTGCAAGTCGCCCGCGACAATAAAATCCGGTTGCCTAGCAATATGGGATTATATTCAAAAACGCTAGCAAATTTGGAGGGCACAGGCCATTTATTTGACCCAGACTTGAATCTCATTGAGGAAATTAAGCCTTTGATGACCGATTTATTCCGGCGTCAATTATTCGGGGATGACCCGTTACAAGCTTTGCTGAGAACAGCTTTAGATATTAAAAGTTTGTCTTTGGAATCTCCCCGCCAAGTGGAGTTGCTGCTCGAAAGAATCACTTCTGAAACGTTGAAGTGGAATATCAAGATGCCAGACATCGTTCCATTTCGTCGCAGTTTGGAGAACTCTGCTAACCGCCTTTCCTTTAGTGTTGTCGTGGGTTCCCTAATTATCGGAGCGGCGATTATCTCCAGCAATGCTCAAACAGGAGGGGGGCTATCTTTATTAAGCAATGGTTTATTTGCTGCTGCTAGCTTCCTGGGTTTGTGGCTAATTGTAAGCATCCTACGTTCTGGGCGTTTGAAGTGATAGAGTTACTGTTGTCTGGGAAGTAAACTTTTTTTATCACGAATCAAGCTTAATAGGGCAATCCTATTTAAGGTATGAGAGCCTAACAGTTTTAAATCCCCGAATTCTTGAAGAATCCGGGGATTTCGCATTTCGGAATTATATAGAACTGCTAGATCAAGGCTATCTGCTCACCGATGTTTACAAACAGCCTCTAAAAGTCGGAGAATGGGCTATTAATTTAAAGTCACATACTTCTATTGATCAAAATAAAAGGCTCTCCTCTTTTGCTCGGCATCTTTCTGGTGTCGCTGACGCTACGCATCCTGGCAATTACCGTTCCCATCAATTCTGATGAAGTGCTGTGGATGACTCGCGGTAGCACCTTTATACAGAACTTGCTGGAGGGAGATTTAACTGGCACCTATCGCCGTCATCATCCAGGCGTCACCAATATGTGGGTGATTGGCAGCAGTATGTTAGCGAATTGTCGGTTGCAAAAGCACTTCCCAAGTTTGCTAGGTCTGAATCAGCCACTAGACCTGGATGCCTGTTTCAACCAAGTTCAGTTCCCCATCCTCTTCTACGTGCTGCCGCGCTTGCTACACGGTGCGATCGCTTCAGCGTGTATGGTAAGTTTTTATATCCTCACGAAGCGGCTGTTGGGGCAATCCGTCGCGCTATGCTCTCTTAGCCTACTGCTACTAGAACCCTTCTTTTTAGCTTATCAGCGCTACCTCACTACTGACGCGCTGATGGCGGATTTTAGTATTTTGGCGTTGCTGCTATTTTTACTGTATCTGCGGAGCGATCGCTATCACCGTCGCTTGCTTGTCGCCTCTGGAGTATTTATGGGACTGGCGACAGCGACAAAAGTGACGGCTCTATTTATCTTGCCTGCTGTTGCCCTCTGGATCGTGCTAGTTGAGTCGGGAATCTGGCGAACCAGCTTTCCTCAAAGGGGTTGGAAGCAGCAGTTGGCGGATCTCAGGTGGTGGGGATTGAGCCTTTTAGGGACAATCGTTCTAATTTGGCCTGCAATGTGGGTGTCACCCTCCTATGTTCTGGCGCAGATTTATAAAGGTCTGTTGAAAGAGTCTGCAAGAGGCTTACTTTTCTTCTTAGGGCAAATAACGGATTCGCCGGGACTACTTTTTTATCCGCTGGTGCTGGCGTATCGTCTCTCTCCCGTGCTGCAAGTGGGGTTTCTGGTATTTTTAGCGATATTGCTAATCCCCAAGCTGCGGCGTCACCAAAAGAAGATGCCGGAAGTAACAGCACTCGCTTTAATTCCCTTGTGCGTGCTGCTGATCCTCTCAGTCAGCGACAGTAAGATTGACCGTTACATTAACCTTTTCTTGCCAGTGCTAGCACTGCTATCTGCGGTTGGCTGGCTAGAAATGATGATTTGGGTCGGACGCGGCGCGGAGGCACTGCGGCGTCGCTTCGGTAAATGGGGAATCAACCGAGGCGTAACCACAGCGATCGCGCTTTTCGGATTACAACTTATCGTCCTTGTACCTTACTATCCTTATTACCTAAGCTATTACAACCCTTTGCTGGGCGGTTCGCGTGCTGCCAAACATATATTTATGATGGGTCAAGGCGAGGGTCTGGACTTAGCCGCTAAATGGTTGAACCAGTCACCGAATGCGAAAGAAATCAAAGTCGCCAGTTGGTATAGTTCCTCATTTGCCGCCTATTTTCACGGTCAAACTTTACCGATCGAAAAAGATATCCTGCCCGATCCCCAGCCTTGGACGACAGCGAATCGCGTGGTATTGTACTACAACCAATTCCAGCGTCAGTTGCCAGAACCAAAAGCGATCGCTTACTTTGTCCCCCAGCAACCGTTGTATGCGGCACGATTGCACGATATTGACTATGCACGAGTGTATCCTGGCCCGGTGCCTTTACCGGAGGATTTAGAACGCATTCAGGTTCCGCTTTCTGTATCTTTTGGCAAGCAGGTGCAATTGCTCGGTTATGACCTGAATACTTCTAAACTCTCGCCCGGTGAAGTGCTGGTATTGACATTCTACTGGAAATTTTTGGCACCGATATCCCCTGATATGACGATTAACATCAGTCTGCGCGACACGCAAGGAAACCTACAAAATCGTTCCGATGCACGTCCGCTGGATGGCTATTTTTTTACAGATAAAGTAACTTCAGGTACAGTCTTACGGGATGGCCATAAACTTACAGTTGCACCCGGTACACCAGCCAATCGCTACCGTCTTGAGGTAGGGTGGTATTCGCCCAGCAACGGACAAGCATTGGAAGTCCGCGATGCGGTCGGAAATTCCCCAGGAACCCAAGCAATCATTGGTGAGGTCGAGGTAATAAGGTCAGATACATAATATAAACGCTTGACTAATTTCACCTATTACATAAAAACCTACATAAGGTTTGTCTGCTAGCTATTTAATTGGGAGCATCTCTCTTGTGAAAATTTATATAACCCATCCTCAGCTAGGATTTCTCCCTTTCTCCTTTCTCCCTCCCCGTAAACGGGGAGGGTTGGGGTGGGGTTCCGGAGTGCAATTAATTTTTTAAAATGTATTAAAAATATCCTCTTCATTTACCATTAGCTTCTCATCAATTATGAATTTTAGGCTTTCACCGCCTATAAAATTGAAAAATTTATTAAAGATGACCCATTTAAAAAATATCTTTTTTTCTATAATCATACTATTTCTCTACGTTGGCTTTGTACTGGCAATTAGACCAGTCAATCAGGCTTTTGAATTCGATTATGATGAGGGATTAAATTTAATCAAAGCGCTTTTATACTCGCAAGGCTTTTCTCTATACACGCAGATATGGAACGATCAACCTCCTCTATTCACCGTCTTTTTATCTTACTGGTTTAATGTATTTGGATATTCAGTTTTTGCGGCACGGGTGTTGGTTATACTCTTTTCAGCACTTCTAATTTGGTCTTTTTATCAAATTATACGCTTCTCTTTAGGAAAAATACCTGCTCTTGTTGCTACACTATTACTCTTCACCTCATGGCTATTTCTTAGACTCAGCATTTCCGTGATGATTGGGATTCCCTCTTTATCTCTGGCAATGCTCTCTGTTTATTTGCTAACTCTCTACAAACGGCAGCGTCGTAAACGTTTCATTATTTTATCAGGAGCCGTTTTAGCAGTATCTTTGCAAACGAAACTATTTACTATATTTCTGGTTCCTTTAATGATTTTTTATCTGCTGGATTTTAAACTCCGAGAACCGGAGGGAAGTAAATCAAAAAACTTCTTTCCGTCCTCTGTTTTATCTCCTCTGCTTTTATGGTTAATTTTTATTGCAGTTATCTATCTAGGAGTTAGCTTAATTTTTCAAGCTTTTAATTATGAACAGCTAGTTCAAGCACACTTGGGGGAGAGAGTTCAAGGCCAGTCAACAACCTTTAATAATATTGAAAATTTACCTTACTTTATTCAGCAGGACTATGACTATGTATTTTTGGCGTTTATTGGTAGTTTAGCAATTCTATTTAAAAAACAAAAAGAGGGGATTTTTCCTTTAACCTGGCTGGTGACTGCTAGTCTAATTCTCCTCAAGCATAAACCTGTTTGGTATCACTACTATCCTTTACTGGCGATTCCCATTTGCTGGTTAGCTGGTTATGGAGTTGCTTTAGTCATTAATTTGTTTCCAAAAGGGTGGAATTCTAATCTAAAATCCCTAAACTTCAAAAAGCTAATTTTCCCTATCTTAGCCACAGCACTTTTGATTGTCTCTATGATTGCGATTCCTGCTAAGCCTAAAGGAAGACCACCCAAAAGTCTTGAAGTTATGAATCTAGTGTTGAAACACAAAGATTCTACTCAATGGATATTCACAGATCGCCCCATATACGCTTTTTATGCGGGTTTGCCGGTTCCTCCAGAACTTGCCGTTATCTCAGATAAACGATTTAAATCGGGAAATTTGACTTTCGATGATATTATTGCTGTTTTGAAAAAGTATCATCCCGAACAAATTGTCCTAGCAAGATGGATTGAAACATTTAAGAGTAATAGTCAATTCAACACTTACATCGACGAAAATTACTCAAAGACTTATCAAGATGACAAAGGGACGGTAGAACATTATTTATTAAAGAAATCTTCCAGTTAGGGAAATTGCGACTGTTGCTCGAAAAGAGATGATAGTGGATTCCCAAACGCAGCGCTACCGTATTTAATGACTGGAACTTTGCTATAAGGCGAGACATCCGCAAACCACTCTGGCTTATTTTGCAAGTTGATCTCGGTTAGTTTACTACATCTTTTTACTGCTAGTCATAGCTTGATTGTCACCTCTGTCGGCTGAGTTTGTGAGTAGTTTGGGGAGGATGCGATCACCTAGAGCCATCGACATCACTTTGCATAAAGTTTTGCTAACTGTGCCTTGATAACCGTTAACAGTAATTCAGTAATGGGAACTCTAAGAATTGAGCCTACTCTACTCCTTGCCAAGGATCGCGATTAATGACACTGCTTAACCAGCTAATTGAGCAAGTAATACATTGCTGCCAAAAACGCAGCAATACAGCCCTTGATGATATATTTGAGAACCTCAATGAGCAAGTTTTAGCCAGAAGCTTGCAGAGGTTGGAAGGTGACACAGCTAACTGGTTCTGTACTTACCTAAAGCACAAGCTGTCTAGTGTTTCAAGCATTCTTCAAGAAACAACACTCCATCAGCCACTAGGTTACTACCCCGCAAAGGAGCAACATACAGGCTCGGAGGAATTACAGAAACAATCGCGGGACGAAGTGCGAGACCGTGGGAAACGCTTGCATGAGTGGATAGAGAACTGCCTAAATAACAGATACCAATCTTGCTCAAAAGACCTAGAACCGTGGTGTAGATCAATCGAGCCTGCACTGAGACAGATACAGCGGGTGCTGTACGTAGAAGATTTTGTATTTAATCTAGAGCTAGGCTATTGGGGAAAAGTTGACTGTATTGTGCAATTGAAGGGAGCGCTCTGCCTTATAGACTGGAAAACCACCCATCAGCCCTATCCAGTGGAGCGGATACACGAATATAAAATCCAATGTGTTGCCTATCTGAATGCAGCAAATAAAACTTACGGCTTGGATTTAAGACACGCATTAATTGTGATTGCCCTACCAGACCAAAAACCACAGATAGTCCCGATACAATTAGAAATGCTGAATAAGTATTTCCAAGAGTGGCGGCAAAGGGTAAAGAGATTTAAGACAGAAGTTCTTACACCAGGAGCCATAATTACTCACTCAGACGGCTCAACTACCAAGGTAAGAAGGGTAATTAGATATCGGATAAACAAAGCAATTGAAACTATTATCCAACCTCAAAGCCAGTTAGAACAATTATTTGAGGTTGAGGATAACCAATATAAACTGGTGGATGTCGAAGCAGATGAGAGTGGAGATGAGTATAGTGAAGATTGCTTTATCCATCCTCGCGCCCGAAAAAATAACAGACACTATACGGAAGATTCTATTCGCATATACTTACAAGAAATTGGCAGAATTCGTCTTCTACGATCTGATGAAGAAATTGAATTCGCCCGTAAAGTGGCAGACCTAATGGAACTAGAAAGACTACGTGAGCAATTCATTAAGCAGCTAAATCGCGAACCGCAGGATATAGAGTGGGCAGAAGTAGTATTAAAATCTGAGTGCTATTGGGAGAAGCTTTCTAAAGAACTCCGGCGGGATCCTCAACAAGAAGAGTGGTTACAAGAGGTCAAAAAGCACCTGCCCAGGTTCCGTCACCGCCTCTATATAGGTCGTCGCGCCAAAGATAGAATGGTGCATTCAAACCTGCGTTTGGTTGTCTCAATTGCCAAAAAATACATGAATCGAGGATTAGCGTTCCAAGACTTGATTCAGGAGGGTAGCCTGGGTTTAATTCGGGCGGCGGAAAATTTTGACCATGAAAAGGGTTATAAGTTCTCAACTTACGCACCTTGGTGGATTAGGCAAGCAATTACCCGTGCGCTAGCTGACCAATCTCGCACAATTCGTTTGCCTGTTCATCTGTATGAAACTATCTCTAAAATTAAGAAAACTAGCAGGCTTCTTTCTAAAGAGATGGGTCGTAAGCCCGCTGAAGATGAAATCGCTACTCGCATGGAAATGACCATTGAGAAACTGCGATTTATCACCAAATCTGTTCAGTTACCCATTTCTCTGGAAACTCCTATCCATGTAAATTTAAACAAAGACCCGTGGTTTTATAAGGGAGAAGCACAGGAAGAGTTGTGTTTAGGAGATTTGATTGAAACAGATGAGCAAGACCCAGAAAATCAAGTTTCCAAAAACTTGCTGCGGGAAGACTTAGAAAGCGTCCTCGATACCCTTAGTCCTCGTGAAAGGGATGTAATACGTCTGCGCTACGGGTTGGATGATGGACGGATGAAAACTCTCGAAGAAATTGCCCAGATTTTCAATGTAACTAGGGAACGGATTAGGCAAATTGAAGCCAAAGCTCTTCGCAAACTGCGCCATCCCAATCGCAACTCTATTCTTAAAGAATACATTTGTGGAAATAATTCCTATGACTTGCGAAAAGATGAGTATCGGCAGCAGTCTGAACCAAACCAGAGCCATACAGAGGAAGTTAAAAAGGATTCCTCCCATCCTCAAGATGCAGTTGCTTACTTCAATCAAGGAGTTGAGCGTTATCAACTTGGAAATTTTCAAGGAGCAGTTGAGGACTTTACTCACGCAATTTATCTCAATCCCAACTATGCTGATGCTTACAACAGAAGGAGTAGTGCTTATGCGGCTTTGGGAAACTATCCAAAAGTAATGGAAGACTTACAGACAGCAACAAACCTCTACCTTAGATAAGCGATCACTTATCAGCAAAAGATTCCATATCAAACCGCCTCGGATGCGAGTGGAAGAATATACAAGGATTCTTCACGCCTACACTCAGCGGTAAAAGCGAACACACCTCTTAGTGACTCAGGAGTTAGTGAAGGGTTATTTTCCAGCACTTGTTGTTCGGTCCATCCTACGGAAAATAACCCACGCAAAAACTCTACTGACAGGCGAGTTCCTTTCACAACTGGCTTACCTAGCAGGGGAGTCAGAATGAATGTATTCCCGCCAGTCCATCTTTACTTAAACTTTATGGTAAACTCTGCTATTGCCCTCGGTGTAGTGGTGTTTTGAATAGAAGAGAAGTGCGATCGCTCTCCCGGATTACTTGGCATCAATAGCGATTTGGGGAATACTTCATCTAGATTCTCGTTGACGATAGTGGATTCCCAGACGCGATCGCTACCGTTGCTGGTTACGGCTTGATTTTTACCTTCAGTATGAGTCACTGACTTAAGCCTGAACCACGTAGGCTGGATTTCCTTCGACGAACCCAGCTAAACCCTTTGAACTGTTGGGTAACGCTTAGCCTCATGGAACAAACCTACGAATTCTCACATTTCTCCTTATTTCAGTGCCATTTATCTATACACGCTCACTGCTACAAATGGCTTAATACTCAGCATAACTGGTTGATTTTATCTATAAATATTCAGTAAAGATTGTCTATAAAAAAATAAAGATTTAGTAAAGGTACGCCTTTAATTGAAAGTTGTTTCGCTTTACTAAGTTTGTTTTATATCTATCAGCTTTCGCTAATAGCTTATAGCAGTTATTGAAACAGTCAGTCCTTTGATAGAAGTAACAATCCGCTCTTGAGATAGAGCCATTCGTGCGTTTGCAAAAGTTATTCTGAAAACAATTCAAGCAGAAGTAGCGAATCAAACTACAACAAAGCTAAGAATTCTTTTTTGAAAGAAAGTGCGTCACGCCGACAGACTTTCAAGGTTCTATTTTATCTACATTTTTTTGGAGTTTATCAACAGCTATGACTAATCCAAAGGATTACCAAACTTATAACCGTGAAGTTCGTCAGGATTCTTACAATGACGCTAACGGTCATACTCACACCAACGTAACGCGAACAGAAACAGTTAATAATGGCGTTGTTAAACCTAACGCTGACTCCTACCGGGATGGTTACGTTAGCGGGCGAGTCTCCGAGCGCAGCTACCAAGAAGAGAATTTAGCGGTTCGGGATAACAACAATGCCGCGAGTGGCTTGGTAATTGGCTTGCTCCTGACTTCGCTGGTAGGCTTGGCCGCTGGTACTTGGTTCTTTTTAAACCAACGGAATGACGCACCCGCTCCGGTTATCCCAAATATTGTGGTTCCTAGACAACCAGATGCCAAGCCAGCTCCTGAAGCGAAGCCAGCTCCTGAAGCAAAGCAAGCTCCTAGAAAAGAAACCACGATCATTGAAAGAACTAGGGATGTTTTGGTTCCAGTTCCTCAACAGCAAGCTCCGGCACCTCAACAGCAGGCTCCGGCACCTCAACAGCAAGCTCCGGCACCTAACATCAACATTACTGTGCCCAATGCTGAGCCAAAGCAGCCTGAGGCTCAACAAGCACCTTCGACACAAACTGCTCCCACACAGTCCGAAAGTGAGAGCGATCGCACTCCAGCTCAAGACGAATCGAGTGCAACAGATTCAACATCCAGCAGTCAACAAAACCCTGCTGCCGATAGTCCGGATGGTTCGGCTCAGTAACAGCCATAAAAAAGCCGCGATCGTCCCACTTCAAGCGTTAATATTTTGAAGAAGAATAGCCTCAAAGTGAATGGCTTTGAGGCTATATTTTATGTTTGGTAAAATACCCACCTAAAGAATGACAATCAGCTTTACTACCCACCCCTCACATAGTTGATGAAGCAGGGGGAGAGTTTTCATGGTGGGTTATTTCTGCCGAGCTGGTCTAGTTGCGACGTGAAGTAAGCTGCTGTTGAGTACAAGCACTTTTATAGAAAGCTTGAAACCAAGACTTCTACCTGGTTGCGTGACAATTCGTTGCGACCATCAACAATTTGACAACTGGGCAAATAAATATGTATTTAACACACCCAAGCCGGGAAAAACGGCTAAAATTTTAATCTAAATTTTTTTACAGAGGTCTATGAATAACTCCTCTAACTTCGCAATGCTAAAGAGTGCGGAATGGAAGTTTTGGTTAGGCTGGATTGCTTTATCTACTATAGGTAGTTTGCTTGGAATCGTTGCTGGCTTTTTTGTAACAATTTTGACAGGAGGTCTTAGCGCCAATGGATTTCCCCTTGGCTGGACTGTTGTATGGGCTATTTTGGGGTTCTTCCAATGGTTGTTGCTGAAGCGGCGAATTAAGAGATCGAGTTTGTGGATTGCAGTGTCTGCTATAGGCGGAGCTATAGCTTTACCAGTATGTGTGCTAGCGAGTTACTCTATATCTACAAATGCACTATCTGATTTTTTTAGTGACTTTCTATCATTGAATCTAAATAATTCGTATAAGCTTTTTAGCCTATCTAAGATAGGTGCAATAAATGAAGCAATTGTTGGAACTGCACAATGGTTCTTGCTGAAGCGGCAGATTTCGAGAGCGGGTTGGTGGATTCCAGTTTCTGCGTTAGGCGGGGCAATGATTCTACCTCCGATTAGTGCTGCAATTAAAGGTTTAGCTTTGGTTTTGATGTTTCGGCAGACAACATCAAAACCAGATAGCTATATTCAAGAATGACCAATAATTCGCTAACGCCCAGCCTTCGTTACGCTACTCCAACTAACTTAGCGCTCAAATCCCACAGCTTTTGAGCTTTGTTATCATCGCTGGCTTCGTCAGAAACCTCTTGCACAAAAGACTGACGACCGGGTTTCTGGCGATTTCCCCAACTCCAATACATCCCGGATTCCTTGTATTCAGGATCGGCAACAATCGCTGCAACCCTTTCCCCTGCCAACTCCTGAGACACGTATCCCCCAGTGATGTTCTTTTGAAACAGCGGGAAGATTTTCCGAAACAGAGGATAGTGGTTGCGGAATAGGGGCGTATCTGCAACGCATCCCGGATAGAAGGAGTTAAAGGTAATGCCTGTGGAAGAGTGATAGCGCCGATGCAGTTCCCGCATGGTTAAAACATTGCAAAGCTTGCTATCTTTGTAAGCTTTGCCTGGTTTAAACTTCTTGCCGTTAATCATCGCAATTGGTTCTTTAAAACCAGCTTCAAAGCCTTGGAGATTGCCTAAATCTGGAGGCGCTGGAATCGGAATCTTACCTCCTAACTCCTTCGGATTCGCCGTCACAGTTCCCAAAATCACAAGTCTGCGATCTGGATAAGAGGACTTTTTCAGATCCTCCAGCATCAAGTTGCACAGCAGGAAATGACCGAGGTGATTCGTCGCCACACTCAGTTCATAACCTTCTGCACTCCGCATAGGTTCTTTTAATAAAGGTAGATAAACTGCGGCATTGCACACCAAAGCGTCCAAGGACTTGCCGCTGGCTCTGAAGTTATTCACGAACTGGCGAACGCTCTCCAAAGAAGCTAGGTCAATTTGCATGAGGGTGTAGCTGTCTTGGGGAATTTCCACCGTTTCGGCAGCTTTTTTCCCCTTCTCCAAATCCCGACAAGCCATCACTACGTGCCATCCCTTTTTGGCAAGCGCTTTTGCACCGTACAAACCAACCCCTGACGAGGCACCCGTGATTACAACTGTTGGCTTCCGATGTGATTCCATTGTGTTTAGACTCCGTTGACCGCCGTTAACTGTCTCTAGGATCTAGGATTTTACACCACTGGGTCATCAGCTCTTATTTTTCGAGGTGCGCTGTTATGAGTATCTTGGGGAAAGTTTTCTATCCATACTGGTTTTGCAATCGTCCATCAACAACACCAATTCAGTAGCGATCGTACCAACAATTTTGTAACTACCTGGCGCTCGCGTACTTGACTTGCTAATACCATTTAGCAGCGGCAAGCAACGCGAACTTCGCCAAATTTAGCTTTATCTAATAGCTCTGTTTTACTTAGAGCGTTCAGCGTAGCGATTACCGTTTAACAGACTTTGAAGAATAAGCCCTGAGTTGATGAAAAGTACCCCAACCATTCCATTGTCCGTCCGGTGGTTCCCAATATTTGACATATCTCGCAGCAGTCGGTTTGATTGCAACATCGATATCCAGTTTATTGAAAACAGTTGTTGGCTCGTAAGGATGAACAAGGTTGGAAACTAACTGCCAAGACTTGTTATCGGTTGATACTTCGACTCGAAATGTCAAGGAATTCTTAAACGCGCCATCCCAATCGATGTTATAGCCGACTCCATTAAGTTGATAAACGGAACCCAAATCCACAACTTGAAACGTGCCCTTACCATTATTCGTTTCATTTCCCCATCGACCTAGCTGTGGATAATTTGTTGTTGTTTTGTAATCCACATTATCATTGGCATTGGCCCAACCTGGGTAAGTAATTCCTCCGCCTCTGGCAATCACCTGTTTTTTCGCAGCAACGTTAACCCCTGGAAAGTTAAGTTTTTTTGCAACTTTAACTTCTCGATCGGGTTGAGCTTTTGATGGAAGCGGGGAGGAGTTTTTTAAGTCTTGGGTAGATTTAGAACAACCAACTAGCGTGAAAACGACAAGAAAAGCAAAGGCAGATAATTTAACACCTTGTATTCTCATTTAATGTCTCGATTAGCTTTTTGCGAAAATCAATTTGCATTCACATAAATAGATAGTTTTTATCTACTTCGTAGGGAAATGTAAATAAAATATTATTGGTTTTTCCTAGGTTAGAGTAATCAAAAGCCCGGTTGAGCCAAAGCAGCCGCGTGGTGAGCGAAATGATCGCCGATAAATGAGGCAATGAAATAATAACTGTGATCGTAACCGGGTTGTTTGCGGAGAGTGAGGGGATGATTTACCTCGGCACAAGCTTGTGCAAAAACGTCGGGTTGCAATTGTTCGCCTAGAAATTGATCGGCATCTCCCTGATCGAGCAAAATGGGCAATCTTTCTGGAGCAGATTTAATTAGATGCATCGGATCGTAAGCTAGCCAGTCAGATTTATTGTCGCCCAAATAATTTTGAAACGCTTTTTGTCCCCAAGGGACAAGGCTTGGGGTAACAATTGGAGAAAAGGCGGAGACACTTTTAAACATTCCGGGATTTTTCAGGGCGATCGCTAAGGCACCATAACCACCCATTGAATGTCCGAAAATGCCCCGAATTGCCATGACGGGGAAATTTGCAGCGATCGCTTCCGGCAGTTCTGAAACTACATAGTCATACATCCGATAATGCTTTGCCCAAGGCATTTGCGTTGCATTGAGATAGAATCCCGCACCTGTTCCCAAGTCCCAGCTATCTTCTTCTCCAGGGACATTACAGCCGCGCGGACTGGTATCGGGAGCAACCACAATTACACCGTATTGCGCTGCAAATTGCTGTGCGCCTGCTTTACTGATGAAATTTTGTTCTGTGCAAGTTAGTCCACTCAACCAATAGAGTACGGGACACGACTGCGTTTCAGCTTGGGGAGGAAGATACACGCCAAAATTCATCTCGCAGTCGAGTACCGCAGAGTGATGGCGGTAGACAGATTGCCAGCCACCGAAACTCCGGTTGCGGCTGACTAAGGTGAGGTTTGTCGGGATGGGTTGGTTCATGACTGATAATGCTGCATACCAAGTTCTGCGCGATCGAGAAGAACCCCACTCCCAGCTCCTCCCCGCTCTTCGTGGAGGGGAGCTATAGCCTGCGGCTATGGCGGAGTGGGGTTCTTTTAATTATGGGCAAGCCGGACATGATATTACGAATACAGAATCACAGAACGAATGCTCTTACCCGCGTGCATCAAATCGAACGCTGTGTTAATTTCCTCTAGTGGCATCGTCTGAGTGATGAATTCATCAAGCTTAATTTCGCCTGCGAGATACCGTTCTACATAACCAGGAAGTTGCGATCGCCCTTTGACTCCGCCAAAGGCAGAACCCCGCCACACGCGCCCCGTAACCAGTTGGAACGGACGAGTGCTAATTTCTTCTCCCGCACCCGCAACCCCAATAATCGTCGATTCTCCCCAACCTTTATGACAAGCTTCAAGGGCAGCTCGCATCAAGTTAACATTTCCGATGCATTCAAATGTATAGTCAGCACCGCCATCCGTAAGTTCGACAATCACTTGCTGAATTGGCTGCTCGTAATCTTTGGGATTGATGCATTCTGTCGCACCTAACTGCATTGCCAGTTCAAATTTACTGGGATTGATATCTATGCCAATAATCCGCCCTGCTTGAGCCATTACGGCTCCCTGAACGACGCTTAACCCAATTCCCCCCAAACCAAACACCGCAACCGTTGAGCCTGGTTCCACTTTCGCCGTGTTCAATACAGCACCAATGCCTGTAGTAACGCCACATCCTAAGAGGCAAACTTTTTCTAACGGCGCGGCTTTGTTAATCTTGGCGATCGCAATTTCGGGCAATACGGTGTATTCGCTGAACGTACTGGTGCCCATGTAGTGATAGATAGTTTCACCGTTCTTGCTGAATCGGCTGGTTCCATCGGGCATCAATCCTTTGCCTTGCGTGGCGCGAATTGCCTGACACAGATTGGTTTTTCCAGACAGACAAAACTTGCATTGCCCGCACTCTGGCGTATACAGCGGAATTACATGATCGCCTGGTTGCACGCTGGTGACGCCAGCACCCACTTCTTCCACAATCCCGCCGCCTTCATGCCCCAAAATTGTTGGGAAAATGCCTTCCGGATCTTTACCAGACAGCGTAAATGCATCCGTGTGGCAAACGCCTGTGGCAACAATCCGAACCAAAACCTCTCCAGCTTTTGGCCCTTCCAGGTCAATTTCTTCAATTTCTAAGGGCTTGCCAGTTTCCCAAGCGATCGCGGCGCGTGTTTTCATCGTGACTTCCTGCCAATTTTGCCTAGCACCCTATCATCCAGAATTTCGCCAGAGATAGCGAGAGCTGTAATTCTTACTTTAGCGATCGCAGTTCGTTTCGCGGGTGAAAACGACCCAGAAGTTTTAAAAATTCCTTTGCGATCGCCTGTTTCTGCGTCTGACTTACTGCTTTCTAACTGGTTTCTGCGTCCTTTTTTCTTGGTCAAGGACTCAATAAAATCAAAATATTCAATTTGAATGTTAGGCTGCTTCTCAACTGCTACCCAATTTTCTCTTAAGAATCTCTTCCATTTCCCTCAAATCTTCTTCATTTTTGGGAAATCGATATTTTCGGCTATTAGGATTACCACGTTTAATCAGAGCTTCAATTGCTTCATCATCCTCTCGGTGAGCCAAAACATAGGCTCTCAGTTCTTGACGGGTCCTTTTGCTAAAGTCAGGCTTCATCATTAAAGCGACCTTGACTATCGGAAAAAATTATAATTTCTGCGCCTCTCAGTCACAGCAGCAAGGATAAACACTATTTTGGTGTTCTGGTTATACCGCAATACATAGAAATTGGCGATCGCACTCAAGCCGAGAGAGAGTCAAAGTTGCGATCGCGCATTTGTGCTTAACACTCACTGTTCACTGCTTTGGTGACAAATCAAACCACATCTGCGATCGATAGAAGCATACATTAAATTCCAAGAAGAAATTCATACGTCCCAACAGTAATGGCACATCGTCTGACAGACTCCACGCAAATACCAAACGAACAGGCACAAAATCCCTAATTTTAGCAGATACTAACAATCCTTTTGCCTCAACAGGAGCTAGATTTCCTGCAAGCATGACTGAGGTAGTTTGCTCTTCCCAAACTGCTCCTAATTGAATGCCGACACTGTAAGGTAGAACGTTGATGCTAGCTCCAGTGTCCAACAACCCTGAAATCTGCACAGTAGTATCTCGGTAAATTAAGGTTAGAGGTAACTCTGGTACAGCATCAGGAACTCCAAAGGCATCATTCCTCTCTACAAACGGGAATCTTTGAGAGTTAGGCATTGTCCGTCTGGCTATCCTCTTCCAGCAATTGAGCTAGTTTTTGGGCAGCTTCGTGGGAATTGTAGGGCGACCAAACTGGATATATCCCCCCAGCTTCTAATAGCAGCGCATCTTCTTCCTTCGCTAATTCTAAAACTAGAAACTGCATGACTTTAAGCTTGTCTGCACGAGACAAGCTTCGTAAGGTGGGCATTAGTTCTACTATATTCATGGCAACCACAACAAAAATAATTCAGTGCTTCTATTTTTCCACAAGCACCTGAGAGCGATCGCTAGTCCTTCCGTTGATGGACTAATCCCCGCTAATCTCCACTAACATCTCGCCTGAGCGCAAAAGCTCCAAAGCGTCTGGCAATGTTGCACTCAAAATCTCTCGCAATCGCGTATTGGATGTATTGCCACACGTCAACCAGATAATTTGTGGCGGTACCCCGTAGCGATCGACCAAATCAACAAAATCTCTGTCCTTAGTCATAACGATCGCTCCTTGTGCTTTTGCTGCCTCGAAAATCTCAAAATCTTCAGCGTCTCTCAGACCAATATCGCGCAAGGCTACTGCTGTCACTCCAAATGTATTGACAATCCAGGGTGCGATCGCTGGCGACAGTTGTGCATCTACCCAAATCGTCATGCCACCAAAACTGGATGATTGAGTTTACGCGCCGCGTAGGTGAGTGCTGCTTTCAGATCCTCCATTTCCAGATCGGGCATTTCCTCCAAGATTTCTTCGGCACTTAAACCAGCCGCAAACAAGTCCAGCACATCGGATACCCGAATTCTCATACCCCGAATGCAGGGACGACCTCCACACTGCTTCAAATTAACTGTAATTCTGTCAAGCAAATTAGGCATCCGATTTCACTCCCAGATGAATCATCATTTCAGTGTGGATCGCATTTGCCCAACTTGCAAATCAAAAAACCTGAAGCTGCGATCGCTCCTTTCCGCTTTGGACTGAGCTATTGTTGCTTTTGCAGAAACTCTCTTAACTGGTTTTCTTACCAGCGTAAAGCTTGTAACTGCTATACTTAGGAGATTAAAATTCCACCCATTAAAATTTAACAATGGATTATCAGTCCTGCTCTATCAGACAGCTACTAGGTTCAGTAATTAGTGGTAACATCCGCATCCCAGCTTTTCAACGTGCTTTTGTTTGGGAAATGGATAGAGTAGCGTACTTAATGGACAGTATTTATAAAGGATATCCTTTTGGCTCTATATTGTTTTGGAGAACCAAATCTAAGCTCAGTGTAGAGAGGATGCTAGGACAATTTCAACTTCCAAATCCTACAGAGGATTATCCAATAGATTATGTGCTGGATGGTCAGCAACGTGTCACATCAATATTTTCTGTTTTTCAAACTGAGCTAGAACCAACTGTAGATAATGGATGGCTTAGTATATATTTTGACCTAGATGCAAATGAGGATGTACAGCAAAGTCAATTCCTCGCACTAGATACTTCTCTTGTTATTTCAGACAGGCATTTCCCATTGAATGTTTTATTTGACTCTGTTAAATACAGAGAGGCAACCGACAACTTTACTACGTCACAGATTAAACGAATTGATAAGCTCCAAGAGAAATTTAAAGAAGTATCTATTCCTATTCAATTTTTAAAAACTGATGATAGAACTATTGTTGGTATTGTCTTTGAAAGAATAAATAGATTAGGAATGCCATTAGATACCCTCCAATTACTGACAGCATGGACATGGAATGAAGATTTTGATCTATTAAAAAGTTTTAGAGAGCTTAAAGAGGAACTTGAAGAATTTGGTTTTTCTGAAGTTGGTGAAGATTCAGATCTTATTTTAAAGTGTACTGCTGCTATTATGAAAGCAGCTCCTACTCCAGAAAGCTTGCTAGAATTAAACGGTCAAGAGATTCGAGCAGCTTTTCCCAAGGTTAGAAATGGAATTATGGGTGCGATTGATTTTATGAGAAAGCAATTAAAAATCACCGCACTAAAAAATTTGCCTTATTCAACATTAATAATTCCTTTGACTGTTTTTTTTGCAGAGCCTGACGGAAAAGAAGTATGTTATGATTCCAAAGTTTATAACAGATTAAAAAAATGGTTTTGGCGGTCATGTTTTACTGGAAGGTATAGCAATCAAGTAAAAGCTACTACCATAGATGATATTAAAGAAATTAGCAAGCTGAAGAATGGCGAGGCAAGCAATTTAGGCGAAATAACTTGTAATATTAAGCCTGAGTTTTTCCTGGAAAATTGCTTTAAATCGAATAACAGCACTACTAAAACTTTTGTTCTTGCTCTTGCAAATAATAATCCCAAAACTTTCTTGTCTGGCTCATCGATTGATTTAGATAGAGTTTTGCAAAAGTACAATAAAACTGAGTTTCATCATATTTACCCCAAGGCATATTTACAAAAAAAGAGTTTTTCTAATGAACTAATTAACTGTCTAGCTAATTTTTGCTTTATAAATGCTTCGGAAAATAAAAAGATTAGTAGTAAGAAACCATCTGACTATGTTTGCTTAATGCCTGCTGATAAAAATATATTCAAGGATATTTTGATAAGTGCCTTTTGTCCTGAAGACACATTTAACGACAATTTCACCGATTTTTACAAAAAACGAGCAGAATTATTAACAGTTTATGTTAAAAAACTAATTCAAAGCTCTTCAATAGATTAGACCTCTTGCGTGAATAGGTAGAAGGTGGATAGAAGTAGGTTAAGGAGGAACTAGCCATGACCTACGAGCAACTCAAATCCCTCAAGCCCAGTGCCTTTAAGCGCAGATGTGGTGTTCATCAAGACACCTCCCTTGCAGATGGTCGAGATCCTGCGTCCGCATCTCGATCGTCGCGGCTTCCGAGGTGGACAGCCAAAACTCGGCGTCGAAGACCAACTGCTGGTTGTGCTGGAGTAGGAGCGAGAATATCGCACTCAGTTTCATATTGCGACCAGTTGGGGAATCAGTGAGTCAGCCGTGTGTCGCCTCCCCCACGAAGGTAGAAACGTTGCTAATGCGCTCTGGCAAGTTCCGCTTACCTGGAAAAAAGCAGCTTTATGCCAACGCTTACACCTGGAATGTGTTGGTGGTCGATGTGACTGAGAGTCCAATCGAACGTCCAAAAAAAAAACAGCGAGGCTACTACAGTGGCAAGAAGAAACGGCACACGTTGAAAGCCCAAGTGGTAGTCAACCAAGCCAACGGGCAAATCATCTGCACAGCATTTGGTAAAGGGCGAGTGCATGATTAGCGAAAAGTTCAAGCTCAATCGTATCCCGATGCTGCCAGAGCAACTTTGTTTGGCTGACGCCGGGGTATCAAGGTATGGCAAAACTGCATCCAAGCAGTTGTACCCCAACCAAAAAGTCACGCAAAGCCAAACTGGACAAGTTTGAGTGTCAGCACAATCGGTTGTTAGCACGGTTGCGAGTAGTAGCAGAACACATCAATCGCAAGCTGAAGGTCTTTCGCATTCTGGCAGAGCGTTACCGGAATCGACGCAGGCGCTTTGGCTTACGATTCAACTTGATTGCTGCCATTATTAACTTTAAGCTTGCCTCCTCTTCCTGATTCATGCAAGAGGTCTATTGAAAAGTAAACTTACGATTAACCTTACCTAAGACAATAGCATTATGAGCGAAATGCTCACCTATAAATGAGGCGATGAAATAATAGCTGTGCTCGTAGCCCGGTTGTTTGCGAAGAGTGAGAGGATGATTCACTTTCGCACAAACTTGAGCAAAACATCGGGTTGTAATTGTTCATCTAGAAATTGCTCTGCATCTCCCTGATCGATTTCTCTGGCACGAATGAGATGAATTGAGCTTTTTCTTTCCCTATAAGACACAATTAGTAAACCACAACCGGAACTCGCTTAAACGCAGGTATCCCAGACTGCTTATCTATACGCGCCTTAAAGATTACATTAACTTCGGGATAAAACATCATTGCTGCTCCTTGACGCACAGCACCAAAGATAATTTCAACATTCTCTAACTTGCCTGCATCGCCTTGCACTGTCACTCGTTGATGCTCTTGCCATCCTGCTTGTTTTGCATCGGATGGATTCATTAAAATGCAGTTGCGGTGCGGCATTCCGCGATATTTGTCGCCTGGTTTGTAAACTACCGTGTTGTGTTGCGAGTAGCTGCGTCCTGTCATCAATGCTAATACAATCGCCTGCGAAGATTCTGGCACTCCAAAATCTTTTGCTTCCGGCAAATGCAATTTCGGTAATGGCGTGACAAACATATTCGCTTTACCGGACGATGTAGCAAATTTGGGTTCGTTGAAAATGCGTCCGGCGATGGTAAATTCTTCCTTGGTTTCATCAATCGTCGCCATCTGCTCAAAGCCAGGAATTGTTTTGGCAATCAGTTGGCGGACATATTTAGTATCTTGTAGTTTGCGCCAATCAACCGGATCGCTGCCAAGAATCCGATGCGCTAATTGTGTGAGAAATTCCACCTCCGAAATCAAATCCGCATCCTTGAGATGGGTTTTACCAACATCATTTAGCCGCACAAAGTTGTTGCCGGATTCCGTAGTAGTTTGGTGCGGATTTTCAAAGCGGTTAAATACGGGAATGATGATGGTATTTTTCTGCGCTAATCCGTGAAAGTGTCCTAAATTCGGTTTGGTGGCGAGGTAAATAATCATTTCAATATTGCCTAAAGCTCGCTTTGCTTGATTTAAGTCAGGGTTCGCCGCATACAGATTCCCACCCAGGCAAATCAACGTGTCTACTTTGCCTGCATCAGCCGCATCAATTAAGTCGCGGGCGCGATATCCAGGGTTGCGGTTGAGCGATCGCCCTAGCAATTTCTCTAACGCTTCTTGAATCTCTTTTTTGAGTTGGACTGTGACTCCCATCGAGCCAAAACCCTGGACGTTGGAGTGTCCCCGGATGGGCATCGTACCGCCGCCGTCTTTGCCCGCATTCCCCGTCAGCAGAGCCGTGTTAGCGATCGCATAGATGTTGTCCACGCCGTTTTCTTGCTGCGTTGCACCCATCGCCCAAGCGAATACAACCCCCTTAGAAGAGGCGATTATTTCTGCGGCGACTTCGATCTCCTGCTGGGAAACACCGCAAGTTTGCGCGATCGCATCCCACGAAATAGAGTTAGCATAATCGACAACCGCTTCCCAACCCTCAGCATGGGCGCAAAGATAATCTGTTTGAATTAAGTTGCGTTCGATTAGCGCTTTTTGGATGCCGATAAATAGCGCCACATCGCTACCGGGAATCGGTTGCAGATAAAGTGAGGAAATTTCCGATCCGGTAAATAGCGACTTGAGGGGAAACGCTGGGGAGGCAAACTTGACTAACCCCACTTCCACTACTGGATTAACGACAATAACTTTACCACCGCGATCGCGCAACTCAATCAGTTCGTTCATCAAGCGCGGATGGTTAGCAGGCGCATTCGACCCGATCAGCACCACGCATTCTGCCTTTTTCAGGCTATCCAGACTGACCATTGAGGTGCCAGAACCAAACATCTGCTTCAGTCCCACCGTCGATGGGACGTGGCACAAATCCGAGCAATCTGCCAAATGATTCGACCCCAGCGATCGCATCATCAGTTGCAGCAGATAAGCCGCTTCATTTGAAGATCTCCCGGAACTATAAGAGGCGACTCGTTCCGGCGACTTGCGAAAACCAGCTTCGCTAATCTCGTAAATCTCATCCCAGGAAATCCGCTCGTAATGAGATTTCCCCTCGCGCAGAATCACGGGAAAGCTGAGACGACCCAGCCGATCCGCTTCTAAGGAAGTTAACTGCTGGAGTTCGGCGATACTGTGGCGGTCGAAAAAATGGTTTGAGACGGCTGGTTGCAACTCGGCGGAAATTGCCTCTACGCTTTTGGCGCAGCGTTGCATCGTTTCCCCCAACTCGTTCGCGAAGCCCCCTTTTTGTCCCCCCGTTCCCCAAGCACAGGACAAGCAAGCACTTTTATGCAACAACGTTTGCCACAGTTTTGGCCCTTCGGGTGATAGGGTATGCTCTGCCCAATATTGGACGACGGGCAAACCGCCACCCATGTCTGGAGCATTGCTGGTTGCTTTGATTGCGTCTTCTGGTTTAATTTCTGCGTCCATACAGCTTCCTCTTGAATGCAGCGCCACTCATCTGTCAGCCTGGAATGCGTTTTCTCCCTCTGAATTTATCTTGAGCCAAATACTATCTAGAGGGACTTGAAATCAGCGTAACTCATCAAAACTTCTCTCGCACGATTGTATGGATGTGCGATCGCAATAGCGTAGAGAGGCGTTAGCCCAGTGCTGACTTGTCAGTTCCCCTCTGATGCCTTGAGAGCTTTTTTACTGGAAAACTAGCTTCTTAAACATCTGCTCATCACTTCAATCGTAGCTTTGTGCTTCTCTATCCTTAAGCAGATTGTTAGGTGCCTTCCCTCAGCCTGCAACTGTGCCGTGGAATAATGAGTACACAACTGTTCCTAAAATTTTTATGACCACTTCTCAAAGCCAGGGCTATCTCGTCACGATCATTTGCGAAACGGTATTGCAAGATCGCCTAGTTAAGTTGCTCAGCGGATTGGGTGCTTCTGGCTACACCATTATTCCAGCCAAGGGCGCTGGTAGTCACGGTAAACGTATGGGAGATATCGCTGGCTATAACACCAACATTGAAGTCAAAACCATTGTGTCAAAAGAGATATCAGACCAATTGCTAGAAGACCTAAAGGAGTTTTCGAGCAATCATGCCTTGATTGCCTTTCGTCAAAAGGTAGATGGCTTGTTTGATTAAGTAGTTGAATCTAAACTCTGACTGGGGCGATAGATTTCCACTTGCCGAGTTTTAGGAGCGATTAATCAGCCTAAGCGATCGCTACTGTGTAGATGCCATGACAGTTAATTATCCCTGAGTAGTTTGTGCCATCCTCAATTCGGAATTCTCCTTAACCATTTGCATAAATTACTCATTGGTAATATTTAGGTAACAAGGAATTCTGAATTGAGGTGAGGCAAGACACTCACCTGTAGAACGAGCAAATTATCTCAATTCTGGCGATTCACAAATGATGTTAATTAACAGGGGTGGAACAAGCCATCTCAAGAGTGGTTATTTAACGGATAAGTTATCTAAGGCTAAGTTGAGCGGCAGATAGGCTCAAACTAAGCGCTAGGAGAGGACTTTCGGCTGTCCGCTCCAATCAGGGTAAGCTGGCAAATACACCTACACTAACAATTCTCTACAAAAGCCTGTTATAACTGGGAAGACGTACTTAGGGCTATCTCTTCTATGCTGGAAACTGAATTAGCGGCAGCAACAGTCAAGATTTTACTCGGTGTACTCGATAAAGTGACTGGAGGAGCTTTAGAGGAAGTTGGCACACAAATACTTCAATACTTACAGAGCAAGCTTCAAGGGAATCTCAGGTTAGATAAAGTCAAGGAAGAGCCATCACTATTAAAAGCAACAGTTCTAGATAAAGCTTTAAACGATAAAACTTTTAAGAATGAATTGGAGCAACTTGTATTTAAATTTCAAAAGTTAGAGAACAATACTGCAAAGGTTAATCAAACTACTCAATCTGGAGTCAACATTAATGCTGAGAATAGTAAAATTGTAGGACAGATTTTTCGTAACCAATAACTACAATTATAAAAATCTGCTTGATGCAGATTTAGAGCCTCTTAGTATAGGAGGCAAAATTTTAAACTATTTTAAGGTTTTAATATTCCTAATATCAGCATTCGTTTTCTGGCTTCTCTTCGGCTGGTTTGCTGATTACTCGTTTCCTTATGAGCAAGCAATCGAGTTAATTTTATGCTGCTTTAAGGGAACTATTTCCGCTAAAGTTAATAAATTGCAGAAACAATTGCAAGAAACTGAACTTCCCTATCAAGTGAATGATCAAAGACAACAAGTGGAGAGGCTGAATAATCTTGATTCACAGGCATGGTTGTACTTAGGAGTTTTGGAGCGATTAGGTACCCGCAAGGCTGAAAGTCACGAACGAATTGCAAAGACGATAGAAGCTCTGAGGCAAAAAAAGGGTGAAATTCAAGATGAGCTAAAACCACGAAGACCAGAAAAATATCACGCTTTAGAGAAATTAAAAGCTAGAACACAAGATATTTTTGCTTTTATTCCTTCAATCCAAGCTAAACGAGATTTTGAGCATATTGAAAAAATAATAAATGAGTTGATTTTATCTAATAAAAATAAACAGCCTTCTAAAACAGTTATCCAAGATGTACTTGAAGAGTTATCTTTGAGAACATCTCGGAATGCTAGTAAAATTAGCCCTGCTAGATTAGGGCTAGTGTATAGAGTTGAAGAATTACTTTACTCAATATCTCAAAAACAAATTTCCAATCTTAATAGGTCTGAATTAGATGAACTAAATGAAAAATTCGTCAATGAGCTAAAGGATCAAAGAGATATCTTATCTAAAGAATTCAACAAATTGCTTTCAGATAAATATGCTAAACAGCAAGAATTGGAAATATATTCTATAAAGTTAGATAACCTCAATAAGGAAATAGCCGAACGTGAATCAGCACTATCCAGACTTCAAGGAAAAATTGAAAAATATATTCAATTAGAGCAAGTAAACCAAAATAAAATTAATAATTTAAATAGTAAATTAAACGAATTGAATAGGAAATTACTTGAATTAGAAGCCCAAAAGAAAACCTGGACTGCTCAAAAGAGCCGGTTAATTCAAGACCTTAATCAGGAGCAACAAAATGTAAATAAACTAAACACTCAACTTTCCAAATACTCTCAAATAAGAATTATGAATGGTAAATATATTGGAAATTTGAGCGACAAAAGCAGTAAATATCATTTCGAGCAAAAATGTAATCACTGGAAAATGCTAGTTGGAGACTATGTATTGAGGTTAGATGATTCACGACAAATTGTAAGCAGCAGTACCCCAACTGTATTCTTGAGAGAGGGATTAGGAGAATGCGAGGTTTGCTCAGGAAGAAAAAGCTTAAGAAGACGCAGAGCGTAAATAGATTGAATTGTTCAAGGGAGCGATTACTTCATAGATAACTTCAAAGCACGTTAAGTTTTAACAAGCCAGATTCTGAACACATTGGGTCAGGTAATATTTGCCCACCAAATCTCTGCGCGATAAATCCAATTGCGTAACTGTAGGGCAGAAAGCTATTTGAGCGGACAATACTTTATTACATTCAGTTGTTTCCCAAAGCCATTGTTAATTGCCGACTAGATTTTGCGCTATGTCTACGTTCAAGTTCGAGTAAACCTTCTTTAAGACGGACTCCACCTCTAAAACCAGTAAGTGTGCCGTTGCTGCCGATAACACGATGGCAAGGCACAATAATACACAGAGGATTTTTACCGTTGGCTGCTCCGACGGCACGCGCTGCTGTTGGCAATCCTATTTTTCTTGCTAGTTCTCCATAAGATATCGTTTGACCGTAAGGAATCGATTGGAGGGCTTTCCAAACCTGCTGTTGAAACACCGTACCTATAGGGGCAAGTGGTAGCGTGAATTGATACAATTCGCCATTGAAATATGCCTGAAGTTGCTCAACGGCGTTACCGTCTAGCTTCTTTTGGAAATGCCAAGCGGCTTCTGGAGACTTTGCAGCTAGCCCTTCTTGAAAGTCTATCGCCACTAGCCCGACTGAGTTTTGGGCGATTAAGATACGTCCCAGAGGGCTATCCATGTAGGTATAGAAAATTGGAGCGGAAATCATATAAATTCCTTTTTACTTAAATTGCCCAGAACGCGATCGCCTAAAACACCAGGTATATTTTTGCATGGATTCCCATCTGTGCATCATGGGAATGCGTTGACGAAGCCCACCGAAAGTATCGCTTATCAGCAACCCATACCATCGTTCAACCCAACAAATATTTATAAGAGTTGGATTGGTTTCCTTAAACGCCACGACGCAAGGACGCGGAAACTCCCGCTTGTGACTCGCCAACCTCTGTGGATTTTAAATTTTTAGCTCTAATTGCTACATCTCGCCAGCAGCCTTTTTTGAGCAGAAATGGACGGTTGCAAAAAAAATCCCCTGGCAGAAATGCCAGGGGATGAAAGTGCTAAATCTTAGCTAATGAATTGAGGAACTTATGCTCTTAGGCGACCGGAAGTAACTCACGCTGTTCGGATTTGACTACCTGAATCTGACCGTCATCGTCAACATCAATGATGGCAGTGTCTCCATCTTGAATGGTGCCAGATAGCATGGCTTCAGCCAAGTTGTCTTCCAGGAGTCGCATAATCGCCCGACGCAGCGGTCTTGCACCGTAAGCAGGACTGTAGCCTTCGGTAACGACACGGTCTTTGAAGCGATCGCTGACTTCCAGCGTAATTCCCTGTTCGGTTAAGCGTTCGGCGATTTCGCGCAGCATGATTACAGAAATTTGCTTCACTTCGTCCTTCGTCAACTGACGGAAGACAATGATCTCGTCGAGACGATTGAGAAATTCAGGACGGAAGTATTGCTTGAGTTCTTCATTCACCAAAGCGCGAACATGGTTGTATTGCGCTTCAGCTTGATTATCAGTTACCTCGAAGCCTAGACCGCCGCCGCCTTTCTCAATGACTTTAGAACCGACGTTGGAAGTCATGATAATCAAGGTGTTCTTGAAG
The DNA here is from genome assembly GCF_039961855.1 of Trichocoleus sp. Lan. Lineage (NCBI taxonomy): Bacteria > Bacillati > Cyanobacteriota > Cyanophyceae > Leptolyngbyales > Trichocoleusaceae > Trichocoleus > Trichocoleus sp. Lan. The sequence goes on along the minus strand of NZ_JAMPKA010000022.1, from coordinate 3,202 downwards.
TCTACTGTGCGACCTTGAGCATCGGTCAGGCGACCGTCATCCAAGAGTTGCAGCATCATATTGAACACATCGGGGTGAGCTTTTTCGATTTCGTCGAATAGTACCACCGTGTAAGGCTTGCGACGCACCGCTTCGGTTAATTGACCGCCTTCGTCGTATCCTACGTATCCAGGAGGCGAACCAATCAGCTTTGAAACCGTGTGGCTTTCCATGAATTCCGACATATCCAGGCGGATCATCGCTTCTTCGGAACCGAAGAAGTAAGCAGCCAAGGACTTCGCAAGTTCCGTCTTACCAACTCCGGTGGGGCCAGAGAAGATAAAGCTGGCGATGGGGCGGTTGGGGTCTTTTAGACCAACGCGGGCGCGGCGAATCGCCTTAGAGGCCGCGGTGACGGCTTCCTCTTGACCGATGAGACGCTGGTGCAAGGTATCTTCTAAGTGCAGCAGTAATTCCGATTCAGATTCGGTGAGTTTGCTGACAGGAACTCCAGTCCAGGAAGCAACGATTTGAGCGATGTCTTCTTCGTTAACCACTGGGGAATCTTCAGGGTTAATGACTTCTGCCTTTTTATTGTCAGAAATCGCCTTCAATTGTGCCTCAAGTTCCAACTCGCGATCGCGCAGTTGTCCCGCTTTATCAAAGTCTTGAGCCTTCACAACCGCTTCTTTCTCTTTGGTCACTTCACGCAGTTCGCGCTTCAGTTGTCCAGTCCCAGAAGACTTGCTGTTTCTCAAATGGACGCGAGAACCCGCTTCATCAATCAGGTCAATTGCCTTATCCGGCAAGTAACGGTCTGAGATATAGCGATCGCTCAAGCTGGCGGCTGCAACCAGAGCAACATCAGAGATTTTAACTTTATGGTGCTGCTCGTAGCGATCGCGCAGACCAAATAAAATTTCGATGGTTTCACTGACGCTGGGTGCGCCTACCATAATCGGCTGGAAGCGACGTTCTAAAGCTGCATCTCGCTCAATGTGCTTGCGGTATTCATCCAGGGTTGTCATTCCCATGCACTGCAACTCGCCCCGCGCTAATGCTGGCTTGAGGATATTCGCGGCATCCATGCCACCTTCGGTTGACCCCGTACCAATCAGCGTATGCACTTCGTCAATGACCAGAATGACGTTCCCCGATGTCCGAACTTCATCCACAATTTTCTTGAGACGTTCTTCAAATTCGCCCCGGAATTTGGTACCCGCGATCAGCGAACCCATATCCAGACCGATCACTTGCTTATCTTCCAAGAAGCCAGGAACGTCTTTATTCACAATCCGCTGAGCTAAACCTTCAGCGATCGCAGTTTTACCAACTCCTGGCTCTCCAATCAACACCGGGTTGCTCTTGGTGCGGCGAGCTAATATCTGGATAGCGCGTTCGATTTCTTTGGTGCGACCAACGACCGGATCGAGCTTGCCTTGTGCAGCGAGTGTCGTCAGATTCGTGCCGAACTCATCTAACGTTGCGGTTTTGCGATCGCCACGTCCGGATGTCGAACGATCTTCTCCACTGCCAGCAGAGACAGCTGTGACCTCTCCCAGCATCCGAATCACGGCGGTACGGAGGTTATCGGGGTTAGCGTTCAGGTTTTGCAGCACTTTGGCGGCAACCCCTTCCCCTTCTTGAATTAACCCCAGCAGCAGGTGTTCCGGGCCTACATAGTTATGTCCGAAAGCCTTTGCTTCCAGAAAGGCTTGCTCGAAAACACGCTTCACCTTAGGAGTGAAGGGAATTTCAGAGGGTACAAAGCGAGACCCCCGACCAATAATTTTTTCTACCTCAATCCGGCATGCTTGGAGGGTGATGCCTTGATCGATCAGAACTTTAGCCGCCACACCCGTGCCTTCTGCAATTAATCCTAAAAGGAGTTGCTCGGTGCCCACGAGGTTGTGTCCCAGGCGACGTGCTTCTTCCTGGGATAGCATAATTACCCTAACGGCTTTGTCTGTGAAATGTTGAAACATAGCAACTTTCCTCTACCGAGCTGTTTAGGCTATGGGTGAAGTGGCATTTCCCCATGCATAAACTTTTATGTACTTGCTTAATTAACAATGTATCTCCACCCTGATAGCGATCGCAGTGGGCACAACCGTATGAAATCAGGTGTAGTTGCCGCCTATGCATGGGAATAGAAGCGCGATGCATATATGGCGGAAAAAAATATACCTCGGTAGTTAGAAATTTAGGTATATAAATGGAGGGATAATTTTAAAATTCTTCCCTACCGTCGCCAACATTCAACCAGAAGCAGCTTCATCAATTCTTATAAACTTAATAATCCTTATTATTAAGTCCCCATACATCGCTCCCTGTATTCGTAGCTTAAGATACCAATCAGAGTTTCATCCACTAAAAATGTCGGAAAACCTTATATTTCTACCTGGCGGTATATTTATATCTCCTGCATGAATCATGAGGTCTAATGATTCTGGCGTGTGCAACGGCAGGACTAGACATGAGATCGTAAAGCTATCATGTAATCGACAGCCGTTCTCATTGGGATCTCCCTCCTTTAGTTTTGAAGCCCAGCGAGCGATAAAGACATTGCCCTAGTATTTCACTATCGCTCCGGCTTGATATCCTTCAGGCTTTTCCACTCAGCCAGGAACGAGTGAATCATCTTGAGAAAATCCCCTGATTGAACTCTTTCGGTAGATGTAAATGGGGTGTAAAGTATGGGCGAAGCAAGTGCATCCCAAGGTAAGCAAAAATACCGGAATCCGACTGCCAACTTCTGATTTTCAGATGAAAAACGGCTGAATCATTCGCTCATAGTGTTCGCAATTCGAGCATTAGAGAATAACACCCTCTCTTAGGATTCAACTTTTCCTACAAGCTCGCTGCATCAAGATCCGGTTGTTTTTATACACCTCTAAAGTTCCAGCCTGCGGATTATCTAACGTACCATCCCACACCCAATATTCATATTTTCTATTCCGAAACTTATACACTCAAACGCCTTCTGTCCTTTGGCTAGTTCCTCTGCCCAAACTTAAATTCCCGTTGGGATTAGTTGCACGATAGAGTAGTTCACCAGAAGTATGTTTCTGCCAAATATTGATGTTATAACCACCCTGGCAGTTCATACTTAACGTCAGTTCGGGTTAAGCCGAAGGCAGCAAGTTGTGGTCAATGGCAATCGCTGGCTTCTTCGGTTGATGGCAGTAGGCAATCAATCCGCAGAGAATGTTGACAAAGCAGT
>NZ_JAMPKA010000021.1:0-127610 GCF_039961855.1 Trichocoleus sp. Lan | reverse complement strand
TTTTCAGGACGTTATCGCAATCGCAGGCAGAGATTTGGTTTGCGCTTAAACCTAATTGCTGGCTTGCTGAACTACGAACTGGCACATGCCTCCTGATTCATGCAGGAGGTCTATTCTAATAATCCTAATAATTGATAAAACAAGCGATCGCAAAAAAAGGGATAAGATGGATGATGCCCAACCAGTCTTGCATTGGAAACATAGGCAAGATTGACAATAGGATTGTAGCGAGCGCATCTGATGGAGTAATTGACATAATTCTCCTATCGTTGACATTTGAAGCCTATAAAAATTGCAGAATTTCTCCAAGCTGGATATAGCTGAAGATAGATAGTTGAAATAACTGAAAATTGCCACTCATATAATTTAATTAAAAAATTACAAGTTTTGGGCGTTCCCACACCACTACAAATGTAAAAATTCCTATTGTCTGCTACCTAGAAAGACAGAAAGATGATAGTAGAGAAATGTATCTTTAGAGGGAAAAGTTTTTAGCTGTCAAATAGCAATTTAGTAAAAGACTAACTGACAAATAAACTTATTCGCTAGCCTGACTACAGAAAAAACACAATGTCCTTCCAAAGAGTGTTTTCTAGCCTGAGGGCAGTATTTCTTGTGAGTGCGTTACCCCTCAGCGCGATCGCTGGGTTGCCAACAGCAGTAAAAGCAGCAAGCTTATCGCCTCAGAATTTTAATGCAATGTATGTTTTCGGGGATAGCCTTTCAGATGATGGAAATCTGTTTGATGCTACGAAAGGATATATTCCGCCAAGCCCGGTTTACTCTGATGGACGTTTTTCCAATGGTCCAGTTTGGGTAGACTATCTTGCCCAATATTTAGGATTAACTTCCAATTCAAATATTAATCTCGCTTACGGTGGTGCAACTACGGGAAACAGTAACGTCTTGAACGATATCGTTCCTAGCGTAGTGCTGAATTTACCAGGCTTGCAGCAGCAGATTAATAACTTCAAAAAATCCAATTTACCGGCTAATCCGGATGCATTATACATCGTATGGGCGGGTGGCAATGACTACATCGGTGGTGGCGTAACCAATGCTGCTATACCAGTCGGAAATTTATCGACGGCAGTAACGTCGCTTGCTACATTCGGCGCTAAAAATATCATGGTGGTCAACTTGCCAGATTTGGGGGAACTTCCGGACACCCGGACAAGCTCGAATTCAGCCAACCTCAATGCCTTGACGGCAACTCATAACTCGGGCTTAGCTGCAAGCCTCAATGGTTTGAGCCAGAACCTAGGTGACAGCATCAAGATTATCCCCCTTGATGTTAATTCTCTATTCGATCGGGTCATCGCTAATCCGAGCGAATTTGGTTTGGGGAATGTTACTGAGGCTTGTTTAGACAAATTAATTGCCTGTGCTGTTAATGCAGACAAGTTTTTGTTCTGGGATAACATCCATCCGACGACGACTGCTCATAAGATATTAGGAAAATATGCTTTTTCAGTGCTAAGGCAACAGGCTGAGGCATCTGCGATCGCTAGTAATAATCAGCTATTGAGACAATCCGCTTCTGCAACGCTGACGCCTGTACTGGTGTCCGACTCCCAGAAAAGCGTTCCCGAACCGGCTTCTACGTTCGGTATATTAACGTTTGGTGCTTTAGGCGCGGGTTTGGTGCTGAAACGCCAACAGACGAAAGCCAGCTCAATCAAGACTGAAGTATAAAGGATGAAGACTCAAGGATGAACAGGTTCGTATTCAGGCTAAATTTCACCGTTCATCCTTGATATTTCACACTTCATACTTTTAGGCATGGCTTTGTTGGATTACGACAATCTGTTTAACACCATTGAAGAATTAGTGCTGCATCATTCTCCTAGCGGTGCGGAAGAAGAAATTGACCAATTGTTGATGAGTCGATTTAAAGCGCTAGGGGTCGAAGTTTGGCAGGATAATGCCGGGAATATCATTGCGAAAATTGCCGGACAAAAGCAAGACAGAGGCATCGCTATCACCGCCCATAAAGACGAAATTGGCGGAATTGTCAAACAAGTCGGCGACGAGGGACGGGTGGAAGTCCGCAGGCTGGGAGGTGCGTTTCCGTGGGTTTATGGTGAGGGCGCTGTAGATTTACTGGGAGATGAGCAAACCATTACCGGGATTCTATCTTTTGGCTCGCGCCACATTTCCCACGAATCTCCCCAAAAATCCCAGCAGGAAGACAAACCAGTGCGCTGGGAAGACGCTTGGGTGGAAACCAAATGCACCTCCGAAGAATTAGAAATAGCGGGAATTCGACCGGGAACCCGAATGGTAGTCGGGAAGCATCGTAAGCGTCCGGTGCGGTTGAAGGATTGGATTGCCAGTTACACGCTGGATAATAAGGCGTCTGTCGCAATTTTGTTAGCGCTGGCTGAAACCGTAAAACAGCCCCCAGTTGATATTTATCTGGTGGCGTCTGCGAAAGAGGAAGTCGGCGCAATTGGCGCAATGTACTTTACTCAGAAGCAGCGTGTGGATGCTTTGATTGCGCTGGAAATCTGTCCTTTGGCTCCGGAATACCCGATCGCTGATGGGAATGCGCCGGTGTTGCTTTCCCAAGATGGCTATGGAATATACGATGAAGCCTTAAATCGTCAGTTGCGGCAAGTTGCGAAGAATCTGAAGATCCCCGTGCAATTGGCGACGTTGAGCGGTTTTGGCAGCGATGGCTCAATTGCGATGAAGTTCGGTCATGTCGCCCGTGCTGCGTGTCTGGCGTTTCCGACGCAAAACACGCACGGCTATGAGATTGCCCATTTAGGCGCGATCGCAAACTGTACGCATATCCTCCGCGCCTACTGCGAAACCGACTTTAGCGATTCGTCAACAGCAACTGATAACTGACAAAGAACAATTGATCCCTGCAATTCCTTACAATTAAGCCAGTTATCCTGTGACAGCAGTTAAGCCTTGTATGCCCAAAACTGTAGCCGATGTTATGAGCCGCGACCCTATCGTGGTACGGCCTGAAACGCCTCTCAAAGAGGCCATCCAAATCTTGGCAGAACGACACATCAGCGGTCTGCCAGTAGTCGAACAAACTGGCAAATTAGTGGGCGTTATCTCGGAAACTGACTTGATGTGGCAAGAAAAAGGGGTGACTCCCCCGGCTTACATCATGTTTCTAGACAGCGTGATTTACCTGCAAAATCCAGCCACCTTTGAACGAGACCTACACAAGTCTCTGGGGCAAACGGTTGGGGAAGTAATGACCCACGATGCCATTACCATTACAGCCGAGAAACCTTTACGGGAAGCGGCGGCGCTGATGCACGAGCGAAATGTTCGCCGCTTGCCGGTGATTGATAAAAATGCTCAAGTGATTGGTATCCTCACCCGTGGGGATATTGTGCGGGCAATGGCATCTGAGGTGGATTAATCTTGGTCATTAGTCAATGGGAGTTTGCTGCAAAGGACTCATGACTAATGACTCATAACGAGTGACAACTGAAAACTAATCAATAATCAAATAATAATGAGCATTACCCCTGAGTCTGTTAAAGAATTACTGGGTTCAGAAAATTTTGGCGATCGCATTCGCGGCATTAACCAGCTGCGCCAGCTGGAAAGGGCGATCGCGTTTGAGCTGGTGCAACCCGCTGTGACAGACAGCAACACCCGCGTTAGATATGCCGCAGTCAGCCAGATGGATACTCTGGGACAAGAAGATTTGCAAACATCTTTGAGTGTTTTGCGCGATCGCCTATTCAATGACTCGGAAGCAGATGTCCAAGCTGCCGCTGCTGATGCTTTGGGAGCGCTACAGTTAAAAGAAGCTTTTGAGGACTTGCAGCAAGTTTACAACCAAACCCCAGAGTGGCTCGTTAAGTTCAGCATTGTTGCTGCTTTGGGAGAAATGGGCGACAGCAGAGGGTTTGAACTACTAGAAGAAGCCCTCACCTCTGGGAACGAATTAGTCCAAACTGCTGCTATCTCTTCACTGGGAGAACTGGGAGATCCGCGTGCAGTTCCCCTCATTGTTCCCTACTCCACCCATTTGGATTGGCAGATTCGCTACCGGGTTGTACAAGCACTCAAGCGTCTAGGTGGAGCAGAAGCACGCTCAACATTAGAAGCTTTAGCGAATGATGAAGTCGAGCAAGTAGCCCAGGAAGCACAAAATTGTTTAAAATCCGCTTAAATAACTGGTTAAAGTATCTCTAAAATTACCATAGTCTGATACAATCCGTTTTTTTGGCTGGAAATTAAACGGGCGAAGCATTCCTTTCCTTAACTAGGGGTTTATCCCCAACGTGGAAAGGGCTTCGCCCGTTTTCACATTTATTTTTAAGTATTTTCTCGTAATAACTATTAGCTTTAGCAAGTTTAAAAGTTAATTTTTCAGTATTTTCCGCACTTAAATTTTTAACATATCAGTGTTTTTTCGTATATTTAATTTATTTTTAAATAGTATGAAATTAGTAAACCGTATTTTCCCGGAAATCCCAAAAATTGTTTTTATTTAATCGTTAAAAATCCGGATACATATATATTCCCGCTTCTAAAGCCTTACTTCACACCAACTTTACAAGTTTTTGGAGAAACTACGGCTGATGTTAAAGAGTCAGTAAAGATACGTCCGAAGGATTGCTATCCCCTCGAATAATTCCCTATATTAGGAAGAACAAAGCCAAGCATATTTACGTGGTCTTCTGAGTTTGCTACTAAAAGTTAGAGTCATCCCTTAGGTAATTGGTCTTCGTTCATCAGGTGCTTAAGTAGTTTTCGACGCACTCATCCGTATCACTCAAGCAAACTACTAGGTTCAACAAAAAAATAGCAACACGGCTCAATCCCTAAATATGCGGACATTAAAAATCTTGAACTTCGGATCAATTAAGGTGAACCAGATGAAACTTCAACAGACGTCAGCCTTCATGAGCTTATTGGCTGGCAGCCTTCTAGCTTTTTCCGCGACTTCAGCTCAGGCTTTCGCTCCATTCACGTTCGACACCACCTTTTCTCCAAATCCTGCTGACCCCAAGAAGGATATCAAGCTAGAAGCAGTTACTATTAAACCTACACTCGAGGTCGTCAAAGACTTCTCGCTGGTTACAGGTGCCAAAATTGTCAAAAATGAGCTGAAAAAAACTGGTCCAGGCAGTTCCGACCACGGCGTTGATACTGTCAGCGATTCATACCTGCCAGAAGGCCCCAAAAAGGAAAACCCGACTGCTGCTGATATCGTTGCTAGCTTAGGCAACCTGAATCTCAACAGCATCATTGACACTGAAGACGACTATGGAACATCTATAATCGATGTTTTCTTCGGGAAGGCAACCGACACATTCTTCTTCTTTGAAAGAGGCAACCCTTTTACAAAAGATCCTAAGGTAAAAGATCTAGGCCCTGGGAACAGCGATCTATTGGTTGAGTCTCTGGATAAATATGGAAAAGTGCTAGAAACGTTCACGATTACCAGAGATAAGTGGACTACGACTGGCTACAGTATCGCCACCAAAGAAATCAAAGGAACCGACGACGAAATTCAAGAAGTTGGTTCTTATGGTCTGAAGGCGTCAAAGAAGGCTATGGGTCTCCGGTTGACAAGCCACAAGGGCTTTAACGGGCCTGACTATAAGGTATTCGCTCAAAACGTGAGCGTGCCTGAACCAGCAAGCCTTGCAGGTTTAGGAATGGTAGCAGGTGCTTTAGTGGTTTCTCGCCGCCGCCGTCAAGCTGCTAAGTCCTAATTCTCCATTGTTTTAAACAATGCATATATTAATCGGGATTAGATGCTGAACAAGGCTTCTAGTCCCGATTTTTTGCCAATTTAGAAAAGATTGCGGGTGAGGTAGACTGCCAAACGCCAGATAATGTCATCTTGAGACTGAGCTTGGACAATTGCTGGTAGCTACGACAGATATGTTGCTGGATAAGTCGATTTTAGCGATCGCGTTTCTTCTAGCCGCTAAACTATCAGACACTGAATAGTTTAGATGCATGAAAATTCGAGATATTGGAGAACAAGGTTTATTAGAACGATTGCAGCGCTTTTGTCCGCCGGAAGTTGTGGGGGATGATGCGGCGGTGATGACCCTTCAGCCTGGTCAAGAATTGGTAGTGACAACCGATTTACTGGTAGATGGAACTCATTTTAGCGATCGCACCACTGCCCCAGAAGACGCTGGCTGGCGTGCTGCTGCTGCCAATTTATCCGATCTAGCCGCAATGGGGGCACTGCCTCTGGGCATTACTGTAGGTTTGAGTGTCACGGGTGATACACCTGTCACCTGGGTTGAGCGACTCTATCAGGGACTCACCGAATGCCTGCAACAATACAATACAGCGATCGTCGGCGGCGATATTTGCCGCTCATCGGTGATTACCGTCGCGATTACCGCCTTTGGTCAAGCTTCACCAACTCAGATCCTTCGGCGCTCAAATGCTCAGGTAGGGGATGCCATTGTCGTCACCGGCGTTCACGGAGCCTCACGAGCTGGTCTAGAATTACTGCTTCACCCAGAGTTTGGTCAACACCTCAGTGAAACTGACAAAGCATCTTTAATCGAAGCTCACCAGCGTCCCAAGCCTAGGCTAGATGTATTGCCGCTTTTGTGGGAAATTTTAGATTTTCCATCCCACATCAAAAATCTAAAATCTAAAATTCCCGTGGCTGGCATGGACAGCAGCGACGGTCTAGCAGACGCCATTGTGCAAATCTGCCGGTGCAGCCGAGTGGGTGCCTATATCGAGCGCAGCGCAATTCCCCTTTCTCATGCCCTAACTCAGCTCGTGCCTGCCGAGCAAGCTCTGAATTGGGCCTTATACGGTGGTGAAGATTTTGAACTGGTGCTGTGCTTACCGTTAGAAAAAGCCCAGGCGTTAATCAAACGACTGGGCAAAGGAGCTGCTGTAGTCGGGAAAATTACTATCGGCTCAAACGTCTTGTTAGGAGACTCTACCGGCGTCTATCCCGACCAACAACTCACCCTAAGCCAAAGCTTTCAGCATTTTTAAGCTTTCCACTTCTGACCCACCAGTTCAGCCAAGTCTACAACCCGCTGAGAGTAACCCCACTCGTTGTCGTACCAAGAGACAACTTTAACCAGGTCTCCGCCCATAACCATCGTTAGACTGGCGTCCACAATGGAAGAAGCATCGGTACCCCGATAATCGCTGGAGACTAGCTCCAGTTCGTTATATTCCAGAACGCCTTGCATCGGGCCTTCAGCAGCAGCTTTCAGCGCTTGGTTCACTTCATCCGCGAAGGTTTGCTTCTCGACTTGAATCACCAAATCCACTACGGAAACGTTTGGAGTAGGCACCCGCAAAGCAATTCCATTCAGCTTGCCCTTCAGCTCTGGCAACACCAAAGCTACTGCTTTGGCAGCACCCGTTGAAGTGGGAACAATGTTGAGCGCTGCTGCCCGTGCCCGCCGCAAATCCCGGTGAGAAGCATCCAGTAAGCGCTGGTCGCCGGTATAGCTGTGGGTGGTGGTCATCGTGCCTTTAATAATGCCGAAGTTTTCGTGCAGCACTTTGGCAACAGGCGCTAGGCAGTTGGTGGTGCAGCTGGCATTGCTGATCACAACGTGCTTGTCGTGGTCGTAGTCTTTATCGTTGACGCCTACCACAAAGGTGCCGTCATCGTTTTTACCGGGAGCGGTAATCAGAACTTTCTTCGCTCCAGCCTTTATATGCTTGGATGCCCCTTCCTTGCTGGTAAAGACGCCAGTTGATTCGATAATCAGGTCAATGTCCCAATCTTTCCAGGGCAAGTTTTCTGGGTTGCGATCCGATGTGCATTTGACCGTTTTGCCGTTAACAGTGATGGAGTTGTCATCGTAACTGATATCAGCGTTAAACTTCCCAAGCATGGAATCATATTTCAGCAAGTGGGAGTTGGTTCTTGGGTCAGAAGTGTCATTGATCGCGACGACTTCTATATGGCTATTTTCCCGACCCAGCCAGCATCGCATAAAGTTACGTCCGATGCGTCCAAAACCGTTGATCGCTACTCTAATCACAGCGTCTTGCCCTCTGTCTTGTGACCTACAGAATTTTCCTGTTAATGACCCCAATCATATCGCAAAGGCTGAACAATTCTACCTAGTGGTTTGCAGCGATTCTCCTAAATCGAATCCGTTGTGGATCGAAACGAATCTTTCTTGACTGGAAAAAGGACAAAATCTAGAGAAACCGCGCGATCGCTGACGTGCTCGTTTCCAGCGTGGCACAACTTCTACCGCTAGAGGCTATGGGAAGGGGCGCGAGTCGAAGCGGAAGTGAACCAATTTTGAGGCTTTTGCGAGCTGAATTTTGGCCTAGATAATTATTTTATTGGTTTTTTTCTCCGATTTAGGCGATTTAATTGCTAATTAAATCTATTTTCTTATTATTAATCCCTGTAAAAACTTGTAGCTATTGTTTGGTACGAATAGTGCCTAAAAGCATAAAGTGAAGAATTTCAATTTTTTGACGGTAGGAGCATTAGGTACTCTGAGAACTACAGAAATCGCAAGTTTTAGGGTACTCGATCTCATTCCAGCGCCTAGTCTAACTGGTTGTTCCATATCTACCCCGAAACTGGTTGCTTAAGTTAAAAGCACTGATTGAGTTGTTTAACCTCGCTTGCGAGTTACGGAGGCTAGGTTAAGTACAAAGAAGCGCTACCAGCTTTTGACTAAGTGCTAAAACTTAAAGCCGAGACGACTTCATCTCCTGGTATTTACGAGGCTACACGCTTAGTAAAGGACAGTATCAAGAAGCGATCGCCCACTCGCTAACTATGATGAAGCCATTCAACCCCAGCCAAATTACCTATTAGCGTTGTTTGAGAAAGGGAATGCTCTGCCTGAATCGGGACGTTCTGAAGCATTCAAGAATCATTAAAATAATGATTCAAAATTAAAACGGCTCGTAATTTTGAATCATTATTTTAATTCCAAATTAATTTAAAATCTCGCCTCCGTAGAGGTTGTGGATGGAAATATATACTCTGACAGCTTCTGGGACTAAATAACGAATCGAGTGTTTTTGGCGACAATAGTGGCGAATCAAACTTGATGAAATGCCCACTTTCGGCATTTTCAACAACTGCCAGCGAATCGTCAACTCTTGGGCGACAAGCTGTTGAACAATCTGCTGGCAGAGCAAATTTTCTCGGTTATCATCCACCGGGATCGGCAGTTCTTCTGGACGCGGTGCCACCAACCATTCACAAGCGGGTACAAGTTCCTGCCGTCGATGCCAACGAGGTAAGGTTTTGAAGGCGTCCGTGCCAATAATCCAGTGCCAGCGGCTATTCGGGTAGAGAATCTGGAGGTCTAAAAGGGTATTAATGGCATAATCTGGACGGGTGCAATTTGTCTCTAGAGGCGAGAAAACAAAGTTTGGATGGTCTGCGATCGCTTGTTGCACCATTTGAGCGCGATGCTCAAATTCCACCGCCACTTTGTAGGCAGGACAGCGACTCGGTACCCAAATGACCTGGTTTAGAGCCGCTTGAGATAAAGCAGTTTCCGCCATCAACAGGTGTCCACAGTGAATGGGATCAAAGGTTCCACCCAAAATTCCCAAGTTTTGCATACAAGATCCGTTGTGGCTTGTTTCCTATTCTCTAGGTTAAGCAGTAAAAATGCGGATGATCTGCTACTGTCTTGGTGTTAGTCTTTGCAGGAAGTTTCCGGACTGAAATGCATTTTGACGTGTAAAGATAAAAACCATCCCATGATAGAAGCCGCTCTATTTAGGAATGACCTAAAGTGCAGTTATAGCGACCGAAAGCGGATTCTGCGATCGCGCTCTGGGATTGTGCTGTAAATCTTGGCAAGGTTGTATCAAGAAAAATCAATTCTTGATATGATAGCGCGTGTTATCCGTGCAGCCTGGTGTGGTGTGGTGTGTAAGGAGCTAAGATGCCGAATACTGTTGATTTTACCGGGAGGCCGTTTCATTTCATCGGCATTGGTGGAATTGGAATGTCAGCTCTCGCCTACGTTCTAGCCAAGCGTAAGCTGCCTGTATCTGGATCGGATATTCATTCCAGCCATATTACTAAACGTTTGCAGGCCGTTGGCACTCATGTTTTTGGAAGTCAAGACGCCGCAAACTTGGAATTTTTTCAACCAACCGAGGACTCAGCCTACGAAGCATTACCAACGGCAGTCATTGGTATAAGCGATCGCCTGGAACCCTCCAGGGAACCTGTAGAAACTGGAGCAACTCGGTCGAGTAATCGAGGGTCATCTACGAACCTAAGGGCAATGGCTCTGCCCCAAGTGATTTGTTCAACTGCAATCAATCCGGCAAACTCTGAATATCGGGCAGCTATTGAATTAGGCTGTCCGATTTTTCATCGTTCTGATTTATTAGCAGCTTTGATTCAGGATTACCAAAGTATTGCTGTCGCTGGTACTCATGGGAAAACTACAACTAGCAGTTTGATTGGGTATTTACTGCTACAAGCAGGATTAGACCCAACAATCGTGGTAGGCGGTGAAGTGAATGCCTGGGGAGGCAACGCACGGTTAGGAGACGGTCCCTATCTAGTTGCGGAAGCGGATGAATCAGATGGGTCGTTATCGAGACTCTCAGCCGCAATTGGTGTGATTACAAATATTGAACTGGATCATCCAGATCACTATGAATCGCTCGAAGAGGTGATTAGCACCTTCCAGATATTCGCTAAACGCTGTAAAACCTTGGTGGGGTGCATTGATTGTGCTGTAGTTAGAGATTCTCTGCAACCCGCAATCAGCTATAGCTTGCAGCGAGATTCTGGGGCTGATTATACGGTCGATCGGGTGGATTATCGGGCGGATGGCACAGAGGCACAAGTTTGGGAACGGGGAGAAATTCTGGGAAAGCTCTCCTTAAAGTTGCTAGGCAAGCACAATCTCAGCAATGCCCTAGCAGCCGTGGCTGTGGGTCGTCAGCTGGGGATGGATTTTGAGGTAATTGCAGAGGCGATCGCGACCTTCGAGGGTGCCCGCCGCCGATTTGAGCTGCGGGGCGAGCGTAATGGCATCTACTTTGTGGATGATTATGCCCACCATCCCAGCGAACTTCTGGCAACCCTGTCAGCAGCTCGCTTGCAAGTGTTGCCGCCGCGAAGGCTTGTCGCTATTTTCCAACCACACCGCTACAGCCGGACGCTCGCTTTTTTACCGGAATTTGCTCAATCTTTTAAAGATGCCGATATTGTGATTCTCAGCGATATTTATAGCGCCGGAGAACCTAATTTGGGGCAGATTAGCGGTGAACAAGTCGCGGAATTAGTGGCGGGTAATCATCCGAACGTGCATTACCAACCGTCTCTCCCGTCCATCTGTAAGTTACTTACAGATACCCTTCGACCGGGCGATTTGGCTCTGTTTTTGGGGGCGGGGAATCTAAATCAGATTATTCCTGAGGTCATGGCGTTCTATCAAAAAACTGACGAAGCCAGTCTCAAGTAATCGGTGATGACTGAATCCGTTAGCTGCATTGAAGTCGTACTTATGAGTAAAGAAGTTCCCAGCTAACAGATTCACTCAAAATTACTCAAAACTCATGTTGTGGCCTCAGCTGTCTCGGCATTCAAATTTGTGAATTGATATGACTCTCTCTTATGATCCAGCCAGCGTTGTAAACGCTTCTTCCCCCCAGAAAAAATCCACCAAGTCTTCTTCCCCGCTTTACCTACCAGGAACCGATTGTATTGTGCGATCGCAAGCTCCCCTCTCCAGCCTGACCTCTTTTCGAGTGGGAGGACCAGCCGAATGGTATGTAGCTCCCCGCCGTACCGAAGAACTGCAAGCTAGTTTTGAGTGGGCGCGGTATCAAGAATTGTCGATCACCCTCTTGGGAGCCGGTTCAAACTTACTGGTGAGCGATAAAGGTCTTCCCGGTTTAGCCATCTGTACTCGCCATCTCCGCCACACCAGCTTCGACCCCGAAACGGGTCAGGTGAGTGCAGGTGCCGGAGAACCCATCGCCCGCCTCGCATGGCAGGCAGCAGAACGCGGTTGGCAAGGGTTGGAATGGGCTGTTGGTATCCCCGGTACAGTCGGCGGCGCAGTGGTGATGAATGCAGGCGCTCACACCAGCTGTACCGCTGATATTTTAGTCAACGTCCAAGCCCTCTCACCCAGCGGAAAAGCTGAGATTTTGACACCACAACAACTGGGATTTGCCTACCGCACCTCAATTCTGCAAGGAGGCGATCGCTTGGTGACGCAGGCAACCTTCCAACTCCAACCGGGAGCCGACCCAGCTCAAGTTATGGCAACAACTGCCAAACATCTAGAGCAACGGCGAACCACTCAACCCTACCATTTGCCAAGTTGCGGCAGCGTTTTCCGCAATCCCGATTCTCACAAAGCTGCCTGGTTGATCGAACAAACCGGACTCAAAGGCTACCAGATTGGCGGTGCCCAAGTCGCCCAACGCCATGCCAACTTTATCCTCAACTGTGGCGGTGCTAAAGCTAGCGATATTTTCCATTTGATTCGCTATGTTCAGCAGCAAGTGGAACAGCATTGGTCTCTGTGCTTAGAACCAGAAGTGAAAATCTTAGGTGAGTTTCAGCCTGCTTAAAGGTGTCGCCAGACGCCAGGGATACTAAGATTGAAATTG
This sequence comes from Trichocoleus sp. Lan, assembly GCF_039961855.1. Taxonomy (NCBI): domain Bacteria; kingdom Bacillati; phylum Cyanobacteriota; class Cyanophyceae; order Leptolyngbyales; family Trichocoleusaceae; genus Trichocoleus; species Trichocoleus sp. Lan. Next base: position 115,037 of record NZ_JAMPKA010000021.1, on the reverse strand, counting down.
GCTTGCAAGTCTATCGCATACGGCATTAATAGTTATGACACAGAAAGGATTTGGCTTTGGCTTAGGCAAAATGAAAGAACTAGCCGAAGCTTTTAAAAAAGCCCAGCAGGTTCAAGAAGGTGCCAAAAGGCTCCAAGAAGAATTGGAGCAAATGGAGATTGGGGGAGAGAGTAGCGGTGGAAGCGTTAAGGTTTTCCTCAGCGGCAATCAAGAACCTCTGCGGGTAGAAATTTCAGCAGACGCCTACAATCAGGGAGCAGATGCTCTAGCTGAACTTGTAACAGCGGCAATGAAAGATGCCTACGAAAAATCCACCGCAACAATGCGATCGCGAATGGAAGACCTCACCAGTGGACTCGACCTGCCACTGTAACCCTTAAGGGATTTCCCAGGCATCAATATCTGCCGCTCTTCTTAGGCAGGCTTCTCGCCTGCCACCTACTTATCGTAGGAAGACGGCTAGCAGGCAAAACGGTGAGAATATTTCCTAGGTTTAGCAATCTTTTAAGCTCAGCGCAAAAACTTCAGGGACAGAGGAGAATTTAGCTCTACACTATTTGTTCTCTCCTCTGCTGCCTGGATTTGCTGCTTATAGCGGTGGCTGCTTTGCAGGCTGTATCTGTAGCCTTGGTAACTCCAAAAACGTTTTGTAGAGCCGATCTGCCATTACTGTATTGGCTTCATCCGTCAAGTGAATGGCGTCTGAAAAAGCCTGACCTGGGAAATTCTGGTAAAGCTTGTAAAAATTCAGCACTTTCACATTTTGCGGAAAACTTCTCTGTAACTGCCCAGTCTTTGTGTCTATTTGTCCATAACCGGCTTGTACTCGCTGGGTGTAGGTTGAACCGAGTTCGCTTAAAAGCTCCCGTTCTCTGAGAGAAAGATTATTCGCTGAACGCCCGGTGATTTCTGGCTGAACTACCAAAACCAATGGAATCTGCGCCGCTGCTGTCAGACGAACCATCTGTGTCTGGTGATTTTGATAACGCTTAACCCGACGCTCCAGCTCAGTGGTGTTAGCTGGCAGACGTTGTGCTAAAGGGACGCTTTCCTCACTCACTGCCATCGTCAGCTGGTCCACAGACGGTTGTGGTTTTAACACCCAATACTGTGTTGCTTTCACTAAATAGGTCTGATTGAGCCAGCGATTCATGTCCTGAGTCAGCTCAAACCACAGATGCCCTGCTGCATTGTTCAGAAAGTTTTCTATATAAGGGATATCCGTTTCATTTTCAGTGCTGGGTAGCATTAAGTCTGCATACCCGTTCAAAACCACAATCGCATCAGGCTGGTAAGGCAAAATCTGGAGGGCAAGCCCAGCCAGTTCGTTCCCCGAAGTATAGCCAGGAACCGCCGCGTTAATGACACGATAGTTGCCTTCCCGAATCCGTAGCGGCAAGGCGAGTGCTTTCACCCGTTCTGGCTTGTAGTAGGGCAAGAAATCCGGGCGAAATTTCTCTGGAGAAGCTTTCTGCTGCTTTACCCGTATATTCAGACTACCTTCGAGCTTATGGGCAAACGTGGTTGCGTTATTGGAACTCATTTGACCAAAAGCTGTAGAACCGCCCAAAATGAAAATCCGAATTTCATCTTTGGGTTTCGCTTGAGAAACCGGCTGGTCATCACGAAAACCCTGTTCGTTAATGCGCCAGAATTTGCTCTGTTGATTTCCTGCCAGCTGATATCCCACTGATAAACGCCGTTTGGCAACCAGACGCCCAGAATTCGGTAAACCCCCGTAGGTTTGCTGGTTTTGATCGAGGAATTTAAGGCGGTAGGCGGTAACTTCTGTCGGTTCACCTTCATAGGCTGCCAATTCAGCATTTTTGCCCGCAACGCTCACAGCAACCCGTGCAAGCAGTTCCAAGAGAATCAAAATGAGGGGCAAAGCTAGGAGTAGGATGAGGAGCGAAGGCGGCTGGCGGCGTTTTTGATAAGGTTTGTAGCGGGACTTTTTAAACATCAAGTAATGAACCTCAAATGACCAACGAACAAAGGAAGTAAAAGGCAAAAAAGGGATGATTAAATGCTTGCCTTTCGCTTTCATGAGTTGCCGGTGGAGTCAGGCAGAATAACAAAAGTAAAGATTAACTCAATCCCGGCATTCGTTATCCCACTGCGATCCCAGTATGCAGCAATTTCGTTGCTAAACTTAACACCAGGGTAGATGACCACTTATGATTAATGAGTTATACCGATTGGCTTTCCTCTAATGCTGGTGCGGAATTAGAGACTTGTGAATGGGGAAGTGTATCAATCATTAAACGTACAAAACTAGACATCTTAGCATCAAATGTCCTACAAGTTATTATTCGTTTGCTTGGGCAATATTTGCCGGTCGCCTGCGGCAGAAAACATCATGAACCATTTGATTGAGCAAGCAAACTTAGGGGAACGGATCATCTGCGATTCTGCCGGTACAGCTGGTTATCACATTGGTCGTTCCCCCGACCGACGCATGGGAGTAGCCGCAGGACACAAAGGAATTAAACTCCAAGGTCAAGCGCGGCAGTTTCAAAGGTCTGACTTTGAGGACTTTGACCTGATTCTGGCAATGGATCGGGAGAATTACCGCGATATCCTCTCCCTTGACCCATCAGGGCAGTATCGGGACAAGGTGCGGCTGATGTGTGACTTTTGCACCCGCCATACTGCAACTGAGGTTCCTGACCCCTACTACGGTGGCCCGGAGGGGTTTAACCAAGTCATCGATTTACTTTTAGATGCCTGTGAGGGTCTGCTACAACACGTTAGTCATACTAATCGCTAATGGGCTAATTAGATTCAACAATTAGCCATTAGCAATTGACTATTCCACCAGATGATGCTCTAAGGCAAAACGCACCAGTTCGGCTCGGTTGCTAGTTTCCGTTTTTCTCAGCAGGTTGCTGACGTGCTTTTCCACCGTCCGAGGACTGAGGTGCAACTCGTTGCCGATGTCGGCGTTAGATAAACCCTTAGTGAGTAAATCGAGAACTTCCTGTTCTCGCTGAGTTAGGTTGAATGAGTTTGAAGGAGTATGTTGGGGAAGCCCAGGAGCTTCCACTTCCTTCTCTGGTGTGGCAACAGCATGAATCAGCGATCGCCATTCGACTTGAATCATCTGCGATCGCTCTAAAAGATTGCGAATCACGGCCCCCAACTCATCCAACTCAAACGGCTTGGGCAGATACAGATCGCAGCCTAATTGGTAGCCCCGAATCCGTTCTGAGGTCGTTGCACGCTCCGTTAAGAAAATTACTGGTAATAGACGAAACGCTGGGCGTTGACGGAGACGCCGCACCAGTTCATAGCCATCCATCCGGGGCATCATAATGTCTGTTACCAGCAAATGAGGATGATATGACTCAACTAAACTGAGAGCTGCTTGACCATCCTCAGCTGTAATAACTGAGTAGCCAGACATTTCCAGATAATCGCATATAGAAAGCCGAATTCCTGGATCGTCATCGGCAACCACGATGAGCAAAGGCATGGGCACAGAGGAAGAGCGTACATAACCCTTAGAATAGGTCAAGTCCATCCTAAAAGTGGGAACACTGTTCTGCCTCTTAAGGTGAAAACTGACCAATGCGTGAAAATCAACTGAAACGGAAACTCAAGCGAGGTGAGGTTGTCCTCGGCCCGTTCATCAACTGCGCCTATCCGGCTTTTATAGAAATCTGCGGACACGCAGGATTTGACTTTGCCGTGATTGACATGGAACACGGTGCCCTCAACACACTGGTTGCCGAAGACCTGTGCCGTGCAGCCGACTGCGTGGGATTGGCACCGATTGTACGCATCCGCAAGAACGACGCACCGCAAATTCAACGGGCACTGGACATCGGCAGTGCCGGTGTCCAAGTGCCTCAGATAGAAACTCAGTCCGACGCAGCGGATGTTGTGCGTGGTGCCAAATATAGCCCTCTTGGTTCGCGCGGACTTTCATTTTACACCCGTGCTGGCGTGTACGCAGCAGCAGGGACGCAAATTACAAATCAGCTCAACGAAGAATCTCTGATTGTCGTTCACGTCGAAGGGATTCGCGGCGTCGAAAATATTGAAGAAATTGTCAGCGTGCCCCACATTGATGTCATTTTCCTTGGCCCTTATGACTTGTCGCAGTCTTTGGGCATTCCGGGGCAAGTGCAAGACTCGCGGGTAATTGAGCTGATGCAAAAATGCGTTACCACGATTCGCAAGGCTGGGAAATCTGCGGGCACATTTGCCGATAATCCTGAAACAGCGAAGCAGTGGATTGATGCCGGAGTTCAGTACATAACTCTCGGTGTGGATGTCGGTATTTTCCTGCGAGCGTGCGAGGCTTTGGTAAAAGCAGTGCGAACTTAAGGCTGCCAGTTCAGTAAAATCCCAGAGAAGGAAGAAATATGTAAAACTATATCTAAATTTTTACATTTCACTGAGTCATTGGGAGGGAATCTTTATCAAAAATTTGTATTAATTTTGTATCATAAACAACCAAATTAAAAATTCTAAGTTTATGCTTAAAGAATAGCCTTCCTAAAGTAGGAAGGAAAACTGGGGATCGAAGCGTACTGGAGAAAAAGCGATGCAAACGCTACCGGGATCGACGGATTTGGCTTATGCCATGATGTTTACCTTACACAAAGTCCATTCCGTAAAGATAGAAGGTTTTAAGCCATTCTTTAGCGATCTTCCTGTTGACCCTTACATCAAGAATAATTATCGTTTCAGAAGATTATCTCGGTTCAAAGTATTTGGAAATGACTTAGTCAAACTACCGCATGGTTACTTGTTTCAAAGCAAGCAATACAATCCATTAGTCGGCGATATCAAGCGAGAGTATGCCGAACTAGATGATGCCATTACGAAGCTTGAAGATTTCAAAAAACTTGTTTTGGCATTTATTGATTACTGCCAACTTGACCCAGAAGCCGTTGAAATAGGAGTTCATCAAATTAGAACGACCTGTTCGCCAGATAATTATGGGAACCCTGCCCCGGAAGGGATTCATCGGGATGGGACTGATTTTGTCGGCATATTTTCTGTAGGACGGGAAAATATTCAAGGTGGAGAAACCCATCTCTACAAATCCAAAAAGCATGACCCGGTTTTTTCTAAAGTTCTTCATCCGGGCGAACTGCTATTAGTCAACGATCGGGAGTTTTTTCACTATACAACTCCCATTCAGCCACTATTTCATGGTGAAGGAACAAGAGACGTATTTGTTCTGACTTGTCCCAGCTTATTGACAAATTAAGAAGGAGAAGGAGCGAATTTCTCAGTTTTAGCTGTGCTTTTTTAGTTACTGTTTTGAGCAGCTTGCACGAGCGTCTCGGCATTGAGAGGTAGAGTCTCTAAACTTTCGTATTAGCCATAGGGGCACAGCGTTACCGTGCCCCTACTTAAACTTAAACTGAGGGGATGTAAAACTTAGCCACTCCCCTGTTTGCGGAAGCTAGCGGACAGACCTCAATTTCCTCGATTAGAGCCATATTCAGCATCCTTCGAGTTGAAGCTTTGTCTTCGCTCTAGAATGCCAAATTTATGATAATTAGAGCCATTTAAATGGCGGAAACCCTCAAACTGCTGGGTTCGCCCAAATTGCCTTTTAAAACAACACTCCGCTGATTGGCATCAAGGTGGCGCAGAATTTTGTAGATTGCCTCAATTTGATCGGAGGCACCCGCTTTGTGAGCCAACTCAGTCAAAGAAAGGGGAGCGCCTTCCTCTTGTACTGCCTGCAAAACTCGTCTTTGCAAGTCGAGAATGGCGGCGGCAGCCTTTTTACCCGCTTCTACCCCTGGCTGGTGATAAGCATTGATATTGACCAGGAACCCATAAAGTCCAACAGCCCGGTCATACAAAGCAATTAAGGCACCTACCATGCGGGGATTTACCTGAGGAATCGTCACGGTGACAGAATCCCGCTGGTTTTCATAGAGAGCTTGTCGGGTTCCCTGGAGTAAACCTGAGAGATAGTCGCCAGAAGTAACTTCCGGCTCGACGAAGGGGGAGTCTCCCTGGCGGTCTTCTAAGACTTCTATGAAGGTGAGGAAGAAATTCGGGACACCCTCTCTCAGCTGCTGCACGTAAGCGTGTTGGTCGGTAGAGCCTTTGTTGCCATAAACAGCAATCCCTTGGTAGACGATATTTCCATCAAGGTCTTTTTCTTTGCCCAAAGATTCCATGACTAGCTGTTGCAAATAGCGGCTGAATAGCAGCAGGCTGTCTTTGTAAGGCAACACAACCATATCTTTTTCGCCCTTGCCGTTTCCGGCGAAGTACCAGCTCATCGCCAGGAGTGCGGCTGGATTTTTCCGAACATTGGGCAGGCGGGTGGCAGTGTCCATTTCTTTGGCACCGGCAAGCATGGCGCGGATATCGATTCCCTGCAAGGCGGCTGGGAGCAATCCTACGGCTGACAGCTCCGAGGTACGTCCTCCCACCCAATCTTCCATTGGGAAGGTTGCCAACCAGCCTTCTGAGTTTGCCTGCCGATCTAATTTGCTGCTTTCCCCGGTAATGGCAACAGCTTGAGGGGAAAAATTCAGATTCTGCTCAGCGAAGGCTTTTTGCACTTCTACCATGCCATTGCGGGGTTCTGGCGTCCCCCCTGATTTGGAGATGACTAAGACGAGGGTGCTGTTCAGCCGACCTTTGAGCTGGGAGAGGATACGGTCAATGCCCGCCGGATCGGTGTTGTCAATGAAGTGAATTGCCAAGGGTGGGAAGTCTGGGGCGATCGCTTGGGCGACAAATTGGGGACCGAGTGCCGATCCGCCGATACCGATGGAAACAATATCGGTAAACTTTGGAGCGTTGGGTGGATGAATTTCGCCACTGTGGATTTTTTGGGCAAACGCTTCAATCTGCTCTAAAGTTTGGACAATCTGTTGTTTGATTTCCGGAGTGGGCGCTAAATCCGGGTCGCGCAGCCAGTAGTGACCTACCATGCGGTTTTCATCAGGGTTTGCGATCGCGCCTCCCTCCAGTGCCTCCATCTCCTGAAACGCCTTCTCAAACCTCGGCTGCATCGCCTCGACAAACTCACTATCAAACCGCATCCGGCTGACATCGAGGTAAAAGTCTAATCCCTCATGGTAGTAGAGCCATTCTTGGTAACGTTGCCAAAGTGCAGCAGCATCCATAAGTAAATCTCAATAAGCGTGTTTCCAGTCAACACAAGTTTAAGGTAAGCTTCAGCATCACTTTTGACGAATTAGCCTGTCAATTCGTTAATTGGGTAATTCTCCTACCCCAAATTGAGATTCAGAATTCCTTTAGAGTCCTGTACAGCTAGATTTATCTGAGATAGCCAGGAAAATTCAATTAGACCGCTCTATTCGGTCTTACAACGACCAGCTTTCAACTCGAAAGCCTCTTAAAGACGCGGTTTGGGCAGAACCCGCAGAAATTTAACAAGATGCCCGGTCACTTCAATCGCAATCAGATAGTCATCTATCGTAAAGCGGTAGAAGATACTATCAGACCCGATTCCCCGGAGTTCCGGCAAATCGGTAATTCGCTCGATCCGCATGAACTCCTCAAAGACGAATTCATATATCCGCTCTCTAGCTGCGTATTCTAAGTTCTTCAGGTCTCGCAGAAAAGACCGGGCATAGCGCACTTCTAGTTTCACAGGGCAACTGGCTCTTACTCCAAATGGCAGATACTTTTTCTTTTTACTGCGAAATTTGACTAAAAGCGATTTTTACCCCTTGATTCAGCCGACGAACAGGGGAAAACTTAGGGGAAGTGCAACATCCGGAGAGCTTCTTCGCGGGTTAGGGTTTCCCCCGGCTGTACGGTATGCTTCGACTCTTGGATGGCTTTGAGCATATACAGGTCATAATAAATCTGTTGTAGAACTTTCCAGGCGTCATCCAAATTGTCATCAGCGAGTTGATCGATTAAATCGGGTAGCTGAGCAGTTAAGCGTTGTAATCGACCTCTGAGAAAATTCATAATTAAACACTGGCGAACAACGTAACATTCCCTAGAGCCTTCTTGTTAGAGGGATCTTGGACAATCTAAAGCTTAGAGCTTAGAGTTTATAGTTTATTGAGTCTCACAAGCGTGGCATGGTTGGCTATCTCATCTTTTTGACAATTTCTACGACAATTTTTGCCCTGTTTAGCTTGGGTTTAAATTTACAGTGGGGCTTCACCGGACTGATTAATTTTGGGCATATTGCCTTTATGACAGTTGGTGCATACACCACAGTGTTGTTGAGCTTGCAGGGGGTTCCCCTAATTTTCGGGGTGGCTATCGGTGCTGTTTTAGCAGCGCTGCTAGGACTGTTAATCGGATTATCAACTCTACGGTTGCGCGAGGATTACCTAGCAATCGTGACCATCGGCGTTTCCGAATTGCTCCGTTTAGTTGTCAATAATCAGCCATTGCCAATGGGCAAGGAATTCCGGCAAGGATCGTTTGGGGTATATGGATATGCCTTGCCGCCGGGAGATAAGCTTGGTTTGATGGTGTTGTCGCTGCTGGTATTGGGGCTGACATTTTGGCTGCTGGAGACGTTGGTGCGATCGCCTTGGGGTCGAGTGCTAAAAGCGATTCGAGAAGATGAGCAAATTCCCAAAGCATTAGGAAAAAATGTCTTTTGGTACAAACTACAATCTTTTATGCTGGGAGGCGCGATCGCCGGAGTCGCTGGGGCTTTTTTGGCATGGCAGACGACAACGGTTTACCCGAATAACTTTGAGCCGCTAACGACTTTCTACGCTTGGACGATTGTTGTCTTGGGCGGTGCGGGTAACAATGTGGGCACAATCCTGGGGGCGGTGATTTTCTGGGGTTACGATAGTTTGACTCGCTTTTACTTACCTCAGTTGGTGCAACTGGATGCCTCGCGGGAAGGGGCATTTAGAATCATGGTGATTGGTTTAATCCTGATGGTGCTGATGGTTTGGCGTCCACAAGGTATCTTAGGGAAAAAAGAGGAACTGACCCTTGGCAAATAACTCGCACATTCCGCCCAATCGGTTGTCTGAGGGGTCTTTAAACGGGGGCGGCAAGCATCTCGAAGAAAGCCCCGATTTAGTCGAAGCAGACCCAAAACCCCCACTCTCAGAAATCGCTTTACTCGCTGCCAGCGGACTCTGTAAAAGCTTCGGCGGAGTTCGGGCTGTCGATAATGTCGAGATTACGGTACCGCAAGGCAGTATCACGGGACTGATTGGCCCGAATGGTGCTGGCAAAACGACGCTATTTAATCTCCTATCAAACTTCATTCATCCAGACAAAGGGCGGGTGATTTTTGACGGCGAACCGATTCATTCGTTGCAGCCGTATCAAATTGCTCAGATGGGAATGGTTCGTACATTTCAGGTAGCGCGGGTGCTATCGCGGCTTTCGGTCATGGAAAATATGCTGCTGGCAGCTCAAAAACAGACGGGGGAAAACTTTTGGAAAGTTTGGTTTCAACCCCATCTGGTGGCGAAGGAAGAACGGCAGCAGCGAGAAAGAGCGATGATGTTGCTGGAATCAGTGGGGTTGGCAGCGAAGGCGCAGGATTACGCCGGGGCGCTCTCTGGAGGGCAACGCAAGCTGCTGGAAATGGCACGGGCGCTGATGACGCAGCCAAAGCTGATCTTATTGGATGAACCGGCGGCTGGTGTGAATCCGACGCTAATTAGACAAATCTGTGACTACATCACCCAATGGAATCAGGAGGGTATGACCTTTTTGATTATTGAACACAATATGGACGTAATCATGTCTTTGTGCGATCGCGTCTGGGTTGTCGCTGAAGGTCGCAATCTTGCTGTGGGGACTCCGATTGAAATTCAGCGCAATCCACAAGTCTTAGAAGCTTACCTGGGGCAATAGAGCAGCGATTGTGTCTCATTGGTTAGCAGTAATTACCCAGACGTTAGTTTTGCTCTTGAGTGGCGCGGCACTTTTCTTGAGTTCCTGGATTGTGGTTCCAGCGCCCACGATGTCCCTACTGCCATTAGGGGTAGGGGCACCAGAAGTCAGTCCTTGGTTGGTGGTGCTAAACGCGATCGCAAGTCTGTTGGTGCTGGTAACGATCCGTCGCACTCCGTGGCAATTTTTAGCTTTGGCTGCTAGTTTGCTAGCACTGCTTTTGAGTGTTTTGCCACTGTTACAGATGCCAGCGACACAACAGCATCTAGCCGTGGCAATGCAAGAGGGTCTCGGAGACTATAGGGGAATTTTGCCTAATCGTCAGCAAACAGGGATGCGCGAACAACCGTTCGTCCTAGCTGATGTGTTTCGAGGCATCAATCCGGGTGAAAGTCGCTATACCTCTGGCATCGTCTTTTCAAACCCAGATGGTGTCCCGTTGAGCATGGATCTCTACCGACCGCCGCAAGTCGGCAATTATCCAGCGCTAATTATCATCTACGCTGGGGCATGGCGGAGCGGCGACCCAACCCAAAACGCTGATTTCAGCCGTTATATGGCAGCGAGGGGCTATAGTGTCTTTGCCATCGATTACCGACACACGCCGCGCTACCGTTTTCCCGCGCAGCTAGATGACGTGCGTGCCGCCTTAGCCTTCATCCACCAACACGCAGCCGAGTACGAGGCTGACCCAGAACGGATTGCATTCGTTGGACGTTCCGCAGGCGGACATTTAGCAATGCTGGCGGCTTATGAGCCGGATGCACTGCCTGTAAAAGCAGTGGTTAGCTATTATGGCCCAGTGGATCTGTCTGGAGGCTATGCCAACCCGCCACGCCCCGATCCCATCGATACGCGAGCGGTTTTAAAAACATTTATGGGTGGAACGCCTGCGACCATGCCCGATCGGTATCGTCTGGCTTCACCGATTAGCTATGTTAGGCGATCGCTACCACCAACTTTATTTGTACATGGAAGCCGCGATCATTTAGTGCAATTAAAATTTATCCAGCAAATGCACCAACGGCTGCTTGCAGATGGAAATACATCGATTTTGCTGGAAATTCCTTGGGCTGAACACGCTTTTGATGCTGTCTTTCAGGGGCTGAGCAACCAGTTAGCGCTCTATCATACTGAGCGATTTTTAGATTGGGCACTGCGTTAATTCAAAAATGACTATGTTCGCTAATTTTGATGTGACTAAAATTGATACCCCTGAAGCAAGAATCAATTTAGTCAAGGCGGGATCTGGTCCAGCACTCCTGATGCTGCACGGCTATCCTCAAACCCACGTCATGTGGCATAAAATAGCACCTCGTCTCGCCGAGAATTTTACAGTAGTGGCACCGGATTTGAGAGGCTACGGCGACAGCTCTAAACCGGAAGGCGAACCAGATCATCGAAATTATTCAAAACGAGCGATCGCGCAAGATCAGGTCGAGGTGATGTCAAAATTAGGTTATGAAGAATTTTATGTAGCCGGTCATGACAGGGGCGCACGAGTCGCTCATCGCATGGCACTCGATCATCCTAACCGAGTTAAGAAACTAGCATTATTAGATATCGCGCCTACTCATAAAATGTACGCGACGACCGATCGAGATTTTGCCACGGCTTACTACCACTGGTTTTTTCTCATTCAACCCGATGGCTTACCCGAAACCTTGATTGGCGCTAATCCTGAATATTACCTCCGCACCTGTTTAGAAAGATGGAGTCAAGATTTTTCTGCCTTTGTTCCGGAAGCCTTGGCTGAGTATATTCGGTGCTTTAGCGATCGCGCTGCGATTCATGCCACCTGCGAAGATTATCGCGCCGCTGCTACCATCGATTTAGAACACGATACCCTAGATATGGAGAAAAAAATTCTCTGTCCGGTGCTAGCTCTTTGGGGCGGAAAAGGAATTATTGAGTGCAAATATGATGTTTTAGAAACCTGGCGCGATCGCGCAATTGATGTACGCGGTAAGGCTATCAATTGCGGTCACTTTCTACCCGAAGAAGCGCCAGAAGAAACTTATCTTGCCCTGTCTGAATTCTTGGCAACGTGAAGGCCAGATCCCGGACTTTTTTAAGGAGGCGGGGATCTGAAGAGATGGCTGACAAAAAATAGAATTGCTACAGTGAAAATTTATATTCTCATCCTAAAAAAATTGCCAAATTGATTCTCAAATATATCCAGAACTCATGCAAAAATTAGCTGCGGGGCTTGTTTTCGGAATGCTTGTCCTGGCTGTTGGCGCTGGAGGCTGCGATTTGATCCCTAGCCCTGATGGTGAAATTTCGCCAAATGAAACATCACCAACCGCCCCAAGCCCCACGCCTAGTTCCTCTAGTAATTTCCTAACCTTGGAAGAGTATACTCACGAACTGATCAATCAATATCGAAAGTCCCAAAATTTGCCACCTCTGACGCTAGATCCTCGAATTAGCAAAGAGGCAAGGGCACACAGTCAGGCAATGGCAAATGGTGCGGTTCCTTTCAGCCATAATGGATTTGAGCAGCGAGCGAAGGCAATTGGTAAATCAATTTCTTATGGCGGTGCATCTGAAAATGTGGCATACAATCAAGGCTTTAGCGATCCAGCCAAGCAAGCAGTAGAAGGTTGGCTAAAAAGCCCCGGTCATCTGAAAAATATTCAAGGTCAGTATGATTTAACTGGGGTAGGTGTTGCCAAGAACGCAAAGGGCGAGTATTACTTAACTCAAATATTCATTAAACGCCGATAAGGAGAGAAAATTGGAAGATTTTCAGGTATGCGATCGCGACCTTTCCGAGGAGATATTGTCTCAGTATCTGCAAGAGTCAGCGATCGCAGTGGATACGGAAACAATGGGATTGATACCCCAACGCGATCGCTTATGCTTGGTGCAGCTGTGCGACTCCCAAAACCGCGTTACAGTCGTGCGAATTGCCAAAGGACAGATAGACGCTCCCAATTTAAAACAACTGATGGAAGCCCCCAATGTCCTAAAACTATTTCACTTTGCCCGTTTCGATGTTGCCCAACTACGGCAAAATTTAGGCATCCATGTAACTCCAATTTTTTGTACTAAAATTGCCAGCAAGCTTGCTCGCACCTATACTTCCCGCCACGGTTTGAAGGAGTTGGTGCAAGAGTTAGAGAAGGTAGAACTCGACAAAACGGCTCAAAGTTCAGACTGGGGAAATGCTGCAAACTTATCCGAAGAACAACTCCGCTATGCAGCGAATGATGTTCGTTATCTACTCAGCGTGCGACAAAAACTAATTGCAATGCTGCAACGCGAAGGGCGGTGGGAAGTTGCTCAGCAATGTTTTGAATGTTTGCCCACTATTGTGACTTTGGATTTGCTGCAATATAAGGATATTTTTGAACACTAAAAACGTGGATACAATAACTTATAAAATTCACGTCCTCTAGGGGCATGGTAATGCCATACCCCTACACAAGAAATAGGTAGTAAATCTACGTTCCTGATCTATTCGCGATTCCTGGTTCACAATTTATTAACAGTTAGCAGTCAGAATCGTCTCAACTGGAAAGCCTACTGCTTTCCACGCCGCTACGCCCCCTCTGATTTCAGACACTTTTTGATAGCCAGCCGCACGCAGTTTTGTAGCACCAACTGCGGTTTCTTCATCGGTTTCACCGTAAATGTAAATATCACGGGTGAGCTCCAATTTGGTGAGGGCGCGATCGACTAATTCGTTCATCGGCATGGGGATAGCTCCCATGATGTGGCTAATATTAAATTGGCTGCGATCGCTTACATCAATAATCGTCAAAGCCGGTTCACCCCAGTCTAGCCGCGCTTTCAGGTCATAAACACGAGATTGGGCTTGCAGCGTTGGCGGTGACGGAATAATCCAAAAGAACTTATTCATCGCTGGGTATCATCTTCTATGGCGTTCCCTGAAATTTAACAATAATTTTTAACATTTGCAAATTTTTATAGATAAAGTATTTACACTTGAGGGAATTTATGCCTATTTGTATAGGTGAAATTACTTAGATAGTATAATCATTAGCTTTGACGATAAATGCTAGAAAAAATCTAAGATTTTCTTTTCCTGTATTGGCTGATTACTAAATATTTTTTTAAATTTATTTTATGAGAACTTTCAATTGCATTAAACGCAAAATAACCTTTAACAAAGGCATTTTGACAAAACTATAGGAAATTTTTTTCAATGAACTGAAAATTTTAACTGCAAATCAGGCAAAAATGCTTGATAGAAAATGGCTGTAATAAGATTTAAAATATAAGGTGTTTCAGGACTGGCATTAAGTAAAAATGTTCCCTGTCAAATCCGTCTCATCATAAAGTAATCCAACCGGGCTTGGGGAGCCGGGTTAGGTTTCGGGAATTGCAGGAAGAGAATGTAATGAATTAGCTAGATTAAATTCAAATATTTAATCTAGCTAATTCATTACATTTTGAAATCATAATTCATTCTGCTTATTGCTTCTGAAGAAACGATTGCCGTGTTAGGATCGCTATCGATTAGATGAGCTTTAGTAGTGGTGCAAGAAAATGGAATTCAATGAACTGTTAACCTTAGCGCTGATGCTTAGTCCGGGTCTTTTACTGTCAATTTTGATATTGGCTGCTTTTGCGGCTGGCGGCTAAGACTATTTTTAGGTTCAGATGGGAAATTCCCTGAAATAGGAAGCCAATTGGCTAGTTGCCAACTATGCGATCGCAAGTTGGTAATAAAACGAGCAACTTTAACCGAAGCGATCGCCTAAAATGCCAAAAATAGGCGATAACTTCTCATCGAAACAATATCCTCTCTTGAGCTAGAGACAGAATTGCGATCGCAGATGACATATCGCTGAGAATTTGACTAAATTTAATCAGCGAATTTTTCGCTGTTAGAAGGTTTGTGAGACAGGGAAGAACCAGTCAACGATTCATCCAGCTGCATCCGTTGTTCAAGCTGGCGTAAGAAATAGCCAGTCATCATGGCTGATGCCAATAGACCTGCTAAATTTTCTCTGTCAGTCGTAATTTGAACATTAAAATTCTCTGAGGGAAGCATTCCCACCAGTCCCTGAACGTTCTGCGAGACGATTTGCTTAATGTCCGGCGTGACAGATTTGGCAACTCGCGCTAAAACTTCTGGAGATTGGTGCTGAATATATTGGAGGAGCTGATTGACTTGTGCATCTTCAGGCTCGCGGTCGAACAATTCAGGGTTAAACACCATTGGAATAAAAAGATTTGAGTAGCTTTCCTTCTACTGTAAACGATTGTGTTGTTTGGCTACTCCATACTATTGGTTATCAAATGTAAGCCGATAGAGAGATTTTTTGAAAAATATGCTCTGTGAAACACCAAATGGCTGGTTTTACGGTACATCCTGCTGAGTCAGTTGGGGGAGTTGTTCGACTTCAAAATATTGATGAAATTTTTCCGTAACCTGTAACCAGTAGGAACGACCATCGGCTTGTCGGCGCTTGCGGATAAAACCCAGTTCGACAAGTTCCTGGACGTGCTGATAAGCTCCCGAACCGCGCAAATCGACCAACTCAGATTGGGTAATGGGGCTTTTGAGGGCGATCGCTGCCAGCGTCCTCAAGGCTCCCACGCCTAAGTCTAGTGGCACTAACGCCTCTACCAAACCTTGAAAGGGCGAGCGCAATTGTAAGGTAAAGCCTTCAGGCGTTTCCACCACTTCTAGGGCGCTATCCCGGTGAGCATAGTCAGTCATGAGTTCAATCAGGGCATCTTCGGCGTTATCGCGATCGCATTCAGCATATTCGGCAATTTCGCTAACCGAGATCGGCTTACCCTTGAGATAAAGAATAGCTTCAATTTTCGAGGCGAGGCGAGGCATCATTACTCATTCGTCATTAGTCAGTCATTGGTCATTCGTCATTAGTCAGTCATTGGTAAGAGACTCTGAACAAAAGACGAATGACTAAATGGGTTAGTCTAGCTGGCGTCCTGTGAGTTCAACGAAAATATCTTCTAGATTGGACGGGCGAACCATCATACCAGTTTTATCCGGTGCAGCGTCAAGATAAGCGTTGGCTTGTTCCAGATTGGGGAAGAATTTGTATTCCCAGCGATCTCCTTGTTGTTTCATCACCAACCCTTCGCCGTGTTTAGAGCGCAGCTGTTGCAAGGTGCCAAGCTCAATCAATTGACCGGCATCCATGATACCAATGCGATCGCACAAATATTCCACCTCATCCATGTAATGCGTCGTCAGCAGCATCGTCATCCCTTGCTTATTCAAATCTCGGATAATTTCCCAGAGACGGCGGCGCGTTTGCGGGTCTAATCCCACCGTTGGCTCATCCAAAAAAAGAATAGAAGGTTGATGCAATAAGGCTCTGGCAATCTGCAATCGGCGCTTCATGCCACCTGAAAGGGTTTTTACCAGGCTATCTCGCCTGTCTACCAGTTCCACGTATTCCAGCCATCGATCGATGTCCTGCTGTCGCTGGTGCTGGGGAATATGGTGCATCCGCCCATGCAGTTCCATATTTTCCCAAACCGTCAAATCGGCATCCACGCTGATTTGTTGCAATACCACCCCAATATTTTGTTTTACCTGCAAAGGTTGTCGTACCACATCATATCCAGCGACCTCAATTTGACCTTCACTGGGTTTTGTCAATGTGGTTAGCATCCGAATTGTCGTAGATTTCCCTGCACCGTTAGGGCCAAGGAGTCCAAACATCTCTCCAGATTTAATCGTAAAGCAGAGGTCGTTGACGACAGGGATTTTGTTGTAGAGTTTGCGGACGTTCTCAAGGGAAACAGCAGTCATAGGAATTATTAAAAATTAGAAATGATTGGACTTTCAATATTTAATTCGCTATTTTCCTTTTCCTCCATTTCTTGCAAAGATTGCCAGCCTGCTTGCCACTGGGAGGGATTTTTTAGCAGCTTGGCGTTAATCCAGAAACGCACATTTGGGTCACAGGAAGCAACCATTTCTGCAAAAACAAACTTACCTTGGTTTTTGCGATTCACTACCTGAAAATGTCGCCATCCCCACGTTTTTTGCTGGGCTGTCCATTTGGAACCAACTAAGTAGGGAAATTTTTGTTTTTTCTGCATTTTCTACTTAATAAAATATTTTTCAACAAAAAATACTAAATCATGTTGCTAGATTTTTGGCACTTCTGAATTAGATTTATTGCACGGCATCATCAGGACAATTTGCTCTTGATTTTACGCACGCAACAGACGAGACGAATGAAGAAGTGAAGGATGCGATAGCGAAGTGCCGACCTGTCGGTTCGCTCTTCCCATCCCTCACAAGCGCGATCGCATCCTACTACTGGCTTTACTCAAGAGGGTGTTTTGAATCACTCTCAGCCAAGTAAACATTTTCTAGAGATTCTCTAGCCGTGTCGAGATTCTCTTGTTCTTGTGTGGTTTCCGCTGGTGATTCGACTTCGCCTGCTTCAATTTGCTGCTGAAATTCTAACAGCGTCTCATACATTTCTTCGTTAATGTTGAATATGGGTTCTTCAGTCATGAATTAATCTCCGTTTAAAAATTGTGACTTTAAGCTGTTTCCGATTCTTCCTGAGAGGTAAGCTGGGCGATCGCTTGTTGGAATTCTTCCACCGATCTGATTGTAATTGCCCGTCTATGAAGCTGTTTTAGCAAAGCTGGATCTTCTATGCTAGTGACGCTCTCGACAATTAAGCTAGGCACCGTTTCAAACCGCGTCTCCAGAACTTCAATGATATTCTCTCTAGAAGTTTGTAAGATTCCCTTGCGGATGCCTCTCCGTTCAATTGGAGTGATAAACGGCATTCTTCTTTCCTCCTCGTAACGACTCAGTGTTTCTTCAAACCCAAACTGCAATTCCTCTGGTAACACCATCATCCACTCAATCAACCGGAACAACTCTAGGATGTTTTCCCGGCTGTAGCCTCGTTCATATAGCCCTCGAACTAGGCTCAATTTCCACTCTAACCGTCCTTCGGGATTGCGGCGCGTTGCCTGTGCTTTCAGATGAGCCATGATGATGACAGCAAAAGGATTAGTGCTTTGCTCTAAACTTTGCCACTGCGCTTCATAGTCCAATAGTTTGACAGTGGGAAACCGCAAACTAACTGTTGCGCCCCAAATTTCATAGCCATAACTCTGCGGACGCCAAGACACTTGCTCGTCTGCTAAAACTGCTAAGCTGGCAACTTGCCGCCGGTATCGGTCAAAAAGGCGGTAATTATAGACATACATCCGCTCAGCAAAATTAGCATCGACTTTGTTTTGAACTTCGATGTGAATCAGTACCCAAGTTTCTTCGCCGTTTTGTCGCCAGACTTTTACCAGTTTATCGACTCGACGCCTCCCCAGTTCTGCATCGCGGACGACTTGTTGAAGTTCGGTGTCGAGAAATTCGTAGCCCTGCGACCAGTTGATGTCAGCATAAGCTTGCGGGAAGAAGAAAGCCATGAAGTCAGTAAAATAAATCTCCAAAGCTTCCTTCCAAGGGCTATCGTAATCAGCCTGAGGGTTGGTCATGATTCAGGAAGATTCGCGATCGCAACTGGCTCCACTGGATCGGTAAGCTCAAACCGGAAGACGCGAGAATAAAAGTAAAACTCCCCATCAATGGCGCGTTTAATATTCTCTGAACGGCGAAAACCGTGCTGTTCGCCTTCAAAAGGAACATAAGCAACTGGCAACCCTTTGGCACGTAGTGCCTCTACCATCATCTCCGCTTGGTTGGGCGGGACAACTTTATCTTCTAGCCCTTGAAAGAAAATGACCGGACAAGAGAGATTCTCCGTAAAGTAAATAGGCGATCGCTTTTGATAAATATCTTGCCGCTGTGGGTAAGGGCCAATCAGCCGATCCAGATAGCGCGCCTCAAATTTGTGGGTATCTCTGACCAGCGCCTCTAAGTCGCTGACGCCGTAGTAACTTGCACCTGCCTTGAAGATATCGCGGAAAGTCAGGGCGCACAGCGTCGTGTAGCCACCCGCACTACCACCAGCGATCGCCATCCGGTTTCCATCCGCCAAGCCTTGCTGAGCCAGATACCGCGCCCCATTCACGCAATCATCCACGTCCACAATTCCCCACAGCCCATCTAGCCGCTGATGGTAGGCGCGTCCATAGCCGGTGCTGCCGCCATAATTCACATCTAGATAAGCAAATCCCCGACTTGTCCAGTATTGAATCCGCAAGTTCAGCTGGCTAGAGGTGGCTGCTGTCGGCCCTCCGTGGCTTTTAACGACTAAGGGCGGCAACTCTCCATCTGGTGCTGTATAGTCGCGATTTTGGGGCGGATAGAAGAAGCCGTGAGCGGTTAATCCGTTCTCGGTCGGAAATTCAATCGGTTGCGGAACAGACAAATACCCAGAGTCAATTTCTAACTGGCTCGATCGCTGCAACACTTCTATTTGCCGCGTCGCCATATCCATTTGGATAATCGAGCTAAATTTGGTCGGTGAGCCAGCAATGAATCCCACACGACCCCCAGAGGCTTTGAGAGACGAAATCTCAGTGTAATCCGTCTCAATTTGCTCCAGTCCTGTCTCCGTGTCGAGGCTCGCCAAATGCCAAATGCCTCGCTGAGTATAGGTGCAGATAATGCGTTCTTCAGATTCAAAGGCATAGGTAGACATCCCAAAAACCCACTGCGGAAGCCCAAATTCAGCCTCCATCTCGCACAGCGGTTCAACCTCTTTTTCCCCCTTTTTAAGGGAGGTTAGGGAGGATCGAGATTGCCATCTGTAGAGATTCCACCAGCCACTGCGATCGCTAACAAAGTGTAAAATGCCATCCGGCGACCATTCTGGCTGAAAAATAGACTCATCAACGCCACCAGCAACCCGTTGGCTTTCACCCAAGGAACCATCCGCTTTAATCTGTGCAACCCATAATTCGGTTCCATCCCACGGCAGATTCGGATGATTCCAAGTTAACCAAGCCAGCTGAGAACCGTCAGGACTGAGACGTGGAGATGAGTAAAAGTCGTTTCCAGACACTAACACCCGAATATCATCACCATCTTCCAAGTTGATGCTAACCAAGGTATTGATTGGTTCGCGATCGCCTGTGGTGTGGTCTTCGCGCACAACATACAACCGCCGCTGTTTCCGGTCAATTATTCCATCCGCATAGCAGAAGCTTCCTTCTGGTGTCAGCGGTTGCGATTCTGCACCTGGAGTCTGCCGATAAAGGCGCTGATCCGCAAAATTAGAAAAATAAATAGTGCCATCAGCGACGCAGAAGGCACCGCCGCCGTATTCATTGACGCGGGTTCGGACGTTAAAGGGAGGTGGAGTGACATCAATCGTTTTCCCCTCTGGGGTTCGTCGCACAATTACATTCCGTCCGGCTTCTGCGGGTCGCCCTTCAATCCAGTAAACATCCTCGCCATCAAAGGCAATCTGCCCCACTCCAATCGTTTCAGAAACAATTAAGTCAGAGGTGATGGGCGATTTCCAGGAACCATAAGGTGCTACTTGTGCTTGGGTCATGTTTTTACTTTTACAATCAAATATTGATGAATGTATCCACTTTAGGGCTAAATTACTATCTTCCGAGTATTAGATTACTGGAGTTTTGTCAGTTAGTTTTCGTTCTTTAACCCAGCAGAAGGGTTGGGTTTCAGTATCTTTGAATCCAAGCTAAGGATTCAGTAATTTTGGGGCAGACAGAAACTTTTTGAAAATGCGAAATGTTGCATATTTATCGCAATTATATTTAAGTTTTGAGATGCCAGGGTTTCAGATCCCCGACTTCTCTAAGAAGTCGGGGATCTCGCCTTCACGAATTATTGATGTCTGCTATACAAACTCTATAGCACTAAAAAACTCTAGTAAGATTTTAGATCCAAGGGCTTAACTTCTATTGAGGAGGAAACTGCTGCTCGTTGACGATGGTAAATCCTGAAGAAACTGAGCCGTAAGAACGAACTTTGTCAAAAATTTTTACTAATTCCCTTGAAGGTTTCCGGGTAGAAATCTTCTGTCGCGACCTTTTTTGGAAATTAAAGATCTCTATAGGGCCTGGTTCGCTAGGATTCTCGCAGGCAAAAACTATC
This sequence comes from Trichocoleus sp. Lan, assembly GCF_039961855.1. Classification (NCBI taxonomy): domain Bacteria; kingdom Bacillati; phylum Cyanobacteriota; class Cyanophyceae; order Leptolyngbyales; family Trichocoleusaceae; genus Trichocoleus; species Trichocoleus sp. Lan. The sequence continues at coordinate 94,174 of NZ_JAMPKA010000021.1, read as the reverse complement.
TCAGAAGATGAAATAAATCCTAAATAGGAATTGCTTTCAAATCCTTCACAATTAGAAAAAGCCAATATTTTATAGCGATTAAGAGTGTCTAAAACTAAATGATTAACCCAAGAATTATTTAATCCATCAAAAATATCTAATCTTAACACTAAATATCTATCATCCGGGGAAAAAGAGACTGGATTAGCAATAACGTAGTTATGAATATTGTTACTTAAGCCCAGAATATCTCCCAGCCTTGTTGTACTCGATAGTCCATCCTTTTCAATCACTAATTCTCCAAGAATTTTATCAGCAGTATTGGGATTACATTTTATCAACAAGTTATTGTTTGCCCGACTGTTGGCTTGACCAACTCTCCGAATATTCATATTCAGATAAATTGAATTGATCCCATTCGGTGAGGTTAGTTTCTGGGATTGATAGCTAACTTGCGTAGAACCCTGACAATTTCCATTCAGTCTGCTAATAATTTCTCGGCTTAAAGTGGCGAAATCGGAATCTTGAGCCGATGATTTGTTCGCGTAGCTCGAAATAAATCCAAGAATAATTGCAATATAAATTAACGTTGATTTTAGCGATCGCATCCGAAATTTTCTCCAAACGCAGCCAAGTCGTTCGCACACGGCTATCATGCTGCCAGTTCTAACTCTAAAACGATTATCCTGACGACCGGCTCGCAGAGGCATCGCAGCGATCGCGCACGCGAGAAAGCGGGTGTTCCTCTAAATATGGCTCAAAGTGGCTCAAATACCATCAGAGGAACGAGTAGATAGCCAGTTTCTGAGGCAAGCAGGCAGCCTATGCCCAAAAAACGACCCTCTTCATCGTTCAGCCGCAACTTTCCCTCTTCAGCGTCCGTCAAGGCAGGAAAGGAAAGGGGGCGAAAAGGAATGCGCTGACCTTGGCACCAGGCTTTAGCGTCTGTTGCTTGTAAGGTGACAGCTGGGAGATGCCCCAAAGCTGCCGACGCTAGAATTGGGTGGAACGTTCCTTGTTTGAGCTGTTCTTCCAATTCTTCAAAAGTCAGACTATCTGCTATCTGGAAACCGCTACTCTCAGTGCGAGTCAAGGCGGCAAGGGTGCCGCCGGTTGCACACGCCGAACCTAAATCGCGGGCGATCGCTCTAATATAAGTTCCAGGGCCACAAGCGATCGCTATATCTAATTCGGGAAAATCGCGATCACGCCACTCTAATATTTCTAGCTTATAAACTTCCACCTCTCGCGCCGGAACTTCAATAATTTCACCCGCTCGTGCCTTATCGTACAGGCGTTTTCCCTCAACTTGAATGGCGCTATAATTTGGCGGCACTTGCTGAATTTTGCCCTCAAAATTCTTTAGCGCTGCTTTCACTTGTTCTAAGGTTAATCCTGGTACTGGCTGGGTGCTGATTATTTCCCCTTCCAAGTCATCAGTCGTCGTCCTTACTCCCAGCCGAATCGTCCCTCGATAAGCCTTATCCTGCTGTAGATATTGCAACAGCCGCGTCGCCTTGCCCAGGGCAATTGGTAACACCCCAGTGGCAGCCGGATCTAAGGTTCCCGCGTGTCCCACGCGCTTGAGGCGCACGAGTTTCCGCACCTTGGCGACACAATCGTGAGAGGTGAATCCAACTGGTTTGTTTAGGTTAAGAAATCCTTGCATTTAATTGATTCATTTTTTAGTTACAACTAGAACAGTTGGGATATTCAGGAACTTGCACCCAAGGAGAGTCTGCGTAGCCGCAAATTCTATTCATCTTTTCTTGGATGTCTTTGCGTCTTGCTGGTTTATTCTTCTTTAACTTTAGCTGTAGAAGGTTCGCTCGGTATAGTTTAAGGGGTAGAAGATGGGATTGGTTGAGCAGTAGAAGTATTGGTGACTCCCTGCAATTGTTCCTCTGTTAAAGACTGAATCAAAACTAAAGGAATCTCATCTCGACTCATATATTGAGCGTAAGAAGCATTCAGGTAGCCTTGATATTCTGGCTCGTTAGAAACATAGGTTTTAAAAAAAGCTAGGCTCAAGGCTTTCACATATCCAAAAGCAGTCACGGGATTTGGCCCGGCAACTTGCGGCGGGATTTTAACTACGCCAGTGCCTTCAAACGCTTCTCCCAAAGTGGAAAAATGCGTTGCCTTTTTCATTAAAACCAGATATTTGTTGGGAGTTGTCAGCCAGGTGAAGGGTTTAATTTGTTCTGATAAAGCAGGTGCGGCGGTATCGTTACTGCTGGCAAATAACATTATCGGAACTTTGATGCCGCTCATCTCAGTTTTTCCGAAAATACTACTATCAACTGGATTGATCGCGATCGCTGCCTTAATTCGGTCATCCTCCAATTGATAATCAATTTGCGGCAACAGCAGCGCCCGACACTGGAGCAACAGCGACAGATTCAACGAACTATTGATAGCAGTGCAATCTTTTTCCAGGTTCTCAAAATTAATTTCTGCACCCGCCAGCGCCAACGCTGTGTAGCCGCCAAACGATTGACCAAGGACGCCGACGTTTTGCATATCTAGTCGTCCTCTATAAGTAGCTGCCAGTTGATCTAGCACATACTTCATATCCAGAGGACGGTCAACCGCCTCGCTGGGAGGAGCCGCATCGCTCGTCAGACCACTAATTAGAGCCTGCAACTGCTGGGAATTACTGCCTGGATGCTCTGGTAGAGCCACTGCAAATCCATGAGAGGCTAGGTGTCTTGCCAGATAAGCATAGGACAAGCGATCGCTTCCCAGCCCGTGAGAAATTACAATTACGGGTGCGGCTCGTCCGCTCAACTGCGGCAGATAAACATCGACTGGGAAGGTACGGCTGCGGCTGAGGTCATTGAGCGTCAGGGTTTGCATTTCCCAGCTTAGCGGCCCTGGTTGCTGTAAATCTCGCCCTGCGGGAATATGAAAGGGCATCTGAGTGGATGACTGAGCTGAGATTTCAGCCAAAGCTGCCTGTTCAACGGCAGCGATCGCTCCTTGGGTTTTCCCGATTAGGTTGCTCAGCTCATCAATAATCTCAAAGCCCCGATCCGAATTAATCCGAATTGCGTAAGTCGGAAACTTTCGCAGTACATTCAATGGCGTCAACCCTGCGGGATCGGCAGCAGCTTGAATTAAAGCAGCTCGAATTGCATAAAAACCCGGTTGAAACGCTTTTGTTTGAATAATTTCGCCAATCCGCCGCAGCAGAATTTCCCCCTGCGGTGTGTAGAGAAATTGAGCCACTGCCACCGGACTCACATTCGCACGAGTTTGCAAAATCCTCCGTAACTGCTCTAGCTGTTCCGGCTTAAAAAATTGAGCATAAAACCCTAAATCCTGATTGATTTTGCCTTCCCTGGCATATTCTTCCAGTGCCGAAACCGGAAGGGATAACTGTATCGGTCCATAGGAAATAAATATTTTTTCCGCAGCCAAAACCCGACTCGGCATCAAAGCCGTTACAGAAGGTAAAACCATTCCTAGACAGAGACCTGGAAGGCTTAAAAGCAAGCGTTTAATCGCAGAATTGGTAATCGGCAATGTAGGTTGCCTTTGCAACCCACTCTTTAAACATCCCTCCCTGTTGTTTTGCCTAAAAGGCTTCCTCGAAAGACTCAATTTCGTCCCATCTTTCATCGGTTCCCTGTTTTTGCAATCTCTGGCAACGTTTAACATAGAGGCTAGCCGCTTTATCTTGATTATTTTGCTCTAAGACGTTCTTGAAAATTTCCTCCGCAGAGGCATATTTTTTGCTGTAATAGAGATGAATTCCCCATTCAAAAGAGCTTCTGGTTTTGTTCTTTAGCTCTAAATTCTCTAAGATAACACCATCAAAAACTTCAAAAATAGGCGATAAATCTTTACGACCTTTAATATGAACTTTATCCAAAAATCTATAGTTATATCGAGTGGGATCTGCTAAATCCAGCAAAGTCTTTTCACTAATAATAATAGAAGCTCCGTAGGCTTTGGTCAAATCTTCCAGACGAGACGCCAGATTCACTGCATCTGAAATCACTGTCCCTTCCATACGCTGTTCATCTCCAATTGTGCCTAGCATCAAACTGCCGCTATGGATGCCAATGCCGATAGCGATAGGAGGTAAATTGCTTCTTCGGCGTTCCATATTGTACTGCGAAACTTGTTTTTGCATTTCAATCGCTGCCCTCAAAGCATCTTCAGCGCTTTCCGGGAAAAGCGCCATCACCGCATCTCCAATATATTTATCTATAAAACCATTATTATTCCGGATAACGGGGCTCACCCGACTCAAGTAGGAATTAATAAAATTAAAATTCTCTTTGGGTGACATCGCCTCTGAAAGGCTCGTAAAGTTGCGAATGTCAGAAAAGAGGATTGTCATGTCTTTCTGCACTTGATCGCCTAGCTTTACATTAACAATGCTTTCTTCTCCCAGCAAACTAATAAATTGACGGGGCACAAATCGACCATAAGCAATATTTATTTTGGAAAGCTCAAGATGAGTCTCTATTCGTGCTATCAATTCGTGTCTAGAAATTGGTTTGGTTAGATAATCATTGGCTCCTGACCCAAAGGTTTCTAATAAATTAGCAACGCTATGCGCTTCTGTCACAATCACAATTGGTAATTCATTGGCAGGGAAAGTTTGGCGAATTTTTTTGCAAACTTCATAGCCTGACATTTTTGGCATCATTACATCAAGTAAAATTAAATCAGGCTTTAGACCTTGCGCAATGGCTTCTAAAGCAGCGATTCCATTCCTCGCTTGATAAACCGTATAATTTTCCAAATAGAGATAATTGTTAAGGATCTGAAGATTAACCGGATCGTCATCTACAATTAAAATTTTAAATTTTCCTTCTTGGGGTGCAGGTTGTAGGTAATCTTGTAACCTTTCAAACTGAAAGTTTTGAATTTCAACCTCTTTTGAACTGAGTTCTTTGGAAAGCGTTTGTTGTATACTTTCCAATTTTCCTGCCAGCGGTAGCGTAAAAGTAAACCGCGAACCTTTTTTTAGAATGGATTCTACGTAAATTTTGCCGCCATGCAATTCCACCAGTTGTTTAGTAACTGCAAGGCGGATGCCCGTCCCCACGTAAGGTCTAGAAATAGATTCTTCGGTAAGTTCAAAAGCATCAAAAATGGTATTTATTCTATTGATTGGAATGCCAGTTCCGGTATCTGCAACCGTAATTTCCATGTAATTATCCGCAACTGAAGAAACAACTTGTATACTACCTGTATCAGTAAATTTAATCGCATTACTAACTAAATTATGCAGGATTTGTTGAACTCTATTTTCATCAGCACATACCATTGGTACAGTAGGTTCAATTCGATTAATCAAGCGCAAACCTTTGATATCTGCGAAAGGTTTAGCAAGAGTTAAAACTACATCGGCAATTTCTTGCATTCCTACTGGTCTGAGTTTTAACCCCAGTGTTTTATGCTTAAGTTTTTCTAAATCAACAATATCGTTAACCATATTTGCTAGCCGTTGACCGCTTTGCAAAACCATTAACAAGTTTTGCGTTTGAATTTCCGACAGTTCTCCAGCAGCTCCCTCTAAAAGAGAGTCAGTGATACCGATTATTTCATTTAAAGGGGTTTGTAGTTCTTGGGAAGTATTAGCTAAAAACTCATCTTTTAGTTGATTAATTTGTAATAAATCTTTGTTTTTGGATTCTAGGTTTCGGGCATAGTCTCGAATCTCAGCTACCATCGAATTAAAGGCATCTGCCAGTAGTCCTAGCTCATCTTTGCTTTTAACATCTATAAAGATGTCAAAGTTGCGATCGCATACTTTTTGAGCACCTTCTAATAATTTTTCGATAGGGTTTCCCAACCAACGCGCCAGTAAAAATGCGACGAGCAATGACAGGACTAAACTAATACTAATAATACTGATGCAAATATATCGTAATTTATGAATTTGATTGATTTCGTGGGTACCGTCGTACTCTAAAACTAAAACAGCAATAACATTATCTTTTTCATCTTTAATGGGAATAGCTGCTTTGAGAAAAGTGCCAATTTCATCTTTATAAAATTTCTTGCCAGCTTGTGCTTCCCCCTCAAAAGCTTGCTGTAGTTCATTTTGCTCAGTTGCGTATAAATCCCCAATCAATTTTTCTTTCTGAGCTAGTGTTCTTTGAGAATTGTCATGAGCTATAAACTTGACAATTCGATATCTCGGCGATTCTGGAATGCTGACAATAAGATAGGTTGAGCGAATGAGGGGGATCTTGTCTTTTGCTTCCGAGGTTTGCCTCAAAAATCTCACAGGAAATACTTTTCTCCGGCTGCTATTTCTAATTTTTATCAAAATTTTTACAAGAGCTTGATACTCCGGGGATTTTATATATTCTTGAGCAATTTTAGGTGGTAAAGAAGCCGTGATTTCTCCAGGTTCTAGGGTTCTGATTTTTTCGCTGACAGGCAGAGAATTTTTTTCAAGAGACTGACGAAGCTGCTGAATTGTTTGTTTTTCGTCTTGCTCTAACGAAGATGCTCCTTGACGACCTACGTCTTTAAGTCGCTCTGACATCTGGTTTAAAACAATTTGATTTGTTTTTGAGTAGAAAAAATAAACGCTAGTGCTGGTGACTCCAACTGAAAGAAGCGAGATAGCCAGCCCTATTTTCACCGCGAAGGGAAATTTCATATTCGGGATTCTGGAAAAGTTATATTTCTGTGATATTTCTAATTATTTTTATGAATCAACGATTATCTTAGTAAATATCCTTAAATGGCTTAAGGTTATACTAAAAATTTTAAGTCTAACCCCCCTAAGGGGTATACATCAGTTTGTTAATTCTTGCAACCTATTTTCTAGGTAGGGGAAACAGGCTGAGCTTTTGCTTACTTTTTTTGCTGAAAAGATACAAAAGGAACTTTTACCATATCAATACCTTTTTTAAGGTTTATTTTGACTTTATAGTGGTTTATTTCTCACTTGAAAAGATATTTTCGAGAACTAGGGTTAAAAGAGACTGGAGAAGCCTAAATTTGGGATGAATAACTCTCTATTAAGCTGCTGGAACAGAAAAAACATTTTCCCTTCAAACCCGTTAAATTCTGCAAAAATGGGTTGCTATCCCGCAAGTTTTACCCTGGATGTACCTGGAAACACTTCTGGTTACTCATGAACTTGTCCTTACAATTCTCTGCCACAGCTAAGTTGATAAAAATCTGGTAGGGTTTTAAAACGGTATAACAAGAGCCAAGTAGAGTCTAAACGACGCGATCCGTTAAGACTCACGCTGCGGGAACGCATTTTACTTCACTCATCGGGGATAAAAATGGAAGCATTGAAAGGACGAGATCTCCTAAGTCTGGCAGACCTCAGTGCTGAGGAAATGAAAGAACTTTTGGATTTGGCAGCTCAGCTGAAGACGCATCAGCTAAATTTGCGCTGCAATAAGGTGTTAGGGCTGTTGTTTTATAAAGCGTCTACACGGACTCGCGTTAGCTTTTCAGTGGCAATGTACCAACTAGGCGGTCAGGTGATAGACCTTAATCCTAATGTTACCCAGGTGAGCCGGGGAGAACCGTTAGCCGATACAGCACGAGTGTTGGATCGCTATCTAGACATCTTAGCGATTCGGACATTTGAGCAGGAGGATCTGCAAACTTTTGCGAACTATGCCAAGATTCCGATTATCAATGCGCTGTCGGATTTAGAACATCCCTGTCAGGTTTTAGCTGATTTGTTAACTGTTCAAGAATGCTTTGGAACGCCAGATGGGCTGACTTTGACTTATCTGGGAGATGGCAATAATATGGCAAACTCGCTGCTTTTGGGCTGCGCGTTGATGGGGATAAATGTGAGAATTGCTACACCTACGGAGTATCAACCCGATGCGGCAATTGTCGAGCAAGCGAAAAAGATTGCACAGGCTAACTCTGAGGTGACAATTACTAACGACCCTGAAGCTGCCGCCAAAGGTGCCCATGCGCTTTATACCGATGTTTGGGCAAGTATGGGTCAAGAGGAACAAGCAGATGCCAGAATTCCAATTTTTCAACCTTACCAAGTGAATGAGCAGCTGTTGAGTATTGCCGATCCTGACGCAATTGTGCTGCATTGTTTACCTGCTCATCGAGAGGAAGAAATTACCGATGCTGTTATCGAAGGTTCTCAGTCGCGGGTTTGGGATCAGGCAGAAAACCGAATGCACGCGCAGAAGGCTTTGTTGGTGAGTCTTTTGGGAGCAGATTGATAATTTGCTAATCCCTAATCGCCAATGGCAAATGGCTAATTGTTTAAAAAACATTAGCCATTAACCACTGGACAGACGTGGATTTTAGTAGTACGAATGTTCTACAGGACGTAGATTTGTATTCCCCTATTGTTTTATGGAACCCCTAACTGATGCTCAGCAGCAACTTTATAATTGGCTGGTGGAATATATCAGTCAATATCAACACGCGCCTTCAATTCGGCAGATGATGCGGGCAATGGAACTGAAGTCGCCTGCGCCGGTTCAGAGCCGCCTGGAACACTTGCGTGCGAAAGGCTATATTGACTGGACGGAAGGAAAAGCCCGCACGATTAGGATTGTGCGCTCTGGTGCGAGTGGAGTGCCGGTTTTAGGAGCGATCGCTGCCGGTGGTCTTGTCGAACCTTTCACCGATACGGTCGAACAGCTGGATTTGGCTGCCCTGTTTCGTCAGCCGGATTATTATGCCCTTCGGGTGGTCGGAGACAGCATGATTGATGACCAAATTGCTGAAGGCGATATGGTCATCATGCGACCCGTACCCGAACCGGATCGCGTGAAAAATGGCACGATTGTGGCAGCACGAGTCGAAGGACACGGAACGACCTTGAAACGCTATCACCGGCAGGGAGAGCAAATTACGCTCAAACCAGCCAATACCAAATACGACCCCATTAAGGTAAAGGCGAACCAAGTGGAGGTGCAAGGTGTGTTGGTCGGCGTCTGGCGCGGCTATGAATTTGCTTCCATGAAATCGGGATCTCGAAGGCGATAGCATTCTTCGCGTTCCTCTTATCAAAGTCTCCGGGAAAAGGTTTCTCTCTATGGGATGATATCTCAAGACCAAAAGAGCCATTCTCCTGAGTCATTAGGAATTGGAGAAACGGTAATTGGTAATTGGTAATTCATACAAGGCATTACCGATTACCGATTACCCACTACCAAGGACAGCAAACTAATGACTCAAAGTTCGTAAGGAGCCTTTGTCAGTCGTGAAAGCAACCCAATCTTTTTTTCAAGTTTTTCAAAGCCGCAAGATGGCGGCTCTTTTGTTTCTGGGCTTTGCGTCAGGTTTGCCCTTGTTCTTGACGAGTAAGACGTTGCAAGCCTGGATGACAGTCGAGAACGTGAATTTAAGTGCGATTGGGTTGTTCAGCTTGGTAGGTTTGCCCTACTCGCTCAAGTTTATTTGGTCGCCCTTACTCGACCGCTTTGTGCCGCCGTTTCTGGGGCGTCGTCGTGGCTGGCTAGTTCTGACGCAAGCGGCATTGTTGTTAGCGATCGCAGCAATGGCGCTCCAAAAGCCCTCCCAAGCTTTGCAACTGTTAGCCGTCAATGCTTTATTCATTGCCTTTTTCAGCGCGACTCAAGACATCGCCGTTGACGCCTATCGCACAGATGTCCTGGAAGAACGGGAAATGGGAGCCGGGGCAGCGATTTTTGTTTTAGGATATCGCGTTGCCTTGCTGATTACGGGTGGTTTGGCGCTGATTTTAGCGGAAAAATTGTCTTGGCCTACAGTTTACTTGTTGATGTCGCTGTTGATGGCAATTGGGTTCGTGAGTTCAATTTGGGCACCGGAACCCATACAGCGCGATCGCCCACCCGATTCCTTATCAGAAGCGGTGTCTTTGCCATTTATTGAATTCTTTCAACGCAATGGTCAGAGCCAAGGATTTTTGATTCTAGTTTTCATTGTTCTCTACAAACTGGGTGACGCGCTTGTTAATAATATGTCTACGCCCTTTTTGTTGGAGAAGACCGGCTTAAACTTCTCTTCCGCAGAAGTTGGTGCAATTCAGGGCGGCATGGGATTACTGGCAAGCATTGTTGGCGCTCTTTCAGGCGGTGCAATTCTCAGCAAAATCGGTATTAATCGCTCACTTTGGGTATTCGGTGCTTTGCAAGCAGTGAGTAATTTTGCTTATTTTCTCCTTGCACAAGTCGGGAAAAACTATCAGTTACTTGTACTGACTATTAATATTGAAAACTTTTGTGCTGGACTCGGAAACGCCGCTTTTGTAGCCTTTTTGATGAGTCTTTGTAACCAGCGCTTCTCGGCAACCCAGTATGCTTTACTCTCCAGCTTAATGGCAGTCAGCCGCGATATTTTAGTTGCCCCGGCGGGTCGAATCGCAGAAGCCACTGGTTGGCCTTCCTTTTTCCTAATTAGCATCGCCGCTGCCTTGCCTGGATTACTGCTGCTGCCTATTTTTGCTCCCTGGAATTCGCGTTCCGTGCCAGAAATGCCTAGAGAGGTACTAGATGATGAAGACGATGACTCTCAACAGTTGTAGGATAGAAACAGAGAGCTTAATAAATCTTAAACACAATTCTTAGAAAAGTCTTTCTCTATGGCTATCTTTCGTCAGTACATTGTTCCATTGATCGTGGTGTTGATCTTTTTTGTGGCGCTGGTGGCAGTTAGCGCCCGCATCTTTTTACCCTCTGACATGGCAGCACCCGCACCTATTGAGGAAGTCAATCCTCCTGGGGAACACGCTCAGGCACCGACATCTGATTTTGGCTTAGAAATGATGGATTTAGGATTGATCTCCAATCTAAAATCGATAGTCTAAAATGCCTTGTCCGTTATTGCCGGGGTATCAGCTGCGCGAAGGATCGAGTCTGAATCGAGCAAGTCTCGTGAAATTCATGCAGCTGACTTACCAGGAGCTTTTTCCAGAACAAAAAGATTTTTCTCATCTAGCGGAAACGGTTGAGCAATACTTTTCTAAAAAAACGCCTTTGTGGTGGGTTGAACTAAAGGAAGAAGGAAGAAAAAAGGAAGAAACAGATTCTTCAATTCCTGGCTCATCCGTTCATCATCCTTCCCAAGTAGCTTGTCTTTGGTTGGGAAATGCCGTGGATCAGGTGACAGGCGATCGCCATGCCCACATTTTTTTACTCTATGTCTTGCCAGAACACCGCCGACGTGGCATAGGAAAAGCTTTGGTCAATCATGCCGAAGACTGGGCGCGGGCAAGAGGCGATCGCCAAATGGGTCTGCAAGTCTTTCAAACCAATCAACCCGCGTTGAATCTTTACCGCAGCCTCGGCTACCAAACCCAGTCTTTGTGGATGCTGAAACCGCTGTTTCCTGAGACACCGCAGCCATAAGGAAGACCAAGCCAGCTATTTTGTTTTGGGTCGTCCAAAACCTTTTGCCTGTTTCTTCCCTTTGCCCTTAGAAGTTTTTTCCGGTACGGCAGGAACGCTGTGCGTCTTTGGCAATGCCTGAGCTTCAGATGTTACAGCAGGCTTTGTCTGCATTTGTGGCTCGGCTTCTTCACCAGCATCAGCGGCAACAAACTGTTTCCCACAGTCTTTACAAACATATCTTTGCTTGTTTTTATAGTGCCCATTTTTCCGAACCTCAGTAGCGCCGCATTTTGGACAGTTAATCTGAGGTGTTTCTATTGCTTGGGCTTCTGGGACGGCTGCGGGTGCTGATTCTACCGCGGGTTCGTTCTGGTCGTCTGCTTCTGGTTGCTGGCTGAAAACAGATACCACTGCCTCAAGCGCTGATGCAGCTCTATCTAATAAAGTTGGTTGAGGGGCGTCTGGTTCATCATTGGGGGCGATCGCTTCCTCCGAAGACTCAGCAGCCGTCTCCTCGTCTGGTAGAACTGACTCTGGAGCTTCGGCGGTTGGTGTTTCGGTTTCGACTTCCGATTCGCTGGGGATCTCTTCGACTGGAACGGATGTAGCCGCTGATATTTCGGCTTCGACTGGAGGTGCTGGTTCTACAGCAGGCTCTTTTTGGTCGGCATCTGGCTTGTCGAAAACAGATACCACTGCCTGAAGCGCCGCCGCCGCCCTGTCTAATAAAGAGGGTTGTTGGGTATCTTTTGGTTCCTCTATCGGAGCGATCGCCTCTGGCGACTCAGCCTCAGCAGCAGTCGTCTCCTCTGTCGGTTGAACTGACACTTCCGGTGCCGCCGTTGGAGTTTCAGATATTGCTTCTGGAAGGGCGCTGGGCGTCTCCTTGACGGGTTCGGGAATGGGTGCTGCTTCCGTCTCTGGCACTGAACTGGGTGATGACTCTACTTCCGGTGCCGAGACTGGAGTTTGGGCTTCTTTCCCTGGCACTGAGCTGGATGGTGACTCTACTTCCGGTGCCGCGACATCTGAGGGAGCCGTAGAACTCGCGTCTACTGGCTGCTCCCAACCAGGTACTGGAGGGGCAGGCTTCCAGTTGGGGTCAGGCTGGGGAATTTTGAATGCTATAATTTCCGGCGGTTGCGATCGCGTTGGTTTGGCAGCAGTCAGTCGGCTGATGCGATCGCCGAGATTTTCCGCGATCGCATAGGTCACGGGAAGCACCGTCGGTTTCGAGACTGCCTCTCGCACCAAGCCGCTAACGTGTTCGGACGGATCGAGGGCAGGTTGAGGGGCAGGTTGAGGGGTAGATGGCACTGACGGTGATAAATTGACCTGCGGCAATGGCATCACCGGCTGCTGAGATTGGTGGGTAGGTCCCAAGGCGGGAACGAATCGAATGGAACGAACCATCCGGCGATATGGCTCTAGGTGGTCTGTCACATTACTCCCCCTGTTATCAAGGATCACAATAGAAGGCTCTTGGTGTCGTGTACTATACCAAATTCAACTTTTTGATCGGGTCTAGCAACTCATAATGTTAGTTTTCTTAACTTTCGTGCCTCTCTCAAGCAGGCATTGCCAGTAGAGACTAGAGGAATGGGAGCGGTAGTGGTACTTTATTCAAATATGTATGACGACGATGACGATTTGAGCTTACTCGATCCAGAGATAGAGCTAGAAAGCCCTCTGGATCAAATAGAGCCGCTTGATGCCGACGCAGAGAGCCAGCCTAAACCAGATCCAGATGCGATGCTGGCACTGTTAACGGCTCCTGGAACACAGCAACGGATGCTAGCAGCACGAGCTTTCTGCGAACTCCAGGATGAACGGGCGATTCCTCATTTAATTCACTTACTGAGTGACCCCTGCCCGTTGCTACGGGTGAGTGCTGCTTATGGGCTGGGGCGCAATCCCAGTTCTACAGCCGTAGTGCCGTTGATTACCCAGCTCAACAACGATTGGAATGGCTACGTCCGCAAAGGTGTTGTTTGGGCTTTGGGAAACTGCCGCGATCGCCGCTCGTTAGAACCTCTCACCGACGCCTTAAAAACCGATATTTCTGCCGTGCGTCTGTGGGCAGCCAGTGGGTTAGCTCAAATGGCTGAACTGGGCTACGAAGCCATTGTGGCATCAATTCCACCCCTGATTGAAGCTCTAAGGCAAGACCCGATCGCCGCCGTCCGTAGCAACTGTGCTTGGTCGTTAGGACAACTCTGCCGCGAAATGCCTTCTAATGCCGTCTACGCGGGTGCCATTGATGGATTAATTGAGGCATTTGCAGAAGATGAAGAGATGGGTGTCCGAGAAGATGCAAAAGCTGCGCTTTTGAGAGTCGGCGATCCCAGAGGTCTTCAGCTGATTGAAACCCTAGAACAGGAAGGACTCGTGTAAACCGACAACATTAGCCTGGAGAACTGCGGATTTCATCCAACTTTGCCCGTACTGCTTGAATATCCTGCCACATTAACCATTTGGGGCTGCCCGCTTCACGGGCAGGATTCCGCAGCAGGTAGGCTGGATGGAGAATCGGCATACACAGGCGTCCTTCCCACTCGATCCAAGTGCCGCGAATTTTAGTAATGCCTCTTTTGTCGCCAGTCAATCCTTTCACTGCTGTAGCGCCCGTTAATAGAATAATTTTCGGGTCTACCATGCGAATCTGTTCTAACAGATAGGGTTTGCAAGCAGCGATTTCATCGGGGGTGGGAACCCGATTAGCGGGGGGACGGCACTTATTAATATTGGCAATGTAGACGTCCTGTTCGGTATCTAGCTGCACCGACGCGAGTATTTTATCTAGCAACTGACCCGATTTACCGACAAATGGTTTGCCTTGTTCGTCTTCATTTTGACCGGGCGCTTCCCCCACAACCATAATGGGTGCCTGGAGATTGCCGCGTCCAACTACAGCGTTTGTGCGGGTTTCGCCCAATTGACAGCGATAGCATTGGTTGCAATGCTCAGCCATCTGAGCCATTGTTTGATAGGTGCCAGCAGGAATAGGAATTTTGGCACTTGTCGGAATCAGTTCTAGTGCTTGAGGCTGGGCTGTGGTAGATTCGCTAATCCCTGAGGTGTCAAAAAGGCTGAGTTGGTCTTCGCTTGGCATGAATTTGGCGGATAGTCTATGGTTTTTCCGAAATAATCCTAACAATATTGACACTCCGCTGACCTAAGTCGGAAGCTCACTCTTCCGACTTAGGTCAGCGTGAGGCTTAGGTTCTCTGAGCTTCCGGTTACTCTTAGGCTGAAGGTGGGTTCACACTTGCCCTTTGATAGTTCATACTTTGGATGGACTCTCGATTTCTGCCTTATCTGGCGAAAATCAGCCATTATAGAGGCGAGCGCACTGCCAACTTCTGGAGGGTGCCATGTCATCAGCCCCAATTTTCCGCGATCGCATTACTGCTGGCGAGCAGCTAGCTCAGCCGATTCTGGCAGAGATTAAGCAGCTCCAGGCTCAAGGCTTGAGCGTTCAGCCTATCGTTTATGCACTGCCTCGCGGCGGCATTCCGGTGGCTGTGCCGGTAGCACGCTGTCTAGGTTGCCCGGTGGATATCGTTGTCGCTAAAAAAATTACCCGTCCTGAAAATCCAGAACTGGCGATTGGTGCCGTCACGTCAGATGGGCACGTTATCTGGTACCAGGCAAAGCGATCGCGGAAAGATCCCGAAAATAATCAGCTACGGGAAGCGGCGTTGCACCAAGCCCAAGAAAAAGCTGCGGCGCTCTACAGTCAGCTTTCTCCTAGCTGCTTATCCGTGAATCCTCGCGGTGCGATCGCTATTTTGATTGACGATGGCATTGCTACCGGCATGACAATGGCAGCCGCCGCTTACGCTTTGAAAGCCCAAGAACCTGCTGCGGTTTGGGTTTGTAGTCCGGTGGCACCGATAGGATTAGGCGATTGGCTATTATCTTGGAGCGATCGCGTGATTATTCTCCAAACACCCGATCCTTTCCTCAGTGTCAGTCGCTTCTATGAGGCATTTCCCCAAGTTGAGACACAAGAAGCGATCGCTGACTTACAACAGCACAATCAGCAGATTTTCCCTGGAACTCCTCCAGATGCACCTCTAAGCAGATAGCCAAACTGTTTAATTTTGATTATCTTAACTAGTAGTCCTAGATTGATTTTTTTATTAACGATTAACCGTTAGTTAATCGTTAATGGCTCTTTTAAAAAATAACAACCGATCGATGAGACCTATACAATTTTGGTGGCGCACTTTAGTTTTTTCTAGCCAGTACAATCCACCTTGGTTCGTTGAGTTGCTGATGACCGGGTTAGCTATCGGCTTACTGATGAGCTGGGAAATTACCAAAGACTGGCCTTATCTGCTTTTAAGTTCAAGCTATGCTATTGGAGCTGCGATGTCAATGTGGGTACGCGAAACTCTCATGCCCTCGCCCCATTTGCGCGTGATGCAGATTCTCGCCATCCTGTTACTAATCTATAGTTTTTGTAGCTTTTCTGACTTAGCCGTTTACCTCAAGTAATCCTGTTTGAAATTTAGATTTCAAAATCTAATTTCACACACTATTGGATAATTTTAAATAATGCAAGTTTAAAATTATCAAGCGATACCTTTTCTTCAAAAATAAGTAGAAATTCTAACAAATAGCAAATGCTTGGTGAAGAATTAACCGATTTCCTATGGGATCGTAAGCATAGATTTCTCTGCCATGAGAAGCGATAAAAATTTCTCCTGGGGGTGGATATCCGAGGGCAGTTAGGTGAGAAATTGCCCCTTCTAAGTCAGTCACTTCTAAACACAAGCTCATTCCACTTTTAGCTGATTCAAACTCTGATAAGTGCGTTTCTTTAGGTCTGAAAATTCCTAAGCGAAATCCAGGCAACTGAAATTCAGCGTAAATATTCGGGATGTAGGGATTTGGGTTTTGGTTGAGCAGATTGGTATAGAAAAGCACTAGAACTTCAAGGTCAACGGTTGCTAAAGTGACGAGTGCGGCGGTGCATTGGAAAAGCATATTTGTTAGGAATCACCTGAAAAAAAGGTTAAGCCTTAATAAATTGGATTTTTAAGAGAAGTGAATAACCTATCTAGAGACGGGTGAAATACACTAACAAAAATATTAATTCTAGGAAGAAATAAAAGAAATCAGCAGGGTCAGTTCATGCCAGATGCACATGATGATACCGCAGCCCAGAATCGTCGCCAAGAGATTCTGAACTGGAAGCGCAGGCAGTTTCTGCAACGACTCGGCGTTTTGGGAGCTGGAGTCGCGATCGCCGATCGGATTTTGCTACACCCCCACCAACAAGTCAATGCTGAAACGAATCTATCGCCAACTTCCCAGGCGACGCCCATCAAAGCAGGCGAGATTCCCCGCCGAAAACTCGGACGCACTGGCGTAGAAGTTTCCGCGCTGACACTCGGCGGCTTTCACTTGGGAGTTCCGAACGAACCCGAAGCGATTCGGATTGTTCAAGAAGCGCTGGATGCGGGTGTCACCTTTATGGACAACGCCTGGGAATATAACGAAGGTGTCAGCGAACAACGGCTGGGGAAGGCGCTGCAAGGGCGGCGGGATAAAGCTTTTGTGATGACCAAAGTTTGTACCCACGGACGCGATCGCAAAGTCGCCATGCAGCAACTAGAGCAATCTTTGCGGCGTCTGAAGACGGATTATATCGACTTATGGCAAGTTCACGAAGTTGTTTACGACAACGACCCGGAAAGGCATTTCTCCAAAGGGGGTGTTATCGAGGCTTTAGATGAAGCCAAGCAGCAGGGTAAAGTTCGGTTTGTCGGCTTCACAGGTCACAAAGATCCGGCAATTCACCTGAAAATGCTTTCCTATGATTACCCCTTTGATACGGTGCAACTGCCACTGAATTGTTTTGATGCCAGTTTTCGCAGCTTTGAGAAGCAAGTTCTCCCAGAACTCAACAAGCGCGGGATTGCCGCCATTGGCATGAAAAGTCTCGGCGGTGAGGGCGAACCGATTAAAGCAGGCGTTGTCACCGTTCAAGAAGCGCTACGCTATGCTATGAGTCTTCCCGTGGCAACGACGGTGAGTGGGATTGACTCGCTACAAGTGCTGCGCCAAAACTTGAATATTGCCAGGGGTTTCACGCCGATGACTCCAGAGGAAATGCAAGCAGTGCGATCGCGTTATGCAACCTATGCTGCTGATGGGCGCTTTGAACTTTACAAAACATCAAAGAAGTACGACGGGCCACCGGGTAGAGAACAGCACGGATTTCCACCAAAAGAGCAAGTTGAAACTTGAAGCGGTACGCTAGCTTTTAAGGATAGTTCTCTCGTTGATTAAAGACGGGTGGTAATTGGAATTGGAGTGATGAGTTTTGAATAAAGCATTTTAAACTCAAAACTCAGAATTAAACACGCGCTACTCTAACAAAACTTTTGATTGATTACCCCTCTTCCCTGCATCAGTACTGCCCACCAAAACTCAAGTTTTTAGGAAAACGGCTATGACTACTACGCTATCTATGCCCAGTTTTCTAGAGTCGAATCTTGGTCAAGAAGCAGAAGACCTTCTGACTCACAAAGCGAAGATTTCTAAAGATTTACTGCATCTGCCAGGGCCTGATTTCGTAGACCGAATTTTTGCTGCTAGCGATCGCAACCCGCAAGTGCTGCGGAGTCTCCAGCAACTCTATTCAACCGGGCGTTTAGCCAATACTGGCTATCTTTCCATCCTGCCAGTAGACCAAGGCATCGAACACTCAGCGGGTGCTTCTTTTGCACCCAACCCGATGTATTTCGATCCTGAGAATATCGTCAAACTCGCGATCGCTGCCGGTTGCAATGCCGTTGCTACCACGCTGGGCGTTTTGGGCATGGTTTCTCGCAAGTATGCCCACAAAATCCCCTTCATTCTCAAGATTAACCACAACGAACTGCTCACTTACCCCAATCAATTCGACCAGATAATGTTTGCCTCTATCGAGCAAGCATGGAATTTGGGGGCAACTGCGGTCGGGGCAACGATTTACTTTGGTTCAGAGCAATCTACCCGCCAAATTCAGGAAGTCAGCCAAGCTTTTGAACTTGCCCACGAATATGGGATGGCAACCATCCTTTGGTGCTATCTCCGGAATAACGCTTTTAAGCAAGACAAAGACTATCACCTGGCAGGGGATCTCACGGCTCAGGCAAATCACTTGGGTGTGACCATTCAAGCAGACATCATTAAACAAAAGCTGCCTGAATGCAACAACGGATATGCTGCGGTTGCCAAAGCCACAGGTCAAAGTTACGGCAAAACCCACGATCGAGTTTACACCGACCTGACGACCGACCACCCGATCGATCTCACCCGCTACCAGGTGCTAAATTGCTACTCTGGTCGCGCTGGATTGATTAATTCCGGAGGTGCGTCAGGTAAAAACGACTTTGCCGAAGCAATCCGCACCGCCGTCATTAACAAACGGGCTGGGGGTACTGGATTGATTTCCGGTCGTAAAACCTTCCAGCGTCCGTTTGAGGAAGGAGTGAAGCTATTTAACGCCATCCAAGATGTTTATCTCTCACCAGATGTAACCATTGCTTGAGCGCGGGGTCTGTTTATCCAGATCCATAAGCGCCAAAGCGTGTTTTCAAAGAACCACTAAGGTACAACGACACTAAAAAGGAAAACTTTGTGTTTCCTGAGTGTCTTTGTGCCTTAGTGGTTAATTGTCAGGATGCAGGTAAAAACAAGGAATTCGTTTAAAAAGTAAAAAAAATGCCAACCTGGAGCCTGATTGCAGGCTACTCTGAAAGACTAGAGAGTTACCAAGAGCGAACTGGCAAGTCAGCGCAACGCGATCGCACAAGCTAAGTTACTTTGGCAACGGCTCTCTAAGTTAGTCTCAAGAGTGGGGTAAGGATGAAGCTGGCAGCACGAGTGGAGCAAGTACAGCCTTCTTTAACATTGGCGATCGCAGCTAAAGCCAAGGCGATGAAGGCAGAAGGAATGGATGTTTGTAGTTTGAGTGCTGGGGAACCGGATTTCGATACCCCGACGCATATCAAAGTCGCTGCCCAAAAAGCGCTAGACGAGGGCAAGACCAAGTACGGGCCAGCGGCGGGGGAACCGAAGTTAAGGCAAGCGATCGCTCACAAGCTACAAACTGATAATGGACTCAGCTACATGGCTGAAAATGTCATCGTTACCAACGGTGGCAAACATTCCCTCTATAACCTGCACATGGCGCTGATTGAGGCGGGGGATGAGGTGATTATCCCCGCTCCCTACTGGCTCAGTTATCCGGATATGGTGGTTCTAGCGGGTGGGACTCCGGTGATTGTGCAGACAGATGCCTCCACCGGCTATAAAATTACGCCGGAGCAACTCCGCTCATCTTGTACCGAACGGACGAAGCTCTTTGTCCTCAATTCCCCTTCTAATCCCACCGGCATCGTCTATACGCCAGCAGAGTTGGCAGCATTGGCAGAGGTGGTGGTAGAGAAAGATATTCTGGTTGTCTCCGATGAGATTTACGAAAAGATTATCTATGATGGAGTGCAACAGATTAGTATTGGTTCGCTGGGACCAGAGATTTTTGAGCGCACCCTCATTAGCAATGGGTTTGCAAAAGCTTACTCAATGACGGGTTGGCGAATTGGTTATCTCGCGGGTCCCGTAAAATTGATTAAAACAATGAGTACCATCCAAGGGCACAGCACCTCGAATGTGTGTACTTTTGCACAATTTGGCGCGATCGCTGCCTTGGAAGGTTCTCAAGAGTGCGTGGAACAAATGCGCCTCGCCTTTGCCGAACGGCGACAGGTAATGTTAGAGCGTCTCAACGCTATTTCTGGACTCAGTTGTGCCAAGCCTGACGGTGCTTTCTATTTGTTCATTAATATCGGCAAGACGGGTTTAACTTCTCTAGAATTCTGTGATGCTTTACTAGAATCTCAGCAAGTTGCTGCCATTCCAGGGATTGCTTTTGGTGCCGATGACCACATCCGTTTATCTTACGCGACGGATATGACCTCGATTGAGAAAGGCATGGACAGATTAGATAAGTTTGTGCGATCGCTAGTTTAGTCCAGAGCTGGGGAAAATGATCTCGTCACTCACTAACTGAACAAAATTGGTAAAGTAGCACCCGCGATTCTTATGGTTTCTGGGATGCTACTTTGCGATCGCTTTGTCTAAAATTTGCCACGAGCAAAATACAAAGGAGCTGCTTCTTGTGATTTGCATCACATAAGCGGAAGATAGCGATCGCATTTATTGAGATTGCTGTCACTCAATTGAGTGCGACTTTAACTTTTATTAATTAGTTTCATCACTCATAAGGTTGATATGCGTCACTTTTTTTGTAGACAGCTATCACTTATCCCGACAGAGATTGCAGTGCATAGTAAGAATTAAGATACAGAATTTCACCAGCGGAGATAAATAAAATGTTAGTAACTTCCAATTTTTTATATTCTCACAGCCGTTACTATGGCGATGTAAAACCAGAAAATTTAGTTTTTAATGCAAATCTACAAGAATTTGCTCAAAAAGCAACTTATATCAGTTGTCTGGCAAGCAATGGCAAAATTCCTCTAGAGAAAGCTTTCCAAGACCTTGAAATGCTTTGGAAACAGTTAGAAGATTCAAAAAAGCAGCTAGGTGTAGGCGAACATCCATTCCAAGTAGAAGGAGAAAACACTTAGTTTAGTATCGGTGAAACTACCTTCACCGATACTACAAGCACAGGCGAGAGCGTTGCGCTGACTTGTCAGTTCTCACTTTTAAAAAACTGCTTTTTTACTTTAGCTTCTCGTAGGCAGCTAAAATAATCCTTTCTGTTTCCTCCCAATTAATACATTTATCTGTTACTGAAACCCCGTATTTTAATTCTTCTAATTGGCTAGGAATGGGTTGATTGCCTTCGTACAAATTTGATTCCAGCATCATGCCAACGATAGAAGCATTCCCCTCCAATATTTGTTGAATAACATTTTCAAAAACTGCTGACTGTTTTTTATAGTCTTTATTTGAATTTCCGTGACTACAGTCAATGACAATTTTTGGAGGTAAATTAGCTGCTTTTAATTTTTCCTCCGCAATTTTTACATTTGCAGCATCAAAGTTAGGCTGTTTGGCACCGCCCCGTAAAATAATATGACCGTAAGCATTTCCTTTCGTTTTAAAAATGCTCACCTGTCCCGTTGCATTAATCCCTAGAAAATGGTGAGGTTTTCTAGCTGACTCCAGAGCATTTAAAGCGACTTGAACGCTACCATCAGTACCATTTTTAAAACCTACAGGCATTGAAAGTCCGCTTGCCATTTCGCGGTGAGTTTGCGATTCGGTTGTGCGTGCCCCAATTGCAGACCATGCAATCAATTCGCCAATATATTGTGGGACTATAGGATCGAGAGCTTCTGTAGCAGCAGGTAATCCCAATTCAGTTATTTTGATTAATAAACTCCGTGCAGTTAATAAACCCTTTTCTATGTGGAAAGAATCATCCATATCCGGATCGTTAATTAATCCTTTCCATCCAACAGTAGTCCTTGGTTTTTCAAAATACACTCTCATGATCAGCAGCAGCTTATCGTTCACTCGATCGGAGAGATTTTTTAGTCTATAGGCGTATTCTTCAGCCGACTTTATATCATGGATAGAACAAGGGCCAACTACAATAAATTTTCGACTATCTTTCCCATCTAGGATATCCTCTATTTCATTCCTAAAGTTTAAAACGGTTTTTTCTGCCTCATCTGTTAAAGGTAATTTTGATTTAACTTCATTTGGAGTTAAGAGAATATGCGATTCTTCAATATGAGTGTTGAATAATTGAGTTTCCATCGGGTATAATTCCTGGTTTTTGTATGCGTTAGGGATTGAAGTCCAAATGTAATGTTATAGACAGGGTGAAAAAATTCATCTAACTTAGATAAAAAAATTAATAAAAACGCTGAACCCTAGCTGCAAGGATTCCCCGAAGCACATCTTAGGGAAGCGATCGCTACCTGGATGCACCCTCATCCAAGCTGAGAGCGATCGCACTTTTGATAAAAAAGCGATCGCTTTGGATGCCCTAAACTAGAGTGATAGAGCCAAAATTCAGCCAATTTTGCCAAAAAATGTCTCAAATTTTTACTGCAATTGTGTATTGGGAAGAGGATGTATATGTGGCACAATGCCCTGAAGTAGGGACTGCCACCCAGGGAGAAACGATTGAAGAAGCAATGGCTAATCTCAAAGAAGCAACAGAACTCTATTTAGAAGAATTTCCACCCTCTATGATGAATCTATAGAGGGCTTGAATGTGGCAAGCGATAGCACTTTTCCCAAGGTTAAAAGCCATCATACTCTCACAGATACCAAAGTACGATAGCCCGTTGTTTCACCCCTATATCTACAGATAGATAAAAATATGGCATTTAAGAAAATACGTCACTCCAGCATATCCGCCGAGACCCCTGAAGCACTTTTCCGAGATTTGAGAAATCGAGAAGTTGAAGGGCTACTTTCCCATCAAGCTGACATACTTAGAGAATATTGCAAGCAGCAAGTTCTGAATGCTTCAGACGTTGCCCTACAGCTTCCAACTGGTAGTGGTAAAACTCTGGTGGCGCTTCTGATTGGAGAATGGCGTCGTCGCCGTTTTAACGAGAGAGTGGTATATCTATGCCCTACTCGTCAGCTTGTCAATCAAGTAGTTGAGCAATCATTAAGCAAATATGGAATCAAGGCAAATGCCTTTGTTGGCAAACAAACTGAGTACTCTCCTGCTATCAAGGCTGAGTATACAAATGCAGAAACACTCGCCGTTACAACATATAGTGGTTTATTTAATACAAATCCATTTTTGAATAATGCAGACCTAATAATTCTTGATGATGCCCACGCTGCTGAAAACTATATAGCAAAATATTGGTCTCTTTTGATTGAAAGAGATAAGCCAGAGCATAGCGCCCTTTTTAAAGCTCTAGTTTCAGCTATGCGCGGAATTGTATCGGATGAACACTACCGTCGATTATCTGGCAATTGTGATGATATTGGAGATACCCAATGGGTTGAAAAGATTCCAACCCCCAATCTATACGGTAGACTCACAGAAATTACTGAAATACTTGATGTGCATATTAAGGACAGGACTGACTTACAGTATTCTTGGTCTGTTTTGCAAAATCATTTATTTTCATGTCATATATACAGCAGCTCTAACTCTATACTGATACGCCCCATTTTGCCACCTACTCGTAGCCATCAGCCATTTTATAATGCTAAACAACGCATTTATATGTCTGCAACATTAGGAGAAGGGGGAGAGCTTGAACGGGTTTCAGGTATAGAAAAAATAGTCCGTCTGTCAGTTCCAGAGGGCTGGGATAAGCAGGCTATTGGTCGTCGATTGTTTTTGTTCCCGGAAAGATGTTTAGATGAAGAACTTGCGCTCAACCTTGCAATCGACATGATCAAAGAAACCCCAAGGTCTCTTGTGCTAGTGCCAAATGAACATACCTCTACTGAATTCAAAAACAAAATACGGGAAAAAACTGGTAGCAAAATATTTGACGCGGCTCAGATTGAACAATCGAAGCAGCCTTTCGTATTAGCAGAAAAAGCTGTTGCAGTAGTTGCAAACCGTTATGATGGCATTGATTTGGCTGGGGATGAATGTCGCCTTCTAATTGTGAAAGGATTGCAACGGGCAACGAACCTTCAAGAAAAATTCCTTGTAACTAGAATGCCTGCTTCCATTCTCTTCAATGACCGCATTTTAACTCGAATTGTCCAGGCAGTCGGACGTTGTACGAGAGCGGCTAATGACTATGCCGCAGTAATAGTCCTTGGAGAAGAATTGAATAAATTCTTACTTGATAAGGATAAAAGACCATTTTTGCATCCAGAAGTTCAAGCTGAACTTGAGTTTGGAAATGAACAATCTAAGGATGTTGAAGCAAAAAGTTTTCTTGATAATCTGCGTATCTTTCTAGAACATAAGGAAGAGTGGAATGAGGCAGAAGAAGAAATAATCTCCCTCAGAGGCACACTTCAACAATCTCAACTTCCAGGCATAGACAAATTGAAAAATGCTGTTACTTACGAATTGAGATATCAATATGCGCTTTGGAATGGTGACTATGAGAAAGCAGTTGAAGAGTGTCGTTCTGTTTTAAATTCGCTTAGTGGAGATGAGGTTAAAGGCTATAGAGCCTTTTGGTATTATTTAGCTGGCAGTGCAGCTTGGATCGCTACAAAAAATGGAATTACTTATATGGAGAGCGTTGCACGGGATTTCTTCCAGCGAGCTGCTCAGACAACTGAAATCCGATGGCTCTATGAACTCTCTCGTATAAATATTGGAGTTACTCAAGAGAATCATACTGATGCTTCGAGACTAACTGCTGTAATTGAGAGATTAGAAGCACAACTATCAGAACTCGGTACTGCCAATAATACTAAATTTGAAGCTGAGGTTAAAACAATTCTTGAGAATTTGGATAGAATTAAAGACTCTCAGGAAGATTCTAAAGCTTTTGAAGACGGTCATGAAAGATTAGGACGTCTGTTGGGGTATCAAGTAGCGAATTCTGAATCAAACGCGGCTCCCGATCCCTACTGGATGGCTGATGATGGCTTTTGTATTGTATTTGAAGACCATTCAGTTAATAGCCAAAAATCACCACTAGGAGCAAACAAAGTTAGACAAGTAGCTTCACATCCTAACTGGATTAAAGCTAATGTTCAGCTTCGTAGTGATGCAGAAATTATCCCGGTAATTATTACACCTTGCGAAAGCATAGAGGATGGTGCTAAGCCTCATACTTCAGATGTTTGTTACTGGAATCAAAAAGAATTTAGAGCGTGGGCAGAAAGTGCAATCTCTGTTATTCGTGACCTAAGACGTAGTTTTCCAGGTGAGGCTAATTTGGAATGGCGAGAGCGTGCAATACAGGCTTATCGGGATTCTGGTCTTGACCCAGCATCCCTAGCAGAAAATTTACGAAAGCAAAAATTATCCAGTCTTCCGAGCAAATAATTAAAGTTTTTGCCTTAAATTTAGCAGCATTGTCCTCTGAGGGATAGGCTTTCCAAGTTAAATTTACTTGATGTAGAGTGCCCAATATCTCTACTATCTAACCTCTATTCCCTCTAGCTTTTCGTACTCAATATTTATGTATAAAAAAACTCACGGTGTTATTGCTGCTGGACATCAAAAAACAGCCGAAGCTGGAATTGAGATGCTCCAATTAGGGGGGAACGCATTTGATGCAGCGGCGGCTGCAATCCTAGCCTCTTGCGTTACCGAAACTGCGCTGACATCTGCGGGGGGTGGTGGGTTTCTTTTAGCCCATACTCAGAATAATCAAAATATTTTGTTTGACTTCTTTTCTCAAACACCACGACAGAAAAAAAGTCAGGAACAGCTTAATTTTTATCCAGTTGCAATTAATTTTGGCGATGCAGTCCAAGAGTTCCATATTGGGCTTGGTTCAATGGCTGTTCCTGGAAACCTCAAGGGCGTTTTTCACGTTCATCAGAAATTAGGGAGATTACCTTTTAATGTGGTTGCTGAACCGGCAATCCGTTATGCAAAAACGGGTGTCGAACTAAACGATTTTACCTATTACTGTTTGACAATCCTCAGCCCCATGCTGCTTGGCTCTAAAGAGATGCAGCAGGTTTTTGCCCCAGAGGGGAAACTTGTTCAGCCTGGAGGAACAGTCTTGATGAGTGATTTTGCTGATACGTTAACTTATTTAGCTGAAAGTGGAATCAGAGAATTTTACGAGGGTGAAATTGCCCAACGCTTGGTTAATGACTGCCAAGATTATGGAGGTTATTTAACCTTAGAAGACCTTAAGAATTATCGAGTAATCGAGAGAAATCCTCTGGTGATGAATTACCGGGGGAACACCTTCTTAACCAATCCTCCACCCAGTTCTGGCGGCATTCTGATTGCTTTTGCTTTAGAACTGCTTTCAAAAGTTGATTTAACTAATATAGAGTTTGGCAGTTCTCGCCATTTAGCAATATTAGCTCATGTGATGCGCCTAACCAATGAAGCCAGAACAGATAGATATGACGCTTATACTCATACAGAAGATATTGCCCAAACTTTTTTATCATCTGAACATTTGGCTATTTATGAAGGTCAATTAACTGAAGTTGTCAATAAATGGGGAAGCACTACTCATATCAGTGTGGTTGATAGCGAAGGTAATGCGGCGAGTGTTACCACTTCCAACGGAGAGGGGTCTTCTTATGTAATTCCGGGAACTGGGATTATGCTGAATAATATGCTAGGAGAAGCCGATTTAAATCCGCATGGATTTCATAACTGGGAAGAAAATACGCGAATTTCTTCGATGATGGCTCCAACTATTGTTCTTAAGAATAATCAACCAGAAATTGTTTTAGGTTCTGGTGGCTCGAATCGAATTAGAACTGCAATTTTACAAGTTATTTCTAATATTATTGATTTTAAAATGGACGTTGATGCAGCAGTAAATCATCCTCGCGTTCATTGGGAAAGTGATATTTTTAATCTTGAACCCGGCTTTAGCGAAGAAGAACTTAAAAATCTGATGCTTCCAGGTAGTAATGAATTGATTTTTTGGAAACAGAAGAATATGTTTTTTGGTGGCGTTCATAGTGTCATGGAAAATTCGGAAGGATTAATAACCGGCGCTGGCGATCGCCGTAGAAGTGGAGTCATCGCGACCTGCTAAAATTGCCTCTATCGCCACATTTCAAATCCGCGCAATCCTTCTGGCGTTTCGTATTCAACCGCCACCGCTTTCACCACAGCAGCAGGTGGCCCTTTGTGACACCATTGAATTACCTCTTCAACATCTGCCTTGCTTCCTTCAAAAACAGCTTCTACACGCCCATCGGGGAGATTTTGCACCCAGCCGCTGACGCCTAGCTGGATCGCTTCATCCAACGTTGAGAACCGAAAACCAACTCCCTGAACGGTTCCTGAAACGATTACGTGGGCGCGGATTTGCCCCGTCGAGGCTGATGAATTCTGCATTTATTTTTTCCTGTCTACGACAGATTTTAAGCTTAAAAGTATTGCCTGGGTTCATTTTAAGCAGGAATGGCGTCAGCTATTGAGCTAACGCCATTTAATTCTTTGGCAGATTGTGTGGATGGTTAATCCAACCCGACCATTTTAGTCGTCGTCATCATCGTCATGGTGTTTGCGGCGATGGCTGTGCTTATGTTCGTCATCATCGTCGTCATCATCATCGCGATGTTCACTACGATATCTATCTTTGCGATCGTCATCATCGTCATCATCATTTCCGTCACGATACCTATCGCGATCGCGGTATTCCCGATCTTCATTGCGATCGCTATACTCCCGATCTCGATCGCGGTATTCCCGATCTTCGTTGCGATCGCTATACTCCCGATTGCGATCGCGGTATTCTCGATCTTCATTGCGATCGCGGTATTCTCGATCTTCATTGCGATCGCGGTACTCTCGATCTTCATTGCGATCGCTATACTCCCGATCTTCATTGCGATCGCTATACTCCCGATCTCGATCGCCTCCTTCCCTATTCAAACCGGGTATGTTTCTGAACATATCGCCGATTCCCATAATGTCCCTCCAAGTTAAAGTTGAGAATTTTTATTATTAAAGCCGTACTAATTCTTCAAGTTTGTTACACAAATTTGACCATTATCTCTTCCGACAGGTAGAGATTCTCATTAAGAGAAAGCTTCGCAAACTTGCTTAACAGTATGTTTTTCAACATTAAGGGTGAAATGGTTTACTCAGAGGTACGCAGAGTTTAAACTTACCCGTATGTACCTCTTAATCTACCCTTTTTACACAGATAACTTTGTTTATACTATTACCGAATTTTTCTTTTCCGAGGGATATTCATTAAGCCTATAGTATAGGATACTGGCAGATTACTTCACTTAACGAAAAAGGCTATTGATAACAGAATTTTATTTTGAGGAAACACCTATTAAAGGAAGTATTTTAATGGTTGATGCGTATATTAGTAATGTACCAGCGATCGCAGCCACGTTTGAGCTTTCGCTAGATGCGATCGCGCTTACGCCAAGCCTGGGAATTGTCTCTCGCTTAATTACAGCCGCCTCTACAACTCCTGATGCCAAAGCGTGGCTATATTCTGCTGCTTTGGTACTGATATATACCTTAATTTCACTACCTATTGGATTCAAATTTGGTTTTTTAAAACTTGATGTAGAAACATCCTGGGAAATGATTATTGGTGTAATGGCGCGTTGTCTGTTGTCTCCCGCCATATCTGAAGAGTTATTTTTTCGGATCTTACTACTTCCTCACCCTACAGAAAAAGCTACCCCTACTACTCTATGGCTTTGGGGAGGTATTAGTTTAGCAATGTTTATCATATACCATCCGCTAAATGCCGTAACTTTCTATCCCGATGGACTCCGAACTTTTTTTAATCCAGTTTTTCTATTCTTGGCAGCACTTCTAGGTGTTATTTGTACTCTTGCCTATTTTCAAAGTGGCTCTCTATGGATGCCCGTGGCAATTCATTGGCTAATTGTGGTGGTTTGGCTACTTCTATTGGGAGGATATAAAACCTTAAACTCGTAACATTTTTGTCTTGAATGTTTATCAAAATTCTTCAAGTAGTATGTAGATTTAATGGGCGATCGCTTATAATAACGCTCGTCAATCTTAGGTATTTTATGCGAACTTTTAAAATTGTTTATTTATGGCGATATTCAAATTATTATTGCTAGTATCTAGATTGTAATAAAGTTTTTGTGATACAATAAATTTAATAAATAAGAACTTGTCTACTAATAATAGTATTGAAAATTTATATTATTTAAGTCAATTCAAAGCGTGCCAACGTTTAGTCAGTAAAATCTAATCCTAATTTAGATAAAAGATAGATAAAAAAATGGGTGTAAAACCTTGACATAAGGCATTTTTTCAGCGTGGCGCTAGAACAAGCCTCAAACTTTTGCTCTTTTGCAAAGTCTCCGGAAATTTAGCCTGACTGCGGTAGTCTAGTTAGGCTTGTCGTAGCTTAAAACAGAAGCTAAAGGGTGTTCTGCTTGGAATATAAGGTATCGCTATAGGAAACAGTAGGAGAGATTCGATGACGCTGCAAGGCTCCCGTGTAGATAGGCGTACAATTCGCCAGTCAATTGCGAAAAGTCTAGCAAAAATCATTCAATTGCTAAATAAACAGACAATTCTGGTCTTGACACTCCTATTGTGTGCTGGAGTAGCGGGAGCTTTGTGGAATATGTCCCATCTCTCGTCAAACCTAATTCAATCACAAGCACTTCAGAATGCAGCCTTGTATGCCCAAGCGATAGAGGAAGCACGCACTCTCTACAGCTCCGAGATCCTGAAGCGGATAGAAGCAGTTCCTGAAATCACCATTACCGACAACTACACTGCTCTAGAAAAGGCAATTCCCGTACCAGCGACATTCTTGATAGAACTCAGTCACCGCCTCGTTCAAAAAAACCCTGGGATGTCAGTCCGACTTTATAGTGAGTATCCCTTTCGCCAGCGGCAAGCGACAGGTGGCCCCAAAGACAATTTTGAGTGGGAAGCGCTTCGCGCCTTGAGGCAACATCCCGATCGACCCTTTGTTCGCTTGGAGAAGTTTCAAGGGCGTTTGTCATTGCGATATGCACAAGCCGATCTCATGAAGGCTAGCTGCGTTGCTTGCCACAATACTCACCCAGATAGCCCTAAAAAAGACTGGAAAGTAGGGGATGTTCGAGGGATTTTGGAAATCTCCAGTCCTCTGGATGAGTTCATGGCAAAAACTCATGCAGGACTGCGAGGAACTTTCGTAATGTTAGCGCTCCTATCTCTATTGGGGCTGTTAGGAATTGCTCTGGTGATCGGCAGGCTGCGCCAAACTTCCAAGGAGCTAGAGTTGCGCGTCATCGAACGCACGGCGCAATTGCGGGAGTCAAATCAGCAACTGACGGTAGAACAGGAGAAGTCTGACAACTTGTTACTTAATATCTTGCCAGAGCCGATTGCCAGACAACTCAAAGACGGGCAAAGTAACATTGCCGATGGATTTGCTGAAGTGACGATTTTATTTGCCGATCTGGTTAACTTTACTCAGCTTTCAGAAAAGATATCACCGAAAGAACTTGTCTGGTTGCTGAACGAAATTTTCTCCGGGTTCGATCGCCTCACCGAACGGCATAACTTGGAGAAAATCAAGACAATTGGCGATGCCTACATGGTGGTAGGAGGTCTTCCCGAACCCCGACCCGATCATGCAGAAGCGATCGCCCAAATGGCAATCGATATGCAAAAAGAAATTGACCAATTCAACGCCAAACATCATCAAACACTCAGTATCCGCATTGGCATTAATACTGGCCCGGTAGTTGCTGGAGTTATCGGCACTAAAAAGTTCATCTATGACCTTTGGGGGGATACCGTGAACATCGCCAGCCGGATGGAATCCCACGGATTGCCAGGTGAAATTCAAGTAACGGCTACAACTTACGAATACTTACAGAATCGATATGCGTTGGAGCAGAGAGGCTCGATTCAGGTCAAAGGCAAAGGAGAAATGGAAACTTACCTTCTAAAAGGGAGAAAGCGTGAGGTTTCCCTTACTTAATGACTTGGCGTTTTTGAATCACTGCCTGCCGAAATCCCAACACAATCAGAATATTAGAAAGCGTCAGAAAAACCTCTGCGCCACCGTGCAGCCAATCGACATTTGCTAAGGATTCCCCATAGGCAACTTGGGCATAAATTCCAGCCGGAATTGTGACGCCCACAAAAACCAAGGTCATGTAGAAACCAATTAAAGCTAAACGCGGCATCTGCCCGCTTCGCGTTAGAAACCAGAGAAAGCCTAAATAGGGGAATAGAGAGAGTGCAAAAAGGGTTTCTTTAGACATTACCGTGATTTTGGAGAGATAATTGGCGCATCGTCTTTTTGATTAGCCACGGGTGATGAACGCCAAATCCACCAAGCAGCCGCCAAAAGGGTGAAGTTACCCAGCAAAGTCATCGCAGCCTGAAGCGTCACCAGCCATTCTAAGGATTTTGGGTTGTCAAAATAGTGCCAAGTGCAGGCACACATGGCACTGACTAATGCCGGTAGCATGGCAAAGGATAATCCCCACCAAGCCCGATTGTGAGTTACTTCGCCGTAAATCCAGATCAACCAAATAGCGGCAATCCACTCGATGACGCTGGAAACGTGAATAATCCAGGTAGGAATTGAGAGTGCGTGCATAAATGAAGTTTTTGAGGGTCGAGGTTGAAGTTTTGAATTAGAAGTCTTAACTCAACCCGTGCTAAGCACCGCTTCGCTAACATCATTCAAAACTCATCACTCTTTTTCTTATAGTACCGCTCGGCTTTGCTGGTAAAGTTTGAGCATGGGAATTCGAGCGGTTTTGTGTGGATATTATGGGCAGGGCAATGCAGGCGATGAAGCATTGCTGGCATCGTTGCTGCAAATGTTACCGGCTGATGTGACGCCGATTGTGCTTTCTGGGAATCCGAAAAAGACGCGCGATCGCTATGGCGTAGAAAGTTGCTCGCGCAAAGCTTTTTTCCCAGTGCAGCAAGCACTCCGTAAATCGGATGTTTTCATCTGGGGCGGTGGGAGTCTGATGCAAGACGCCACCAGTGCCCTAAGTCCCCTCTACTACGCGGGATTGATGGGATTAGCCCAGAAGCGGGGCTTAAAAACCATTGCTTGGGCGCAGGGAATTGGCCCTTTGAACCGCAATTCGACTCGCTGGATAACGCGAAAAGCGATCGCGGGTTGCCATGCCGTCAGCGTGCGCGATCGCGCCTCTGCTGCCCTGCTGATGGATTGGAAAATCCCCTATATCCAAGCCCCAGACCCGGTTTGGGCGTTAGACGCGAAGCCAGTGAAGGGACTGTGGGATTTACCAGCACCCAGAGTCGCCGTCACCTTGCGATCGCATCCCCATCTGACTCCCGCCCGACTTGATAACTTAACTCGCGCCTTGATTGACTTTCAAAAAGCTACTCAGACCTGCATTTTACTGGTGCCATTTCAAGCAAGTCAGGATCTAGCGATCGCTCAGTCAATTCAACCGCAATTAACGGGTGCCAGCCATATTTTTTCTCTTCAAGACCCTAGAGAATTGAAAGGATTATTTCAGGGTGTCGAGATGGCAATCGGGATGCGCTACCACAGCTTAATTATGGCGGCAGCACAAGAATGCCGTTGTTTCGCCCTCAGCTACGACCCCAAAGTTAGCTTGCTGATGGAAGAACTCAATATGCCAGGGTGGGACTTAACCCAATTGCCTGACGACCCCAACTTGATTAGTCAAACTTGGTTAGAACACTACGTCAACGGCGACCCCCTGTCACCCCATCAAATACAATCTTTAGTCGATCGGGCACTGATGCATCGGGATTTGTTGAGTGATGCTTTAGGGGCAAAATAGTCCTGTCGGAGCGCAACGCCTTCTGCCCTAAGTTTGAAAAGTATTATTGTGGGGCTAACCTTTGCCAATCGCGTGCCAACATCCCGTAAACAACCAAATCTACAAAATGGTCGTATAACCAACAAGCTTGGCGAAGCGTTCCTTCATTGGTAAATCCTAGTTTCTCTGGAATCGCTCGACTTTTAGAGTTCTCCACAGCAGCGCGAATTTCAACTCGGTTCAGCTTCAACTCAACCAGAGTATGATTTACCAAAGTGCGACACGATTTAATCATTATCCCGCATCCTGGGAAATTCTCGCCCAGCCAATACCCAATGCTAGTGGCTCGATTTTCCCAATCAATTTCGTGACATCCAATTGCTCCTGCCATTTTGCCCTGATACCAAATGCCAGCATGAAATCCATTATTGGCGGCAAATTGTTTCAATGCAGCCTCAATGAAAAACTTGGTATCTTCAGGACTTTTCGAGCCATCAACCCAGGGAAGCCATTCCCGTAGGGAGGTGCGACAAGAATCAACCAAAGCATAAACTTCTTGTGCGTGTCGCACCTCAAGCAATTTGAGTTCGATTTCCTCGTCGATGCGAAATTTGAAAATGGTAGAGTGACTCCGAGAGCGTCGTGGAATAATCTTATTAGAATTATTGCAATCTAGGCGCAACTAAAGCTGTGAATTGATAAAGCTACAGCTAGTCCATTCCAAGCACCCATGACCTTCTCTTAAATCAGAGCAATGAGTGAAGCTGACACCCCCCAAGAAGCTAACCAGTCCCAGTCCTTCCCCCAATCAACCGATTCTCCAATGGACGATCCTGTGGAAGATCCGGTGAAGGATGAAACAGATCCTAACCTTGATCCTGTACAGGAGACAGCACCGGCACAGGACGAGACTCTCGTGGAAGTAATAGAAGTCGTCAGCTTAGTGCATCGTTCACCCGCGCTAGTAGACGATGAGGCGAATGCCGCAAAGACAACTGATGATGGGGATGGGGTGCATCGGGAAAAGTCTGAGCCGCAGTCATTGCCAGCAGAGGCGGGAAATTTGTTTCCACTGTTGGCGGAGATGCGTCAGCGCAATCGGGACTTAGTCAGCCGAGTGAATCACCTAGAGAAGGCACTGGGGGATTGTCAGGAGGCGTTGCAATTGCAAAGACAGCGATCGCAAGCTCAAGAAAATATCCTCACCTCTACAACCCAGGAACTCAACGGGACGCAAGAACAAGTCACCCGGATGTTCCGAGAACTAGAATCGTCTCATCAAGCTGCCCAGCGCCAACAGATCTTAATTGAAACCGTAACAGAACAGCTGGAAAACAGCCAAGAACGCATCGCCCAGCTAGAACGGGAATGTGCCTTCACCCAGCAACGCTATAACGAACAATCTCACGCGCTGTTGCAAAGCGAAAATACAATCCGCGAACTCCGTACCCGTTTGCAACGCCAGCAGCGCCAAACCCTGCAATTCAAGTCGGCGTTAGAAAAGTGTCTGGAAATGCCTCCCCCCACCCAAATCGAACCAGATACCAGACCTTCTCCCACTTGGGCGCATCGCCATCTTAAAAACGCCCACGATTCTCAATCTCTGCTCCCCAAAGCGCCGCCTATTCAACCTTGGTCAGCGCAACCTGCATTTCAGGAAGACCCCGCCCAGAATGAGGAAGATTGGGAGATTTCAGTACCATCTCCGGCTTATGCACCGATTACAGAGCCAACTGCCTTCGTTTCGAGGGAATGGGAGCCGTTAGAAGAAATACCCGCCTCTGAGAGCCTCGAAGCCACCGATGAAGAGGAGATATGGCAATGGGGAATGCTAGACTCAGACTCCGATCCGCTCATGGATGATTTTCTCATGCCCCCTGAGCTGGAAATCTCTGGTAACGACGATTTCAGCGATGAATTAGCGATCGCTTCTACCCAGGAAAGTATCGCGATTGAGAACGAACTGGAAGACCTGCTGCTGGCTGTCAGTTTCGAGCCAGATGAGAACGATGAAGCTGGAACGATCTATGCCCTAGAAAATACCGAATCAGCTTCTCCTTCCTCGTACATCTTTGAGCCTTCTGAACCAGAGGCAATCTGGTCAGAAGATGCGAGTGGAGACAATGCTGAGCAAGAAGAGGAGGTAATATCTCGCAGAGAATTTCCGGCTGCTGTGCCCACCCAGCGCCCTGATGCCATCCCCTCCCAACCAAACTGGCCTTCCCCTCTCCTTTATCCGACACGTCCCCCGAAAGGGCGGAAATCCTTGGCGTCGATAGAATTGCCAACGTTTCCCAGAAAAACTGGCGCGTAGAAATTAAAAATCAGGACTTACGCATTGAAAGCTTGAAATCTAGATCCCTCTAGCCCCCTTTTTTAAGGGGGCTTTTCCGGTTCCCCCTTTTTAAGGGAGATGCAAGGGGGATCTCGGCGTAAGTCCTAAAAATACAAAATTAAACATTGTTCTTTTTAATTTTGCATTTTTAATTTTTAATCGCGACCCGCTCGGAAGACGTTTGCCTCTGCTCTTTCCGCGTAGAAAGCTGATGGTTCTTTTGAGGACGCCCCATCCCAGCAGTGAGGGCATAGCTCTGAGCCAGCAGCCATAACCACAAAGCAGGATAGTGTTCTTCTAGTGAAGGTTGTAGACGCCGGAGGGCACCCGGAAACCAACCCCCCAGCAACCAAACAACTAGGGCATGAAGTGTAAAGCTGAAATAGCTGCCCAGCCAGCGGAAGATATCTTTAGCACCGGCAAGTTGCCAAATCCATAACAGCAAAGCTGGATTGATCCAAGCGGCTTTTAGCGCCAGTCGATTGAAGGTTAGCCAATTCACTCGGTCTTTAATAAACGTGTCTGCCACCTCTGGGGGTTCTGTCGCCAAAAGCCCGAAAAAGGTATTCAGCATCGAGTTAATTCGCTGCGGCGGTAAGTAGGTGCCGGTGGGAACCATCATGCCTTTAGAAAATAACCAGGTAACGGAGACGTTGCTTTGATAAGCGCGAATCTGATTTAAGTGATGGGCTTGGAGCAAGTCATGTTTGAGGGCGGTATCGAGAAGGTTGGTTAAACGGGAGAGATTGCGAACCAGGGAACCAAAGCCGGTAAAAACGAGGGGAGATTGGAGAGAGGCGGCATCGCCAATGCTAATTAGCCGATCGAAAGCAACCGTGCGATCGCGACTTCCAACACTAAAGTGACCCGGAATATACCCAAATGTCGGTTTTTTCCACACCAGCTTCTCCATATCGCAGCGGCGATACTCCGGCAAAATGTTGAAAAAATCTTCATACATTTCTAATAACGAGCCGGGGTTATCGGGATGCACTTGATGATAGTGGAATAAGTAGAAGGTCACTTCTTCACCTTCAGCGGGGAATAACTCCCAAATCAGCTGCCGTCCCCGCGAAATATCGCCGTGACTGTTCAGCACATCCCCGTATTGGGCATCCCACACCCCCGGCTCAAACCCGCTGGCAATCACAGCCCCAACGGTTGGGCAAACACTATCAAAAGTGCGACCCCCATTCAACTGCCACGCAATCGGCGAAGCAGTGCCCATCGCATCTACTAGCAGGCGTCCGCTAGCTTGGCGCTGAGCTTGGCTGGGCAGATGTTTCGCTTGTACGGTAACTTGCGATCGCTCAAGATCCGCTCGGATAAACTCCGTCTCATCCCAAATTTCCCCACCGGCTTTGGTGAGTTTTTCCCCACACAGACGCAGTAGTTTCTCGGCGTCCAATCCCACATTCAGTACCGTTGGGGTATGCAATACCTGTGCTTTTAGCTTGGGTGGATTATTGGCATCAAAGAATTTGTGAAACCCATCTACATACTCCGCGGCAATAATGCTTTCAAATTCCGCCGGGGTAAATAAGCCTAAATCAATCAAGCTTTGAAATTCATCGCGGGAAATGTTCCACTCCCGGTTCATGCGCCCGAAAGGGAGCCGTTCCAGTAATAGCACCCGGTAGCCGAGTTGAGCCATGACAGCAGCGTGGATGACGCCCAAGGCACCACCTACATAAATCAGGTCGTAGGAAGAGGACTGAGGGGAGAGGACTGAGGGCTGAGGGCTGAGGGCTGAGGGCGCTTCGCCTTCCCGAAGGATGGACTGAGAGGGGAGGGCGGAGGAGTCAGTGAAGGCTTCATCTCCCTTTTGATTCCTGATTTCCCTGTCTCTTCGGAAGATAACCTGCGCTGGCTGTTTCGGATTGCGAACGCTCTCGCGCCAACGTTTCTCCCACCAATAGACGCGATTCAGGTCATATTCCCCGTTCGGCATTTTTTGAAAGAAGCGGACGGTTTCCGGGTAATCGTGAGCCAAAGCTTCAAAGATAGATTGCTTTGACAAATCAATCGCCGGTGGTTCTGGATATTGTTGGGGAAACCGGCTTCTCAGATTGGAGGT
Source organism: Trichocoleus sp. Lan (assembly GCF_039961855.1). NCBI lineage: Bacteria > Bacillati > Cyanobacteriota > Cyanophyceae > Leptolyngbyales > Trichocoleusaceae > Trichocoleus > Trichocoleus sp. Lan. The sequence continues at coordinate 57,117 of NZ_JAMPKA010000021.1, read as the reverse complement.
AAGTTGTTTCAGGATCTCTCTTTCATCGGGGATAGCCTGCTGTGCCCAACGGAAGACCTTCAGATACGTGGTTCGCTGCACCGACCAAATAAAAATTGAGAGTTCGGGTTGCGGAATTGCGGGATTTTGGGTTGTATCCGTTTTCTTAAGACTCTCAGGATTGGGAAATTGCAGCCTGATACCGTCAGGCGTGAGCATTTTCTCCCCTGCTCCTGGATCGTACTCTTGTTGCAACCAGGCACGGACGGCGGCTGTATCCGGGGTAGGAACTTCTAAGTAAAGTATTTCTCTCATATTGGCGATCTGCATTAGGGAACCTATTCCTGAGAAAGACAGAGTGAACCGGGGTCAAAGTGCGCTAAACTTCCGGATACGAATTGCTTAGAATCGATTAAAAAACTTTACACAATTCTCATTTTCTTAATGTACAGGGGTGCAACTGTTGGACGGGCGGGGAACCGCTCACGACGAAAGCCCTGAGCGATGAATCCTTTAAACCCGCCCATAGACTATGACCTACGCCATGAATTATCCCATCCCAGCCAGTCCTCAAGAAATTGTCGCCTTACGGCAAAAGCCCGTTGATGAAGAATTAGTGGCAGCAGCGATCGCTGGAGTCGTTCAAATTGCCCGTCAAGAGGGGCAGTCTTTAGACGAATTAACCGCTCAAGTGCTAGAAGAAGATAGTCTGCTGGATCAGGCACAAAGACACTGGCTTAGCGACATCGTTGCCCAAGCTTGGGCTAGCCTCTAGCAAATTAGAACCGCCAGATTATGCGCGAAATTGCCAAGCGAGTTATCTCCGCGTTGCCGCAGTGGTGGCGATCGCACATATTGCCCTTGTTATTTACGATTCCAGCAGCGGGTCTATTCGTTGCTGCCCTAGGGTTGTGGGGATTTGCCCAAATTGCTGACGAAGTTTTAGACAAAGAAACCCAAGCCATTGATACGGCAATTCTAGTGTTTATCAGAAGCCTGCACGCGCCGCTGCTCGATCGGCTAATGCTGGGATTCACATTTGTGGGAGAACCCACGGTGTTGCTGGTCATTTGCTTGGGCTTCGGGATTTGGCTGTACCGAGACGGTCGGCGAGGGCAAGCCATAACACTTGCGATCGCTGGAGTGGGTGCAGTTGGCTTAAACTATTTACTCAAGGTGGTATTTGGTCGCGCCCGTCCGGCGCTTTGGGATCGGGTCATTGATGTGGGTCAATACAGCTTTCCCAGCGGTCATGCGATGATTTCAATGGTTGTTTACGGCGCACTTGGCTATTTGCTGGTCAAGCAGTTAAGTAAATGGCACATAGCGATCGCCACCGGGACACTGCTATTGGTTACGGGTATTGGTCTGAGTCGGCTTTATCTCGGCGTCCATTGGCCTACGGATGTCGTCGCTGGATATGCAGCAGGGATTGTGTGGTTGATGACCTGTATCCTCAGCTTGGAAATTTGGCAAGAATATTACAAGCCAGCCCGTCAAAAAACGCCCGTCCCTAACGAAGAAGAATCCAATATCGCTAACCGCAGATAAGGGAAAACACAGCTCAATCAGGGTGTATAGGAATGAAATTAATGAGCAGTACAGTCTCTGATATCGCAGTAAAAACTATCAACGGTGAAGATAAGCAACTTTCCGAGTACGGCGGAAAGGTCCTTTTAATCGTGAATGTCGCTTCCCAGTGCGGCTACACGCCTCAGCACAAAGGATTAGAGCAGTTAAACCAAAAGTACCAGGATCAGGGATTGCGCGTTCTAGGATTCCCTTGCAACGACTTTGGAGCGCAAGAACCCGGTAGCAATGAAGAGATTGTGAATTTCTGCACGACCAACTACGGCGTCAGCTTTGAGATGTTTGACAAAGTTCATGCCAAAGGTCAAGAACAGCATCCGCTGTATGCTCGGCTTACCAGTGCAGTACAGCCTACGGGAAATGTTTCTTGGAACTTTGAGAAGTTCTTAGTCAGTAAGCAAGGTGAAGTCGTGGATCGATTTAATAGCAGTGTGAAGCCAGATTCAGCAGAATTGATTGCAGCGATTGAGCGGGAATTAGCCCAGTAAGTCAAGGAATTTATGTCTGTCCAGAATTTGTCAAACTTAACCGTTCAAGAAGCACATAAAATCCTCAAAGTTTTCGACTGCTTAAGGATAGATTCCAGTGAAGATGCACCGGATAAAGATTCAATTCGCCAAGCGCTACTTTTGGTAAGTGAGCTTTCTGATAACCAAATACTAGGGGTTTGTGCCGATACAACAGAGCAAGGGATTAAAGCTTTAAAAACCTATGCAATGGCTTTAGGTTATGAAGTCAATAAAGATTTAGCACCGATTGATGGCTCTGTTTATATTAAATTTAACCCCAAGACTAACTTGTGTTATCTCAATCCGTACATAGGAGAACATCGTGGAGTTTTGGTGTCCTGCCAGTCTGCGAATGAAGACGGAATTAACGAGATGTACGGTCATTTACCTTTAGATTTATTTACATCGAAATTTTCATGAACGTTGCAATCATCGGCTGTGGTTATGTGGGTAAGACAATTGCCCAATATTGGCGTCAGGAGTTAGGATTTACTGTCACCGCAACCACAACTTCTCCCGAACGAATTTCAGAATTAGAAGCAGTTGGCCAACGAGTCGTCCTTACAAAAGGTGATGATTTGGCAGGTCTACAATCGGTGCTGGAAAATCAGGATACTGTACTGCTGAGTATTGGAGCAAAAAATGCCGATGTTTATGAAGAAACTTATTTAAAAACTGCCCATAGCTTAGTCTCAGCCTTAAAACAAACTCCTTCAGTACGACAGCTAATCTATACGGGGAGTTATGCTGTCTACGGGGATAAAAATGGGGAATGGGTGGATGAAGAATCACCCGTTGCACCGGCTAATAAGAATGGTCAAATTCTCTGCGATACCGAGCAAGTATTGCTATCAGCATCCACTGAAAATCTAGGCGTTTGCATTCTCCGTTTAGGCGGGATTCATGGGCCAGGTCGTGAATTATCCAAAATATTCAGTCGAGTTGTTGGTACAACTCGCCCAGGAAATGGCGAAGACCCAACAAATTGGATTCACCTAAATGACATTGTTGCTGCTATCGAGTTTGCCCGCAAGCACAAATTCCAAGGAATTTATAATTTAGTAGATGATGCACATTTGACTTATCGAGAACTTCTTGACCGCGTGTGCAAGCAACATAATCTACCCAATGTTTCTTGGGATGAATCCCAGAAAAGTGTTCGACCTTACAATGCGCGAGTGTCAACTCAGAAGCTAAAAGCCGCTGGGTTTCAATTAAGCCATCCAGAAACAATATAGCAATCTTATTGGAGTTATGAGATGCCATCGGTTCAGATTCCCGACTTCTTAGAGAAGTCGGGAATCTCGGCTTCACTGTATGCAAATTTCCAGCTTTCCCGTTTAAAGTGGGCTAGGGGATTTAAGCTTGTACAATTCACCCTTTGATTCCTAAACTCCTTTAAAAAGGAGAACAAGAAAAAGGTAATTGTTAAATTTTAAATAATATGAAATACGCACAATAAACCCTGAACGATGAGTTTTGTATGCTTACCGAATCTTCTCGAATGCAGGCGGTGCAGTCGCCAATTATTCCCGTTGTTGGGGAATTGATTCGTAGCTGTCCGGGAACGATTTCCTTGGGACAAGGCGTTGCTTATTATAGTCCGCCGCCAGAAGCGATCGCGCAACTGTCCCATTTCCTGGCAGATCCAGAGAATCACAAGTACAAACCCGTACAAGGGATCTCGCCGTTGCTGGAGGCGATCGCTCAAAAATTAAAATTTGAGAACGCGATTGACATGAATGCTGAGAACTGCATTGTAGTCACGGCTGGCAGTAACATGGCGTTCGTGAATGTGATGTTAGCGATCGCGAATCCCGGCGACGAAATTATTCTCCAAACGCCTTATTACTTCAACCAAGAGATGGCAATTACAATGGCGGGTTGTCGTCCGGTTCTGGTCGCAACGGATGAGAATTATCAACTACGTCCGGAGGCGATTCGGCAAGCAATTACCGAAAAAACGCGGGCAGTTGTCACAATTTCGCCCAATAATCCCACAGGAGCCGTGTATTCGGAAGCTTCATTGCGGGAAGTGAATCAAATTTGTCGCGATCGCGGCATCTATCACATCAGCGATGAAGCCTATGAATATTTTACTTACAACGGCGTGCAGCATTTTTCCCCAGCAGCGATTCCAGACAGCCACCCCCATACAATTTCCCTCTTCTCGCTGTCTAAAGCTTACGGTTTCGCGTCCTGGCGCATCGGGTATATGGTGATGCCGAAACACTTCCTCATCGCCGTCAAGAAGATTCAGGATACGATTTTGATTTGTCCGCCGGTGATTTCCCAGTATGCCGCATTCGGGGCATTACAAGCGGGAGTAGGCTACTGCAAGGAAAAGCTAGAAGCGATCGCCTCTGTGCGAGAAATTGTCCTCAACGAATGCGATCACATCCAACATTTATGCACCATTCCTCCAGCAGATGGAGCTTTTTATTTTCTGCTGAGAGTCCATACAAAATTACCTGCAATGGACTTGGTAGAAAGACTGATCCGCGAACATGGTGTCGCGGTTATTCCAGGTACAACTTTTGGCATGGAAGACGGGTGTTATCTGCGCGTTGCCTATGGTGCCCTGCAAAAAGAAACCGCAGCCGAGGGAATTGGGCGATTCGTGAGGGGTTTGTCAGCGATTTTAAGCGCATAATCGTCAAGGGGGCATTTAGCGAAGAGTTACACCTTTTTGCCATGAATTGCAAGGAAGATTGACGGAAAGCATGAATAGCCAAGAAAAATCCTCTTTAATTGTCGGCTGCTGGCAACTCGACGATCGCAGTTGGAAACGAATTCCAGAAACCGATATTGCCCGTGCTTTGGATATTTACTTAGCGCTGGGTACTACTCATTTCGATACCGCAGACATCTACGGACGCAGCGAAAGTGTTCTCGGTCGCTTGCTGACAGGAAGGAACTGCACCATTTTGACCAAAGGCGTCTTTTTCGGCAATATTCCAACTCCGGCACAAATTCGCAGCAAAATTGAAAATTCTCTCCGCAATTTGCAACGCGATACCCTCGATTGCGTACAAATCCACTGGCACAATCCAGAATTAGATTTTGCCTCTACTTTTAGGGTGTTCGCAGAACTTTTAGAACAAGGTAAGATTCGCAAACTTGGCGTTACTAATTTCAATACGCCAATGTTAGAAAAAGCTTTGCAATACGCCACAATTAGCACTCATCAAGTGCAATACAGCTTAATTGACCGACGCGTAGAAAACTCAATGCAAAGTCTATGCCTCCAGCATAATATTGCTTTGTTGTCCTACGGTTCTCTAGCAGGCGGCTTCTTGTCGGATAAGTTCCGGGGCATCTCGTCACCCCCCAGCGAAGGCTCTCATGCCCGTGGCTTCTACTACAACAGTATGATCCGCGCCCACGGCGGCTGGCAACCTGTCTTAGAGATGCTAGACACGTTGGCACAGGTGGCAAAAAAATATGAGAAAACAATTTCTCAAGTAGCTTTAAACTGGGTTAAGCAGCAGCCGGGTGTTGCGGCTGTCATCTCAGGCTTTACTCAAGATCGTCAGCAGATTCAAAAGAATGTAGAAGCTTTGAGTTTTCAACTAGATAAGGACGATCTGCAATTGCTTTCTGCTCGTTCATCTACCCTATTCAAACAACCGGGAGATATTTATTCTTACGAGCGATAGATGAGCTGAGCTTTGCCAGGAGGCACTGTTAAGTTAACTCAAAATTTAGCTCATCAACCCAAAAAATGAGCAAAGCGCATCCCATTTTTCTAAAAACAAGCCTACAAGCTGAAACCTGCTTTCATCAGGCTTCGTTTGTATATCCGCGATTTTAGCCATCAAGAGTTTTTACTCTGATTGGGATGCTCCTAACCCTAATTGCTTTCTGGATAATTATGCAACCCTTGTCTTCAACTCAAAATCTACAAATTTCTGCAACTGAAACTGTAACTCCTACGCAGTTTTACAATTGGGAAAATTATCGCTGCGCCTACGAAGTTCATACCGCAATTAATCCAAATACAAATGATGGGACTCCCCTCCTATTAATTCATCCCATTGGTGTAGGATTATCCCGAAAGTTTTGGCAGCGATTCTGTCGAGAATGGTATGAAGCGGGTCTCCGGAATCCAATTTATAATCCAGACTTACTGGGATGTGGTGAGAGCGATATGCCTCATGTGGCTTATAGTCCTCTTGATTGGGCACAGCAATTGCAACATTTTTTGCAGACTGTAGTAAAAAAACCTGTGATTGTAGTGGTACAAGGGGCTTTGCTGCCGGTAGCAATTGAGTTAGTTCGTCTAGAAACGAATTCTAATTTTATTCGAGGCTTGGTGCTGGCTGGCCCTCCCGCTTTGACATTGCTTGCTAAACCTAGAGAAAATTGGCGGCAAAAACTTACCTGGAATCTGTTAGACTCTCCTTTTGGGAGTGCCTTTTATCGCTATGCGCGGCGCGAACAGTTCTTACGTTCTTTCTCAACTAAACAACTCTTTGAAAAGGCTGATTCAGTCGATCGGGAGTGGCTGGAAACGCTGGAGAAAGGTGCGACAGATCCAGAGACTCGCCATGCTGTTTTTTCCTTTCTAGCAGGGTTTTGGCGGCAAGATTATCAAGACGCGATCGCATCTATCTCTCAACCCACTCTAGTAGTCGTCGGCGACACGGCATCCAGCATTAGTCAAGCTGGCAAAGGTGAAACTCCCGATGAACGCTTGGCTGACTATCAGAAGTCTTTACCTAATGCTGAGGGTATCAAAATGTTAGGTCGTAATGTTCTACCCTATGAGTCAACAGTTGAATTCGTCAATGTAGTTACCAATTTTGTCGCTAAACATTCTTAATTAATTACATCAGAGGATGCTATCTAATGTCCGATGCAATAACGTCTGAAATAAGCGATCGCATTTGCGCTCACATGAACGACGATCATGCTGATGCTGTCGTTCTTTACGCCCAAACTTATGGTAATTCTCCCGATGCTGCAAAGGCAGAAATGGTTTCAGTAGATCCAGAAGGTATGAATCTCATGGCACAAGTCAAAGGTTCGGATGTGCCGATACGCATTCACTTCGATCATATTCTCAAAGATGCCGAAGATGCTCACCATACGCTCATTGCAATGGTGAAACAAGCGCGTTCTCATTCAAAATAGTACCAAAAAGAACGTTGAGTAGGGTGGGCATTGTCCACCTTACTTTTATGCTCGTAAAATTTAAACTTGTTGATTAATCTGTGACTTATCTAGTCCCTCTTTTATCCAGGTAATGCACTCTTGTTCAGTTCCAAATATTTTTGGCGCGGCAACATTATTTAAGTTATCAGATTTATAATGATCGTAAAAATATTTACTTGCTAATTGATAAACAATAATCAAATTATCTTGATAAATGTATCTATTTTTAAAATAATCGTTTTGGCTAACAACATCTGAATTCTCATCTAGATGTTCTTTGGCTGCCTCAATAATCGTATCAATGCAACTTGAATAAATACCAGCCGGATTTTCCAATTTATGAAATCTACCTTTATGCCCTAATTCAGAAAGTAAAGTATAGGAGTAAATATTTTGACCATCCGCCATTCCAAAAACAAATGGGATGATCAGATATCCTTTATGAGAGACTGAGTTTTCGTAGAGTAACCGGCTCATTTTTATCCTCCGTACTAGCTATTTCACCCTTCATTTCTTCAAAACGGTGTGTTCTTTCTCAAAAGAACGGCATCCTTCGGCTTTTTCATATACGTCAGCGCGATCGCACTCAATAATCTTCCCTGTAAATACTTTTGTAGCGGCAAGTTTAACCAAATTTTCACCTAAAAACATGGCAACAAAACAATCTGTATCTTTAGTTAAAACTGACTGAATTGCTAGTTCCGAAATATTGCAAGCATTCGCACAAAAATTATTCAGATTTAGCAGTATCTGGCTGAAAGTAAAGAGCTGATTTATATAACACTTGTTCTTGGTGGGTTTCTAAAGTGCAATCCGACAGCGGATAAGCCACACAGGTAACAGTATACCCAGCCTCTAGTTCTTTTGGACGTAGAAATTTTTGTTCGCTTTGGTCTACTTCACCACTCACCAACTTGGCGATACAAGCCGAACATTCCCCTTGCTTACACCCAGAAGGTAATCGAATGCCCGCATCTTCAGCCATATCTAGAATATACTGATCGTCTGGCACGGAGATGGTACGGTCAAGCGCGATCGCTGGATTTACCAGCCGGACTTGATAAACTGCCATTAAAACGACTCCTTTAAAACTCGTATCCTCTGTCAAGCCAATAGTGCCAGTCTGCGATTGCTTCCAAGGTTTCGCTATCAGCATCAATCGGTTCTATTTCTGATAAACGAGCCGAGAACGTATCTTCACCTGTAGCATCTTTGTAAAGCACTTCCACAAACATATCGTGCAAGCATTCATCTTCTGATGACATTTCCACTACCTCAACTTCTTTGCCTTCAGGTGAGGATGATTTGCCTCCCTTTCTCACCCACTTAGCTTTAAAGGGGAAGTTAAGATTATCGTTAAGGTAGTAGTACCATCCCATCGCCTGTTCTTCTTCGTCATAGGCATCGACGATTATTTCCATTGCAATGCGATTCTCTCGGATTTCGTCTTCCTCAACGTTAGGCATAAGACATTAGCTCCGGATAATTAAACTTTGAATATAATAAATCTTTCGAGCGATCGCGTCCTCAATTCTCCTCAACAATTGTCGTCACGATGCTCTATTTGCTGCCTTACCCAAGCGCGAAAAGACCGAATCATGGGGATTTCCCCAATTCTTAGACTTTCTTCCAGAAACCCTGGAATTTCTGTTGTTAAGGGTAGATTTGCAAAAGTAGGAGAGACAGTGCAAGGAACATACACTTCGTCTCGCAATTGATAAATTTGCATCACAGGTTCGTCATAACGCCAAACTTCCGGAACACCTAAAGCCAGATAAATTGAAAGTCTGTCAACCGAAGCGCTGGTATAGTCCACCTCCACTGCTAAGTCAGGAGGTGGGTCAATCGTTAAGTCAATATCCCTTTTCTGTCTGATTAGCGGTTCATTTTGAATATAAAAGCAAGAATCCGGTTCAACACCCCGCTGTAAGTCTGGACGCTTACAAGTGAGAGATCCAGCACTTCTGAGGTTGAGGTTCAGTTCCTCAGCTAAAGCGAAAACCAAGTGTTCCAGCAGTCTATTGTTATGCTCATGAGGCATCAGAGGAGTCATTATTTCCAGCGTTCCGCGATCGTAAGCCAGCCGAGTGTTACGATCTTCCCCCATCTCTGCAAGTATTGTTTCAAAAGTCTGCCAACTAATGTTTCTAAGTACACCCCGCCCTTGAGTGGTTTTCGTTGTCGTCACCATAGGACTTAACCCCGCGTTTTCTACCAAGATATCAAGTTGAGTAGGCAGTGTGGATGCGTGAAGCGAAGCGGCTGCTTTCTTGGGCGTCGCATTCTGTATCTAAAGAACGTTGCTGTCAGCAATATTATCAGTAAGATTATTTGATAATCTCTCATTCTGCATACGTAGTTGATAAAGGAGTAAGTTCTGTGACTACCCTAAAAGTGTTATCAATCGCTTCTGCTGGTGCAGTGTTTATTGTTGCTGGTATCGCGGAAACTGCCGCTGCAAAGTTCAGCGATGCTCCTTTATTCAACGATGTAGGTAGCTACAGCACAACAATCTCCGCTAATAATGACTTAGCCGATATTTACTTTCCAAACCCATCAAACCTTAAAACTGGCAACTATTCGTTTCCCATTGCGCTGCTCTTGCAAGGTGCGAATGTTGATAAATCAAATTACACAAATTTTGCTAGTACAGTAGCAAGCTACGGATTCGTAGTAGTTGTACCCAATCACCAGAAGTCACTGCCAGAGTTAGGATTTACGGGACTTCTACCCGAAACGTCACAATTAAACGCCGTTCTAGCACAAATGGTGAAAGAAAACTCTAACTCTACTTCACCTGTTGCTGGCGTTATCAATACACAGAAACTAGCCTTACTCGGTCATTCCCAAGGGGGTGCTGTCGGACTATCTGCTATTGCCAACCTCTGCCTTCCTATTTTATGTGAAGGCTCCTTCAGCCGACCTAATGAACTCGTAGCAGGAGCGTTTTTCGGTGCAAATTTACGGAACTTCAATACTCAAGAGTTTATTCCCATCAACAATTCAAAAATTCCCACTGCTCTCTTACAGGGAAATCTTGATAGTATTGCTCTTCCTGTCAACGCCCAAAAAACCTACAATCAGATCCAAAATCCTCCTAAAGTATTGATTACCATTTTGGGTGCTAACCACTATGGCATCACAGATACGAACAACCCCATAGGTGCAAGACCAGACAGCAACACTCCGACAGTAACTCAAGATGTAGCAGTAGAAACGGTAGCTCGCTGGAGCGCACTTTTCTTGCGTGCCAGCGTTCTCGATGACAAAGATGCTTTTAATTATGTGTATTCTACAGGGGATGCTCTCGATGCAAATGTGAATGTAACTAGCCAATCAAAGCCAGTTCCTGAATCCTCTTTGACATCTGCATTGATGTTGCTAAGTGGTTTTGGTGCAGTGTTTGGACTGAAGAAAAAAACACAGCTAAATAGTTCTAAGGGAGCCAAATATTAGGTAAGAATGTTTTACCGAAATTACGTATGCTTTGGTTAATTGACCGACCAACTTGAATATGCGGCTCATCCGCCTCTATTGGTAGAATCAAAGCCTTACTCCCACGCCCAAAGCGAGAAATAACCAAATTTGCCGCTTCCAAACCAGTGACATAAGCCTTTTCTTGCGACCAAGAACCGTGACGAGTCACAATCCAATCACCGCTCATAAATACATTCTTGATACTTGTCTCTCCGGGTAACATATACTGATAGCTACCAGGGAAAAAGTGAGTCACTGCACGCGGTAAGCGGATTACACTACTATCGATTACTTTCGCATCTCGAAAAGCCGGGATACAAGTTGCTAAATCTTGTTGTACAAGCGAAACGATTTCTTCATCATTTAAGGGAAGAAACTGATTGGCGTGATAAAAATCTGCTTCAATAACTGTCCCTGGCTCATCGCGGTACTCATCATGTATGGCATTTAAATCGAAAAACGTCCATCCAGTTGTTGCATTAAAACCAAAACAGGCATTGGAAGGACGAGGAATATTAATTTTGCGGTTAAACCATAGGCGAGTTGCCAACACATCAACCGCGCCCAAGTTGTGAATATCTCGAAATTCTTTACGGTTTTGTAAGCTGGGGCTACCAGACACAATCTTCTTCATGCCACTGATACCAACAGCAAAAATAATCGCATCTGCCTCAAAAACTTCATCCCCACAGACAACTGCTGTCGCTTGATTATTGCTATCAACAATTACGTCACTGACTCGTCGGTTAGCGAGTAATTTTCCCCCTGCTTGTTCGATGCGTTCCACCCAAGGGCGAAAGATCATCTCACCAACTGTTCCGCGACACCAGACGACATCAAAATCGGGTTGGTGAGCCAAAATGAAGTAATAAAGCATACCCAGCGCGGCAGCGGCGGAACATTGCTCTCCAGGGGCAAATAAACCAACCAGCAGCATCGGCTCAAAGGAATCGCGGTAAAGCCGCGCCGAAACCCCAAAATCTTTGAAGAGTTCTCGCGCCGTTACAGAGTCATAGCGTCGCCAAGCTTCGTCGCTATTGTCAAAATCAATAACTGCGTAGAGTAGCGGTAAAGCTGATAGGCGATCGCTTAATGGCAACCGTTTAAATTGCGTGTAGAGAAAAGTTCCAAGTGGAGTGGGAAGTCGCGGTAAGTCTTGGAAAATGGGAGATTCGACTTCTAAACCGGCTGGAGAATACTGGGAGGAACGAGTCCAAGGCGTAAACGGACTCAGCCCTAATTCCTTTACCAAAGAAAAGATATTTCGGTAAGGATACCAGAAACCATGAATCCCCGCTTCTACAGAGCGCCCCCCTGCGGTCTTCCAGCCCGCCACCAAGCCACCCGGATAGGGGCCAGCTTCTAGAAGGGTTACGTCATAGCCTTGACGCGCTAGGTGGTAGGTAGCCCCCAACCCTGCCCAACCAGCACCAACGACGACTATTTTTGGGGTTTGTGTTTCTGTTGGCATCGCGCACATCTCCATTCTGTTTTCAGGATGACAAGAACCCCACCCTCAACCCTCCCCGCAAGCAAGGAGGGGGCGAAGAGGAGCTTTTCTGTGGGGGCGAACCGATTGAAGGGGTTTTATTACTTACACCTAGCTTCTCAGTTCGTTGAGTTTGGCTCTGATTGTCTCTATTCTTTTACGGTTCACGCCCAAATCCGACTGTCCTAGGCGGGAGGCTGAACGGATATGGATCGTTTTTGCGCTTTCATCGAGATAAAATTCCACGTCATCGACAAACCCCATCAGCGCACTAGTGAATTCCGCGTAGAGGTAATTCTCAGTTTCAGTGATAATTTTGGTTTTCGGGAGGGAGTTGATAACTGTTTTGAGATTAGCGATCGCCTCCGTTGGGGAAGAATTGTAGGTCAAAGGCTCAATTTTATTCTGGGCATTTTGGCTTTGACTGCTGACACAGTTGGGCGTACTAGGGCAAGGCGCTAGTTGGCCTGACTGGACACCGAGATTAGTGGGTGGTTTTCCGGCAAACACGATCGTTCCTCCTGACAAAGCGGTAGTTGCCCCTATCCAACAGATAGCTGCTAAACATAAGGATAGAGAGATTAGAAGCCAACGCGACCGATTGGAAGTGATATTCATGAATGAATTTTCTATCAATTCGTTACTAGAAGACCTAAAAAATCCTGATGAAACCGTCCGTTATGAGGCTACAGCAGAGCTGTGGCGCGTCTGGTTTCATCAAAAGGGAGTGGTAGGGTTTGAACTACTTGGGCGATCGCAGGCAATGCTGGAGGCAGGAGAGCTTGCCAAAGCAGAGGCGTTACTCACCGACCTGATTGAGACTCAACCAAATTTCGCGGAAGCCTGGAATAGACGAGCCGTTCTTTACTATATTCTCAGGGAGTACAAAAAGGCGCTCCAAGACTGCCAGATGGTGGTTAAGCTCATCCCGTTCCATTTTGGGGCGCTACATGGGATGGGGTTGTGCCATATCGGACTGGGGGACTACAGCGCTGCCATTCAAGCTTTTCGACAAGCGCTGGAAATTCAGCCTTACGCCTTAGAAAATCAAAGATTGATTCTTGAATGTACCGCACAGCTGAGCTAAGAATTTAAGCTAAGAACGATTCAGCTACAAGCAACAGCACTGGTTACTCAAAACACCCATACATAAGGAGTTTGGCAGTAAATGGCTCCCTGACGGGGAGGGAATAAACTCTAAAAAAAACCCGGTCGCTGCTAAGACGACCGAGCCAAGATGCTATGCGTTTAATGAAGCTCGTTTTCAGGCGATCGCTTGTTACGCCGGGAAGCAACGCCGAATCGGGTCGGTCATCTGTTCCTCAAATAAAGACAATCATTCGCCACGAAGTTTATTCACCGCCACTTTTTTGTCTCAAGTGGTGAACTAGAGCGTTTAACCCCAAGCGGTAACTCTCTGCACCAAAGCCGCTGATTTGTCCAATTGCAATGGGTGCGATATAAGAATGATGTCGGAAAGCTTCGCGTCGGTAAATATTACTCAGATGCACTTCTACAGTCGGAAGGTTAACAGCCGCGATCGCATCCCGTATCGCTACGCTGGTATGAGTATATGCCCCAGCGTTAATTAAAATTCCCTGGTGCTGCCCAACGGCATTCTGAATTGCATCTACTAAGACGCCTTCATGATTTGACTGTAAAGTAAAGACCTTACAGTCGAGCGTTTGCCCTTCTTGTTCTAACAGGCGATTAATCTCATCCAACGTCACAGAGCCATAAATCCCTGGTTCTCGGAGTCCCAATAGGTTTAAGTTTGGTCCGTGCAGCACCAGAACAGTAACTATGCCCAAGGTTTCAGCAGCAACTCAATAGACTAACTACGACGGCGCGACGATCTCTCATTCACTGGAATTGGAATCAGTTCTGGTTCCGGCTCAGCCTCCGGTCCCAGGAGCGTTTCGATGAGCTTACGTGCCCATTCTTTGAGCTTTTCCAACACATTTTCTATATAGTCCATTGAATTGAAAACTCCTGCAATACAACCAGGATGAGTACTTAACAACAGGGCAAACGTGAGAGTTTATGGATCCTATTGTGGTTAAGATTTATTCTAACCCTAGCACATGGAGAAACAGGTGAGTAATCTCACTATGGATGTGTGTGACCGGGCGGCGTCTATCCGTCTTAAGACACATCCGTCGTTAACTTTTTCTTCAACATTGTTCGCCGCAGTTGGTCAAGGGCAATTGAAGCACTGGCGTACCGAATCGAGTCTCGCTCTCGATTTTGACCCAGCTGGTGCTTAAAACTTTCTACCGTGTCATCCGGCCCTGCTAGACCAATATAGACTAATCCCACCGGCTTGGTTTCCGTACCACCTCCCGGCCCAGCAATCCCTGTGATACTGAGTCCCCAAGTGGTTGAGAGACGTGTTTTTACACCTAGTGCCATTTGCTTGGCGACCGCGTCGCTCACCGCACCGACCTGGGCTAAGTCTTCTGGATTGACGCCCAAAAGGGAAATTTTCACCGAGTTATCATAAGAAATGACGCCGCCCAAAAAATAATTGGAACTCCCAGCGACACTGGTTAGCATCTGCCCCAATCCTCCACCCGTACAGGATTCTGCCACCGAAAGCGTTTCCCCGGCTTCTTGCAACAAAAAGCCGACAACAGAAGCAAGGGTGTCAGTGTTAGTGCCGTAATAATCCAGCCCTCCTATCTGCCGCAGTTGTTGCGCCACTGGCTCAATTAGTCCTAGCGCTTCCGGTTCTGACGCCGCTCTTGCCGAGACTCGCAGCCGCACCTCTCCGTGAAGGGCGTAAGGAGCAACGGTGGGGTTAGGGAGGTCGAGGAAGGGCGCGACTTTTTCAGCCAAAGCCGATTCCGCAATTCCCCAGAACTTTAACATCCGGCTGTAGATGATTTCTTTGCCCCAGCCTTGACTCTTGAGAAAGGGGACGGCGGTTTCCTGCCACATCCGCTTCATTTCTGAAGGGACGCCGGGGAAAGTCAGAATCGTCAGACCCGTGCGGGGTTGCCAGATAATACCGGGGGCCGTACCGCCTGGATTGGGTAAAATTGAGGCGTCCTGGGGAATGAGCGCTTGTTTTCGATTGCTGGGGGTCATCTGACGCCCCCGCATAGCATATTTGCGAGTAATATCTTCGACGATTTCCGGTTGTTCTACCAAGGGAACGCCAAAAAAATCAGCGATCGCTTCCACGGTCAAGTCGTCGGGAGTGGGACCCAGACCGCCAGTAAAGATCAGCAGATGGGATCTCCCAGCAGCAATCTCCAACACCTGCTTGAGACGTCCAGGATTATCTCCCACCACCGTTTGATAGTAGTGGGGGATTCCCAGAGAGGCTAGTTGCTGCGCCAAAAATTGGGCGTTGCTATTGAGAATATCGCCGAGTAGCAGTTCTGTACCAACACAAATAATTTCAGCACTCATGCAAAAGTTTTTTATTTTTTAATTTTGTATTTTTCCTCATTCCTCACTCCTCATACGCGAATTTCGCCAAACTTGCCAGCTGGTATACCCCAACAACAACGTTGCACCCATCGCATAAGCAAGTCCGCTTGGTATTTTAGCCAGAGCCAGGGCTAAACTTCCCACCCAGAGCGTCAAAGCGTAGATAAACAAAACTATCAAACGTTGTGGCAGACCCGCTTGCAGCAGCCGATGATGCAGATGGAATTTATCGCCAATAAAAGGCGAATTGCCTCGCAACAGCCGTTGCACAATCACCGCTGACATATCCACAATTGGCACAGCCAGAATCAGGTAAGGCAGTAATACCGCAGTGACAGCAGTACTTTTTACTAAGCCAATTACGCCGACACCAGCAAGGGTAAAGCCCATAAAATAGGCTCCCCCATCCCCCATAAAAATCTGAGCGGGGTTGAAATTATATCGAAGAAATCCCAATGAGCCACCGGCAAGCGCTGCGGCAATCAGTGCTGCCGCCGGTTGGTTCATAAACAAACTCACAATCAGCATTACCACGGCAGCGATGCCAGAAACACCAGCAGCTAGACCGTCTAGACCATCAATCCAATTGATGGCATTAGTCAGACCGACCAGCCAAATGACGGTAATCGGCCAGCTAATTGTGTCTGGCAATGTGACCAGTCCAGCGAAGGGAACGGTGAGGAAGTCAATTTGGACGCCGAGGTGCCAAGCCCAGCTGGCAATGATAATTTGCAGAAACAGCCGCAAGAAAGGCGACAAACTAAACAAATCATCGGCTAAGCCAACTAGGAAAAAACCAAGACCACCCAAGATAACGCCCCAAACTTCTAGGGATTTCTCTGCGCTCAAAGCGCCAAATCCCCCGGTTCCCCAAACAATCAGTAGGGCAATAATGGTGCCTGCAAAGATAGAGACACCTCCCACCCGCACGATAGGATGCTTATGGACTTTGCGCTCGCTGGGTAAATCAACCAGTCCCTTTTGGAGGCCAATTTTGTTCACAACGGGTGTTGCCCAGAGGACAACACAGGCAGATACGAGAAAGGCAACCAGGTGATACAGCTGGGGGGGCATCTGAAATTAAGTAGGGTACTAGACATCAGAAGGGAGAAATTAAAAAAAGCTGTTAGCTGATTGCTAATCGCTATTGATCTTTCATCCTTCAAAACAATCGTCAGGCAGAGTCTACTACATTTCAGACGGGAAGAGGCAGAGGGGGATGGGGAATTAAGCGGGGGAATGGGGAGTAGGGGCATAGCCGCCCTGACTATGCCCCTACGATTTTTATGCTAAGGCTGGTACGGGAATTGTCAGGTGGGGGTATAGGGGGAAGCGATCGCATAATGCTGCCACTCGCCGCCGACATTCCGCCGCCACTGCTTCCTCTTCTGGATTCAGGAGCCGTTCGGCAATAATATCCCCGATTTCTGTAAATTCACCAGTAGACATCCCGCGCGTCGTCATTGCTGGCGAACCCAGCCGCAAGCCGCTGGTTACAAACGGCGACTCTGGATCGAAGGGTACGGTATTTTTATTCGCGGTAATGTTCACTCCGCTCACTAGCTGATCGGCTCGCTTGCCAGTCATGCTGATAGAACGCAAGTCTACTAGCATCAAGTGATTGTCAGTCCCGTCAGAAACAATCTTGAAGCCGCG
Source organism: Trichocoleus sp. Lan (assembly GCF_039961855.1). Lineage (NCBI taxonomy): Bacteria > Bacillati > Cyanobacteriota > Cyanophyceae > Leptolyngbyales > Trichocoleusaceae > Trichocoleus > Trichocoleus sp. Lan. The sequence continues at coordinate 39,822 of NZ_JAMPKA010000021.1, read as the reverse complement.
TTTTTGCAACTGAGTTGCCAACGCACGAGCATTTTCAATTACTTGCGCCGAATAAGTTTTAAACGCGGGTTGCAGTGCTTCCCCAAATGCCACCGCCTTAGCGGCAATGACGTGTTCTAAGGGACCCCCTTGAGTACCGGGGAACACGGCTTTGTCTAGTTGCTTGCCGAGTTCTGGGTCGCTGGTCATAATTAAGCCGCCTCTAGGACCGCGCAGGGTCTTGTGGGTGGTGGTGGTGACGACGTGGCAGTGGGGTAGAGGATTGGGGTGATGACCTGTGGCAACTAAACCCGCAATATGGGCGATATCCGCTAATAGATAAGCTCCGACTTCATCAGCGATCGCGCGGAATTTCTCAAAGTTAATGATGCGCGGATAAGCTGAATAGCCGCAAATGATTAACTTAGGACGGTGTTGTAGCGCCAAATCCCGGATCTGATCGTAGTCTAGCTGTTCTGTTTCCTGACTGACTCCATAGTGGCAAACCTTAAACCACTTCCCCGACACATTTACTGGCGAACCGTGGGTTAAATGCCCCCCGTGGGACAAATCCATCCCCATAATCGTGTCTCCTGGCTGCAACAGGGTCAGGAAAACAGCAAAATTCGCCTGCGCCCCCGAATGCGGTTGCACGTTCGCGTGAGCTGCTCCAAATAGCTGTTTGGCGCGGTCAATCGCCAATTGCTCAATTTTGTCGATAAAGTCACAGCCGCCGTAATAGCGTTTCCCCGGCAAACCTTCGGCATACTTATTTGTTAATACCGAGCCTTGTGCTGCCAGCACTGCTGCGGAGGTAAAGTTTTCACTGGCAATTAGCTCCAAGTGGGCGCGTTGGCGCTGGAGTTCTTCGTGGACAAAGCTGGCAACGGTAGGATCGGTTTCGGCTAGAAAGTCTAAGTTTGTTTTACTCACAAAGTGAACCCCTAGAAATAGTGTCAGTCTTCCTTTCAAACTTTGATTCGGGTGCGCTTTCGGTCAACGCCATGTCCGCGCTACTAGCCCAGGTCAGTATTTTCGGGAGTCTTCAATCTTAACGCTGTTGGAGTCGTGTCTCTACCCAACTTTTCTGTTAACACTTGAAGCGAACAATTTTTGGCAACCTTTCATCCAAACTAGCTAACCTGGCACAGTATGCAATTTTGCTGTATTTTTCTCGCTTATTCATAAGGAGCTTGAGGAGCTGGAAAAATTTGCTTGACATTTGATCGCCAACCCCGGATAAATTGGGATTTAGAAAAAGTTGCCCATGATGTTAACCTTACCCACTTGGCAACCGATGCGATCGCAAACTGCAAGACTTTAGAGGGATTAGACGCCCATACTGTTGAGATCCCAAAGTTAGGTGCCAAATTTATTTTCTGCCCTCCTCTCTTACCACACGCGCAAAGCGTCGCTTTAGTAACCATCCTCACTCCTACTTTTAGGAGAGGACATTAAGCTGTATGTTAATTTACCATATCTCGCCGAAAACCTGACCTAGAATGGATGCGGGCGAATTAAAGCTCTCGTGGAGGTATTAAATGTTAGTCATTCTTACGGATGAGCAGATACTCTCCCCCAAACAAGTTTGTCAGACCTGTTTACTTGCCGATCAAAGTGGTCAACCCCGCTGGCGTCAGGGGCAGCTCCGCTGCGCTCAAGAGATTCACAAGCTTACCGAAAATCAACCCGATCAATACGAGTGTCTTATGGGCTTCCGGATTGCCAATATTGAGTAATCTCGTTTTGCTCAAGTTTATTTGCTGAAGTTTAAAGCCTGCTGAGGTGCTATTTGCGATTTGGGGTTTAATGGCGATCGCTACTTTCTCTGACAAACAAGAGTGCGCCTACGCTATAGGCTCCTTGTCTTTGATGAGGCACGTCTGACCTAGGGGTGTCCTGGTTGACATCGCATCTGCGTTATCCTGAACTTAGTAATAACTGGCGATAAATATATTATTTCAGGAGAACGCACGATGACTTGGCGTGGTTCAGCAACAGCGAAAGACCGGGTTTTCGCTTGCCTTCCTTATTTACTCCCTTTGCTTTCTGTGCTTCCTTTTGGGGCGTACCTGTTTAGACAGTTTCCTGTCTTAGCACTGATTTTATTGCCGCTACAACCGTTGCTAGCAATTTACAGTATACCGTTTGCCAGTTTAATCATTTTCTTTGTCTTGTTCTTAGGCGTAGTTAGAAACGAAAAGATTAGCCATTTCATTCGTTTCAACACCATGCAGGCACTCCTAATAGACATTGCTCTATTTTTGTGTACTATGGCATTGCAGATTTTGACTCCAGCGCTAGGAACTGGCTTGGTAGGACAAACGCTGTTTAATGTTGTTTTTCTAGGAACGCTTGCTGCCTGCGCCTATTCAGTTGTTCAGTCTGTGATAGGACGTTACGCAGAAATTCCTGGGATTTCAGAGGCAGTTTACAGCCAAGTTCCCTAGTTTCTTGCCGCAGGCAGAATCTTCGTTAGGGCGCGGCTGGTGTGGGACGTGACACAATCGTGTTTTCCATGTGACCGATGCCTTCAATTTCGATGCGAACGCGATCGCCCACCTGCATCGGACCAATCCCTTGAGGCGTTCCAGTCAACACCACGTCTCCCGGCAACAGTGTCATCACCTGAGAGATGTAAGACACTAGAAAATCGGGCGCAAACACCATCTGATTAATGAGTGCTGACTGCACCGGCTGGGGGTCGTCGTTCAGAAAAGTTTGCAAGCGGGCAGCCGGACTCAACTCACGGACGATCCACGGTCCCAAAGGACAAAAAGTATCAAATCCTTTTGCCCGCGTCCATTGAAGATCCTGCTTTTGTAAATCGCGGGCGGTAACATCATTGGCAATGGTGTAACCCCAAATTTTAGTTTGTGCCTCTTCTGGCGTACAGCAATAAACGCGATCGCCAATGATTAAAGCTAATTCGCCCTCGTAGTCCACTCGCTGTGACTGCGGGGGGTAGTGAATTTCTGTCCCCGCTGCGGTGACACACGTTGGCGGCTTGAGAAATAGTAACGGTTCTTTTGGCACATCCGTCCCCATTTCAGCGGCGTGGCTGGCATAATTTTTGCCCACCGCGATAATTTTAGACGGGGCACAAGGAGCCAGAATTTGATAAGTATCGGGTTCTAACTGCAAATCCGTAGGTTGCCCGTGTAACCAGGGAGGCGCATCAAGCACCTGAACGCCTCGGCTTAGTTGCAATAAACCGTAGTAAGTCTGTCCTTTTGCGGTTCGGACTCGGACGTAGCGCTGCGCCATAATGTTGACTGCTATTTGATTATGCTGATGTATGGTCTGGACGTTGAGGTGAATTTACCCTGGTAACTTTGTACAATTGATGGACTGGTAGTAAGATTTTAATTCCTTGCTTCTTCATCTTTAGACGCTATAGGCTAGCGAGTTGAGATTTTCAAGGTGCGACTTCCATTCCCAATCCCAAACTTCCTAGTCCCAGTGCTAGAAGAAGCCGTCTTGTCCATAAGGAGATTAACAGTAATGCAGATCGTTTACGAAACTATGTACATCCTCCGTCCCGATTTGACCGAGGAACAAGTAAACTTGGCGATCGCCAAGTATCAAGGTATCTTGAGCGACAATGGGGCACACGACATCGAAATCCAGCATCGGGGTCGGCGGCGTCTAGCTCAAGATATCGGCAAGCATCGGGAAGGCATTTATGTTCAAATGAACTACAAATGCAATGGCAGCCAGATAGCGCCGATGGAACGGGCAATGCGTCTGTCGGAAGAAGTCATCCGCTACCTCACCATCAAGCAGGAAGTGCGCGAACCGAAGCCAGAGCCAGTTGAGGCAGAAGCAGTCAGTTAAGTGCGATTGGGGTGGAGTTTCTCCGCCCTTGTTGAGTCGCAAGGTGGACTTTCGTCCCACCCTCCATTCCTTCCCTCACACCAGGGAGGGAATTTTTTTTTATTCGCAATCTAGCAATGAGCCATTGACTCCAGATTGTTATACTGACGTGTGAGACACGGTATTCGACTGAGATTCGTTTTATAAAATGCAGCCTACTGACCCTGCCAAGTTTACTGAGAAAGCCTGGGAAGCCATCATCAAATCTCAAGATGTGGCGCGTCGATTCAAAAATCAGCAGCTAGAGGTAGAGCATTTAACGATCGCGCTTCTGGAAGAAGAAGAAGGGCTGACAAATCGGATTTTGAGTCGAGTCAATGTGGACATCCAGGCGTTAAAGTCGCAACTCGAAGCCTTCACCCAACGCCAGCCCAAAGTCGCTGTCGTTGACCAGTTGTACCTGGGGAGGGGCTTAGATGTCATGTTAGACCGAGCTGAAGCCTCACGAACTACCTTGCAGGACGAATTCATCTCGGTAGAACATCTATTAGTCGGCTTCGTCGAAGATGACCGCATCGGACGCCGGTTGCTCAAAAGCTTCAACTTCGATCGGCAAAAGCTAGAAGCAACGATCAAAGAGGTTCGGGGTACGCAGAAAGTAAAAGACCAAAATCCAGAGGCTCGCTATGAAGCCTTGGAAAAGTACGGGCGCGACCTGACAGAAACAGCCAAATCCGGTAAGTTAGACCCCGTAATTGGGCGAGATGAGGAAATTCGCCGCGTGGTGCAGGTGCTATCTCGCCGGAGTAAGAACAACCCCGTTTTGATTGGGGAACCAGGAGTAGGTAAGACAGCGATCGCAGAAGGGTTAGCCCAGCGCATCATCAACGGCGATGTACCTGAATCTTTGAAGAACCGCCGCCTAATTGCCCTGGATATGGGGAGTCTGATTGCGGGAGCCAAATATCGGGGAGAATTTGAAGACCGCCTCAGATCGGTGCTAAAAGAAGTCATCGATTCAGTCGGTCAGATTGTCCTCTTTATTGATGAGATGCACACGGTGGTTGGTGCTGGTGCCACTCAAGGGGCAATGGATGCGAGTAACTTGCTCAAACCGATGCTGGCGCGGGGAGAACTGCGTTGCATTGGGGCGACGACCCTAGACGAGTACCGCAAGCACATTGAAAAAGATGCGGCACTCGAACGCCGGTTTCAACAAGTCTATGTTAATCAGCCCAGCGTAGAAGACACGGTTTCGATTCTGCGGGGGCTGAAAGAACGTTACGAAGTCCACCACGGCGTGAAGATTACCGATTCTGCCTTAGTTGCCGCCGCCAGCTTGAGCGATCGCTACATCACCGAGCGGTTTTTGCCAGATAAAGCAATTGACTTGGTCGATGAAGCTGCTGCCAAGCTGAAAATGGAGATTACGTCCAAGCCGGTAGAACTAGAGGCAATTGACCGACGGGTGATGCAGCTAGAGATGGAAAAGCTCTCCCTGCAAGGAGAAGGTCAACGGACGGGTTTAACAACCGTTGTGGGTGCCTTCCGTTCTTCTCAAGAGCGTTTAGAGCGTATTGAACAAGAGATTGCCTCCCTGAGCGAAAAACAAGTTCAACTCAGTTCCCAGTGGCAATCAGAAAAACAGCTCTTAGAAGACATTAACGCAGTGAAGGAGGAAGAAGATAAACTCCGGGTGCAAATAGAGCAGGCAGAACGCGCCTACGACCTTAACAAAGCTGCTCAGCTGAAGTATGGACGGTTGGAGGTTTTAGGACGCGACCGGGAAGCCAAAGAAGCCCAACTGTTGGAACTGCAATCTCGTGGTGCTGCCTTGCTGCGGGAAGAGGTACGCGAAGACGACATTGCCGAAATTGTCGCTAAATGGACGGGTATCCCAGTCAACCGCCTGCTAGAGTCGGAACGGCAAAAGCTACTCCAGCTTGAATCTCATCTCCACGAACGGGTGATCGGTCAGCAAGAAGCCGTTGCCGCCGTTTCTGCTGCTATCCGTCGCACCCGCGCAGGGATGAAAGATCCTAGTCGCCCGATCGGTTCTTTCCTGTTCATGGGGCCAACAGGGGTGGGCAAAACCGAGCTAGCCCGTGCCTTAGCTCAGTTCCTGTTTGACAGCGAGGAGGCCCTGGTACGGATTGATATGTCCGAGTACATGGAAAAACACGCTGTCTCTCGCCTCGTAGGTGCCCCTCCAGGGTACGTCGGTTACGAAGAAGGCGGTCAACTGTCTGAGGCAATTCGCCGTCGCCCCTATTCGGTCGTGCTGCTGGATGAAGTGGAAAAAGCCCACCGCGATGTGTTCAACATCTTGCTGCAAGTGCTGGATGATGGAAGAATTACCGATTCCCAAGGCAGGACGGTAGATTTCCGGAATACGGTGATTGTGATGACAAGTAACATCGGCAGCGAGCATATTCTCGATCTGGGGGGGAACGAGGACCAGTACGAATTGATGCAGAAGAAAGTAACGGATGCTTTGCGATCGCATTTCCGCCCCGAATTCCTCAATCGCGTGGACGACATTATTCTCTTCCACCGGCTGGAACGTTCGGAACTGCGCCAGATTGTTAGTATTCAAATCAAACAGATTGAGAAGCTGCTAGCCGATCAAAAAATCACCATCGAACTCTCGGCATCTGCCCAAGACCACTTGGCGGAAGTTGGCTACGATCCGATCTATGGTGCCCGTCCTCTCAAACGCGCCATTCAGCGTGAATTGCAAAATACCCTCGCCACAGCGCTGCTAGAAAATACCTTCGTGAGTGGCGACACCATCTTGGTTGATTGTGTGGACAATACGCTGACTTTCAGCAAAAAACAGTCCCTCAGCCTCCTTGAAGCTCAAATCATTTAACAATCATCAGTAGAGACGTTGCCTCTAAACGTCTCTACTGTTAGTCTGAAAGCAATACAACAGCCAAAATTGATGCGACAACGCCAAGAACATATCCGTGGACTTTACTGTAGCCATTTGCACATATAACGGTGCAGAACGTCTGCCCGAAGTTCTAGATCAACTGCTTCATCAAGTTGGTACAGAGGATATTGACTGGGAAGTGCTAGTTGTTGACAACAACAGCAATGACGATACTGCTGCTGTCGTTGCTCGCTATGCAACCAATTGGCGTCAAGATAGCCAGTTGAGGTATATTTTTGAAGCCAAACAAGGCGCTGCCTATGCGCGATATCGAGCCGTACAGGAAGCTAGAAGCAGCGACTTGATTGGATTTTTGGATGATGATAATCTACCAGCAGATAACTGGATAGCCGAAGCTTATCGCTTTGGTAGCGATCGCCCTCAAGTGGGAGCCTATGGTGGCATTATTCATGCCAAACTCGATGAACTACCACCCCCCTACTTTGAGCAAATAAAAGGGTATCTTACTATCTATAACCGAGGTGCAACGCCTTTTCACTACAAGCGTTCCGATAAACCGCGCCGAATTCCTGCTGCACCCGGTTCAGTCATCCGGAAGCAGGCATGGCAAGACGCCGTTCCTCCTCCAGAAAAACTCCTAATACCTGGCAGAGACGAGAAAACAATGGCTGCCGGAGAAGATGCCGAAATAATGTTCTATATTCAAAATAGTAAGTGGGAAGTTTGGCACAATCCCAAAATGGAGATTTGGCATCATATTCCCCCATATCGATTAGAACAAGCCTATCTACTCAGACTGGCTCATGGATATGGCCTTTCCAATCATCTCACGCGAGTCACTCGGTTTTATCGATGGCAGCGTCCCTTCCTACCTTTTTTGATACCATTTTTTACATTACGCAATAGCTTAAAGGTATTAATTTACTACCTAAAAAATAAAAATTCTCTACCCAATAATATTGTGCAAGCTTGTGAATTTCAGTCCCAATTAGGGCAACTTTATAGCCCTTTTTTAGTAATATATAAAAAAATGCCAGTTAAAGGTTTCATTAACGTAAACGCAAATTTTGAACAAAGTCAATGAAGATAGCATACGCTACTCACTATGACATTTTTAATAGCCGTACTTGGCCTCGCAACTTAATTGGGCACTGTGGGACTAATTACTACAAAGCGAAAGCTCTGGAAAGGCAATTGGGATCGATAGAGTATATTGGTCCTCTTGAGGAGATGTACTCCCCCTCTTTAAAATTATTATCTAAGGCAAAGAATCGCTGGCATAAGCATATATCTAAACAAATATATTTTTCTTGGGCAGAACCCGTTGTTAATCAAGGATATGCATCCCAAATTGCCCAAAAAATTCTCCGAGCTAATCCCGAAATCGTTTTATGTCCAGACATCAATTTAATTTCTTATCTTGACTGTAAGCAACCCACTGTAGTTTGGACAGATGCTTCTTACGCTGGATTGATGAACTTTTATACTGAGTTTAGTAACCTGTGTAGCGAGACCATCCAGCAATTAACTACTATGGATAAACTTACTTTAGATAAATGCAGTTTAGCTATATTCTCCTCCGACTGGGCTGCTCAGACTGTAATTAATACTTACCAAGTTGACTCTTCTAAAGTCAAAGTGATTCCGTCAGGAGCAAATGTTGAGTGTGATAGAACCTTAGACGATATCAAGGAGATTATTGAATCTCGACCCTTGGATAAATGCAAGCTCCTGTTTTTAGGCGTGGATTGGTTTAGAAAAGGTGGTGATGTCGCTCTAGAAGTAGCTATAGAGTTAAATAAAAGTGGCTTGAATGTTGAATTAACGCTTGTTGGATGTCAGCCAATCGAAGAAAATCCTCCTCCTAATTTTGTCGTGAGTCTTGGTTTTATTAGTAAATCTACAGAAGAAGGACTAAACAGAATCAATAATTTAATAGCTGAATCCCACTTTTTGATTGTCCCTTCGAGAGCCGAAGCTTATGGTAATGTGTTTTGTGAAGCAAACTCTTTTGGTGTTCCGTGTATTTCTACAAACATTGGTGGCATACCGACAATTATTAAAAATGATTTAAATGGAAAAGTTTTTCCACTAAATGCCAATATTAATGAATACTGCACATACATTTCTAGTTTGTTTAGCAATTATGTAAATTATAAACAACTAGCATTGTCTTCCTTCAATGAGTATCAGGAACGATTAAATTGGTTAGCTGCTAGCAAACTCGCGAAGAAAATATTTAGTACTTTAGTTTAAAAGCGTTTAATTTAGGTTATGAAAATAGGCTATATTACAACTTATGATATATTTAATAGTTCAACTTGGCCTAAAAATCTAGTAGGACTTTGTGGTGCTGGTTATCACATAGCTCAATCTCTAACTAATCAGTCTGTCGAAGTTGACTGCATTGGGCCTTTAAAGAAGAAATTTTCACTAGTAACAAGAAGTAAGTGGAGTTTTTACCGAAACTTATTTCAAAAAGATTACTATCGATGGGCAGAACCGTTAGTGCTTAAAGATTATGCATATCAAGTTTCTAAAAAATTGTCCAGATTAAATTCAGATATAGTTCTTTGCCCAGAAAATGCCATACCTATTGCCTATCTTGAATGTAAACAGCCAATAGTTTTATGGACAGATTCAACCTTAGCTGGATTGATTAATTTTTATCCTTATTTGAGCAACTTATGCAGTGAAACTCAGAAAAATATATATAAAATGGAAAATGATGCTTTAAATAAATGTGACTTAGTAATATATTGGTCGGATTGGGCTGCTCAGACAGCTATTAATATTTACGGGATTGCTCCATCTAAGGTGAAAGTAGTTCCTTCAGGAGCAAATATAAGTTGCACTCGAACTACTGCTGATATTCATAATCTAGTGGAATCTAGGGCTTCAAACCCCTGTAAATTATTGTTTTTAGGAGTTGACTGGTATAGGAAAGGAGGAGATGTAGCACTTGAAGTAGCTAAAGAGTTAAATAGAAGAGGTTTGAGTACTGAATTGACAATAGTGGGCTGTCAGCCTATGACTAATGAATCTTTATCACTTCCAATTTATGTAAAGTCCTTAGGATTTATAAATAAATCTACAACAGAAGGCGAGAAAAGAATTCAGAAATTGTTAGCTGACTCTCATTTTTTGATTTTACCGTCACGCGCTGAATGTTATGGAGTGGTTTTTTGCGAGGCAAACTCTTTTGGCGTTCCTTGCTTAGCAACAAATGTAGGTGGCATACCAACAATTATTAAAGATAATTTGAATGGAAGAACTTTTGCAATAGACGCTCATATATCTGAATATTGTAACTATATTCTGTCCATGTTAGAAAATTATAAAGAATATAAAAAACTAGCTCTTTCATCATTTAATGAGTATCAAAATAGACTTAATTGGGCTGTTGCAAGCAAAAATGTTAAAGAAACATTAAAAAATCTACTAATGTAATAGATGTAATTATGAACTTGAATAATTTATTAGTTTAGACAGTATTTATGGAGAGCATCAACACACCTAAAATTTCGAGCGAAGAATACATATCAAAAGACCGGCTCATCAGCTATTATAACCAGGCTCGTCTTATTAGAGGTTTGGGAGGACAAGTCAACAACATCCTTGAAGTCGGAATTTTTAATTCCCTTTTTACAGAAATGCTCAAGCGAGGTGGATATAAGGTCACTACAGCTGATGTTGATGTGGATCTAAATCCTGATCTAATGCTGGATTTAAGAAGTAATTTTTCGCTACCCAAAGAAGAATTTGATGCGATCGCTATCTTTCAAGTATTAGAGCATATCCCTTATGAGGATGCAGAAAAAGCCCTCAAAAAGCTGGCAGATGCAACTAAAAAATTTTTAGTAATTTCGGTTCCATATAGAAGTAGATTTTTGTCAGTTCAATTTAAATTTTCTTTGTCCTTAAGACCCAAGTATTTTTTTGTTTGGATTCCACTTTTTTGGAGTCAAAAGCCTTTGACTGATGAACACTACTGGGAGATGGGACTCAAAGGCTATCCGAAGAAACGTCTGGTTAACTCAATTGAAAAAGCCGGTCTTACTATTAAGAGGGAATTTATCGACCCCTTAAACCCCTATCACTACTTTTTCGTACTGGAAAAAAGCATAAATAATTAGCCTTCTAAGCGGGGATTGAGCGATCGCGCCTAGTTACAATTTCCCTTACTAAACTAGAAAGTAGGGAAATCCGCATCTCTATGGGTGGGAATCCCATAGGGTTAAGTAGCTCTTCCCTCTACTCAGAACCCACAGCGATCGCTCACAATCAATATTTAAGATACTCCAAGCAAGCGAATTAGAGATCCCTAACTATGCTGGAACAAGGCACAATCACGATTCATACCGAGAATATTTTCCCGATTATCAAGAAATCTCTCTACACAGACCACGAGATCTTCTTGCGGGAACTGGTTTCAAACGCTGTGGATGCCATCCAGAAACTCAAGATGGTTTCCTTCGCAGGCGAATTCACCGGCGAACTGGGCGAACCAGAAATCAAAATCGCAATTGACAAAGCCAAAAAAACTCTCTCCATCTCGGATAACGGTATCGGCATGACGGCAGAGGAGGTCAAGAAATACATCAACCAAGTTGCCTTCTCTAGCGCCGAAGAATTTATCCAAAAGTACAAAGCCAGCGCAGATCAACAAATTATCGGTCACTTCGGTCTTGGCTTCTACTCCTCCTTCATGGTGGCCCAAAAAGTCGAGATTGATACCCTTTCTTACCAGCAAGGAGCTTCCGCCGTCCACTGGTCTTGTGATGGTTCACCCGTATTTCAGTTAGAAGACTCACCAAAAACTGAACGCGGCACCACCATCACCCTCACGCTTCAGGATGAGGAAGTGGAATACCTGGAACCAATGCGGATTCGGCAGTTGGTAAAAACTTACTGCGACTTCATGCCAGTAGCTATCCAACTGGACGGAGAGACAATCAACCGCCAAAAGGCACCTTGGAAGGAATCGCCCCAAAATCTGACCAAAGAAGATTATCTAGAATTCTACCGCTACCTCTACCCTTTCCAAGAAGAGCCGCTGCTGTGGGTGCATCTTAACACCGACTATCCCTTCATCCTGAACGGGATTCTTTACTTCCCGAAGCTCAAGCCGGATGTGGACACCACCAAAGGGCAAATTAAGCTGTTCTGCAATCAAGTATTTGTCAGCGACCACTGCGAAGAAGTTATCCCCAAGTTCCTGCTGCCGCTGCGAGGCGTCATTGATAGCACTGACATCCCCCTGAACGTCTCCCGCAGTTCCTTGACCAACGACCGGACGGTGCGGAGAATTGCCGATTACATTGCCAAGAAAGTAGGCGATCGCTTGAAAGAACTTTACCGCGAAAATCGCGACGAGTACATCCGCTGCTGGCAAGACGTAGGCACTTTCGTCAAATTCGGCTCCCTCAACGACGACAAATTCAAAAAGCAAGTCGAAGACATCCTGATTTATCGCACCACTGCGAACCCTACACCTGCGGCTCCAGAAACTGCTCAATCCGATATTCCAGCCGTTGAAGTGCAATCTCAAGAGGGCGATGTCTGGCAAGAAGTGACCCCAAGTCAAACCTCGGATTCTTCACCTCTCAGCCCTCAGTCCGAAGCCCTCACCACTAACTACACCACCCTTAAAGAGTACCTGGAACGGAATAAAGACCGCCACGAAAATCGAGTTTTTTACTGCACCGATGAAGTCTCCCAGGCGACCTACGTAGGACTACACAAAAACCAAGGTCTAGAAGTCCTGTTTATGGACTCCTTCATAGACTCTCACTTCATCAGCTTCCTAGAGCATGAACATCCGAATGTTAAGTTCTCCCGCGTAGACTCTGACCTCGACCAAACCCTGCTTGACCAGGATAAAGCAGGAGAAATTGTTGACCCCAAAACTAACAAAACTCGCTCAGAACACATCAAAGAGTTATTCCAGAAAGCCCTCAACAAGCCCAAACTGAACATCCGCACCGAGGCGCTCAAGTCTGATGATCCTCAGGGAACCCCACCAGCAATGGTACTCTTGCCAGAAGTTTTGCGACGTCTGCGGGAGATGAACGCATTGATGCAGCAGCAAAACGTTGAGTTTCCCGAAGAACACACCTTAGTGGTAAATACCGCGCACCCGCTGATTCAAAATCTAGTTCAGTTGAGCCAAGGTAGTATTATCCAAGGTGACGGTCAATCGCCCACCGGCGATTTGGCTAATCTGATGTGCCAGCATATCTATGATTTGGCGCTAATGGCTCAGAAAGGATTTGACGCTGAAGGGATGAAATCCTTTGTGGAACGGTCGAATCAAGTGCTAACTCGTCTGACAGAACGCTAGGCGAGTATGGGTGGGCAGTGCCCACCTAAGCAATAGCTTGGGTACAATCTAAAAGCTATATCTAAATAACGACCGAAAATCTGGAGATTAGACTATGTCGCGCAAATGTCAGCTGACCGGCAAAAAGGCGAATAATGCCTATGCAGTTTCTCACTCTCACCGGCGTACCAAAAAGCTACAGGAAGCAAATCTGCAATGGAAACGGGTTTGGTGGCCTCAAGGGAATCGCTGGGTGAAGCTAAGGCTTTCTACGAAGGCAATCAAGACTCTAGAGCTAAAGGGTCTGCAAACGATGGCTAAAGAAGCGGGAATTAACCTGAATCACTATTAGTACACACTATTAGTACAGCCTCTAGAGAATCCCTGAGTGCTTATGGCTTCTAGTAGAGCACGTTGCCTGCGATGTCTCTACACTTTGTTATTTATGTGCTGCCTGATACCTCACTTCATGGTGCGTGTTGGGCAGTTTCTTTATTTTTTTACTAGAGATGATAGGTTTTGCACAACATCTGGGTATCTTAACTACAGTGAATCTACCCCGATTTTTTGTTAAGTTGTGTTGAAGCTAAACGCTATGTTTGCAAAGATGGTTTATAAGGACTCTTAAATCTATCCCTTGAGGGAAGCGCACATCTAGCCTTTATTCCAAAATACGGAACGGACATTTCTACTCCGGAAAGGTACTGAAAAATTTAACAAGCCGTTAAACAGCCGTTAAACATCTGAGTGCGTAGTTTCCCGGTTGCCCACCAGAAATTGGGTTGTTAAGACAGAGGAGAAATGTTGAACTATAAATTTTTGATGAAGCTTCCCTTCACCTCATAAAAGGCGAAATTTCAGGCATTCAGCCTTTTCAACGCTAGTTCTTAATTTTTTAAGTTTTAAACTCTTCATTCCACTAATCTCTCACCTTTGACAGGAAAGCAGCCATGTCATCCCGCAACAAGCTAGTTAAAGCTATCCAGAATCTTGTCCGACAAATGATGCAGCTAGCAAGAGTGATTACCAAAACGCTCATGAACTGGCTCTTGCGGAGCTTAATGGTTATCGGTCGAAGCTCAAAGCTTGCCAAGTCTGGATTTATCTTGCCAACGGTGACGATGGTGATCCTGGTCGTCATCTTGCTGACGACAGCGATGGTGTTCCGGTCGTTTGATCGTTCCAAAAATGCCAGCAACGTGAGAGTCAATCAGGCAGTGTTGGCAGCCGCAGGACCAGGAATCGACCGTGCTAAAGCAAAAATCAAACAATTACTGGCAGACCCGACGCTTCCGCGGTCAACGCCAACGGATGTCGCTCTACACAACGCTATTGCTGGCAATCTACCCAGTTATACGCTGGGTGATGAAACACCTCTGAAGCTTGTTCATAACTTTGGCAACGGAGCAGGGGGAGGTGCAAACGGAAGTATTGAAGCTACAGCTCCTAACGGTACTGGAGCTAGCTCATTAGAAAATGACGAAACTCTCACCACTGCTTGGAGATTTCCGGTTGATACGGATAACAACGGGAAATTTGATAGCTATACCCTCTACGGCCTCTACTTCCGCAGCCCTACTGTCAATGCCAACAGACCAAGAACCTTCCTGGAAGCCAGAACGCCACCGATGAACAGTAGTTCGGCAGGTGATGGCTGTACGGCAGGGGGTACGAGCGCTAGCTTAGTGGGTAGTTCTGGTTGGTACAAATCATCAGATGGGAATCTAGAAAAAAGTTTCTTCGTATTTAGTACAACAGTTCCAATTGTCACTCCTCCTGCGGGCGACTATGAGGCTTATAAGGGGAACAAAGGCTTTTCTGCTCTAGAGTACCAACAAGACCAAGCTCGGATTCCTCTGACTAATAATGCCGTTGTATATGAAGATGACTTAGAGATTACCCCTGGTTCGCCCCTAAGGATAAACGGTCGCATCATGACGAACGGCAACTTCCTCACAGGCAGTAGGGGTGCTGCTATTCAGTATTATCAAGTCAGCAGCAAAAATTCATGCTTCTATAAAGAAGAAAACGGCAAGATTACTGTTGGCGGTAATTTGCTAATTGGAAGTGCCGAGGGCGGAGCTACGGGCAGTGTTGCAGTTGATTTGTTTAAGCAAAACAACGTGCCTAATGGGCCTGCAACCTTAAGCACGGATCATCCATCTGTCAGTAACTCAACCCCTGAAGCAACCTACAATAGCCAAGCCTATGCTAAACGTATTGACGACTTAGTAAAAAGCACGACATCTATACCACCAGAAATTCAAAAAAAAATTACCGGGGGTGTTGATCCCAACAAAGCATTACAAAATTACTTTAAAGACCGGATGCGTCGCGTTCCTTTTGCTGAAGTGGCTGCAACTGCGAACCCCAATCCATTGACCGCCTCAGACCTGCAAGGTACTGGAGATAATTTGCGACCTGTCGATAGCTTGAGCTATCCGGTCACTCCAGACGCAGCTACTGGGGTGACTACTGGGGGTAGTAATAACTCGCTGACGCTTGTGAAGACTCAGCCACCTGCACAAGATCCAACCAAAATAAACGGAACGGAAACAAAACTTGGCGATCGCATCCTGGTTGGCAACGGTCTGCCAGCCAAATGGTGGGACAAGACAAAAGGAAAATTTGCAGATTTCTACACTCAAACAACCCAACAAGTTGATACAAGTACAACTTGGGAAAGCTCCTCCAAGCTGCGTACCCGCATGACCCAGGCAGTACCCTTATCCGATCTAGGCGACACCGATCGGGATGGTTTCTGGGAGAGAAAAGCTGCGGAGAAACCGGACATAGCACTTGCTGGAGTTGGAGGGTTGCGCGTTGTCACTGGAGCTGGCATTTACGATCCAACCAACTCTTTCCTGCCTAAACCACCGGCCTCTTTCCCGATTGCTGACGATTACTCAACCCTGGAAGACGAATCAACCGGGTTTACAGTTGTCTTGCCTGATTCTATGCCCATGTGGGAAGACACGAATAAAGATGGCATTCCCGCTCTTCCTCTCGACAAAAGAGGCGATCTGCTGATGCGAGCCACGGCAGTTTATCACTATAGGGCTAGTGCCTATCCTTATTCTTCAACTTATCCAGTCTCTACAGCTCCTGAGCAAAGACCAATCGCTTGTGTCAGCAGCTACTACGACCCCAGCACCAGCGCAACAGCTCAGAACCAAACGGGACTGCCCCCAAGTATGGTGCCCGGTGTTAGTGGCTCTGCCGGTCTCTCTAACAACGGCATCAGTTACGGAGTTTCTGCCCAAACTCCCAGTACTATAGGAGCTGGCTCGCGAAATGCTCAGGGTGTGTTTACAACTCCAGCACCAGTGCCGCCTAGTGGAACTGGCAGCTTACGGGCAAAACTCAACTATCAAGCTAACCTGATCTTCCCGAATGGACGCTTCGCGAACGAGCCACTCCGGGCAGCACTGAAACAGTTAGACACACCCAAACCACTGACTTTAGCCCACCAATCTGCCATTGACTCCACTCTCTGTGCCCTGCAAATTGCCGATGGCACTCTAACTCCCAATGCTAGCGTCATTCCCCACGGGGCAATCTACGAAACAGCGTTTCTAGATGCTCGACAAGTCAAGGCAACTGAGGGTAGTGATGCAATACCAAGCAACTACGATCTCAGCATTGAAGAGCGTCAGCCCTTAGAAATCCGCACTACTGTACTGGATCTAGATTTACTGCGACGCTCTCCAACAGGAGGAATTACCGGTACATCACCTGTGCCAACTACGCCAAAACCAGAGTACCTCCTGCCAGACAGTGGAATTATCTATGCCACTCGTGATGATGCTCTGCCGGATCTAAGCGCGCCAGGAGATAATCCAGCACCTACCGCATCACCCCCTAACCTACTAGAAGAACAAAAACGTCTAGCAACCCGGAAGCTCAACAGCCCAGTTGACTTTGCGCTTGACCCTGCCCGCCGTCCAAATGGGATTATGCTAATTAACGGCAGCATTCTAGCGCGTGGTGGTACTGGGTTCGGTAATGGTGACAACACCTACAAGCAGACGGAAAAGGGCCTGATTTTAGCAACTAACTTGCCAGTTTATGTCAAGGCTGATAGTACGAATACCTTTAACCAGCACCAAAAACCGGATGGAACTCTTTTGGAAGAGTTTAGCGACCTGAAGTTAGCAAACACACCTGCCTGGACAAGAAACCAATTCTACAACCGTAACGCTAAAGAAGCTAATTTTGCTTGTCGCAATGGTCAGCCTGGGCTGAATTGCAACCCAGGTGACTTATGGCGACCTGCAACGGTACTTGCTGATTCTGTCACCCCACTTTCTAACAATTTTAGGTTCGGTTTCCGCAATGAAGGAGACTATGACCTGAGGAAGAATGTAGATAATCTAGGCAACAATCTGCGTTTTGGGGGCTATGACTTTAATAGTGATAATGACTACCTAGATCCTCTACCATTCGGTGAGACCGCAGTTGGTATTGACTTAAATGGTAATGGTACTATCGAACCGAATGCT
This sequence comes from Trichocoleus sp. Lan, assembly GCF_039961855.1. Classification (NCBI taxonomy): domain Bacteria; kingdom Bacillati; phylum Cyanobacteriota; class Cyanophyceae; order Leptolyngbyales; family Trichocoleusaceae; genus Trichocoleus; species Trichocoleus sp. Lan. Next base: position 22,307 of record NZ_JAMPKA010000021.1, on the reverse strand, counting down.
ACGGTTATTACCGAGGAACAGGTAACTGTCGCCGCAGGTCGTAGGTTAAATGGCTTTTTTGACAACAATTACCTCACCAGTGCAGATTGGTTCGATCCCAGCAATGGTTATCCTAAAGACTTTGATGTAGCTGGGGGACAGCAAGGCAGTTCCTACGTAAACAACTTCGTCACTCCGATTCAGCGACGGACGGATTTCCCAGAGTATGTGATGGAAATTTGCCGGAAACCGCTGGTTTCGGAATGTCAGCCTAAAGACTGGGTGGTTAATATAAATGGGGGACCAGACATAAAAGCTAGCACTATACCAGCAGGTACTCTAGTAGCTCAGCTTCAGGGTACAGCAATTACAAAGGGGGCGGGGACAACAGCTAGATATCCTCTCAATCCAGCAGAGCAACGTTATCCTCGTCGCGTTGCTTTCCTGCGGAATCCTGCTAATAATAATCTGGTGCTAGATGCTTCTAGTAGGCCAGCTCCTTTAGGAATTGCTTCAAATGGTACGGTACGCTACTATACCTACACTCAGTCCGCCATCTTAGGCCTACCAGCAGGCATTACACCTAGTGTTGATACTAGTGCTAAATTTCCTGAGGCAGCGGATAACGCTCTGTGGTTTAAAACAACAAATAATGCTAATCCAAGCGCTCCGGCAGGGGGAAGATACAGTAACAATCTTCCACTGTTCTATCTAACACCATTAGCAGGGTCGGGGGGAGTCGGAACCACTCAGCAGCCGCTGTTAGTGCCCATGCTGCAAATTCATACACCAACTGGTAATCCTAACGGTGGTTTCTTCCCTTCTGTAGCTGGCTCTGGTGAACAGGAAACCTGGATGCAGAAACCCGATGCTAATACGACATTTAATCTAATCATCGCCGCAGGCGATAATCCCATACGTAACACTACAGCAACCACACCACCAGTTGCTGAGTTCAATGGGGGTCTGCCCAACTTTGTAATGTTCCTAGAAAACTGGAACAACAACAACAGCAGTCCATCAACGGCTCGAATCAACGGTTCGTTTATTCAATTCAAACGTACTAGCTATGCCACAGCTCCCTTCCTATCTGTTCTAACCCCTACAGTGACTCCGGCAGGGATTTTTGGATACCCACAGTTGTACAGAATTGCGAATAATACACCATCTGGTGCCACTGGTTGGGGTAGAACACCGTATTATTCAGCACCCAGACGTGAGTGGGGCTTCGATGTAGGGCTGCTATCTCAGCTGCCTGATTTATTTTCCCAACAGATCACTACACCGTCTGCGGGCGAGCCAAGTGAGTTCTATCGGGAAGTGGGCCGAGATGACCCTTGGGTGAAAACGCTGTTGTGTGCGTCTCCTGGTCAAAGAACAGGCATGACTAATAACTACAACTACACTGGCTACGCAATCGATACCAGCCAACACCCCAGTAGCGGCTGCCCCTAAGGATAAGGACTTACTTAACAAATGACAATGTCTGGTTGGAGACCCCTATGATTCCCCGAAAGCAGAAGCAACATCCCCCTGATTCCAGTCAAGCCGGTTTCACCATCATTGAATCGTTGCTGGCGATTATCGTCGTGAGTGTCTTGATGGTGGGGTTGGCACCCGTTATTGTCCTCTCGACTGCCACACGGGTTCAGGCAAGGCGCGTGGAACGGGCAACCGAGGCGGCAAAAACCTACATTGACGGCGTTCGGTCGGGAGCGATATCTGCTCCCACGACCACGGTTGGCAGCGCTCCCACTGCTACGGCTGGCAGCAGTAGTTTTCTTGTCGCTAACGCTCCCTCAGGAACTTTAACCTGCAATACAGGTGGAACTTATTGCTCGTCGCCAGCTAGTGTTTATTGTGTCGATCTTGATGAGACTGCTGGTTGTAGCGCTAATAGCCCTAAGGACTTAGTCGTTCAGGGTTTTCGCACAGCTACTACAAGCGCTAATGCCGAAACTGGCTACCGTCTCGGGGTGCGAGTATATAGAGCAGATGCTTTTAGCGATACGGTTACGTTGAAGAGAAATACGTCATCTGAGAAAGTAACTCAAGCGGCTTACACTGGGGGACTAGGCGATCGCAAAGCACCATTAGTAGAAACAACAACAGAAATTGTTACTAAGGACACCAATTTTAGTGATTGGTGCCAACGCCTGAGAAATCCTAGCAATACTAATTCTGGTTGCTAAATATCTATCAACCAAAAGGGGACCCGCAGCATGATCAATTCACTGAAATTTCTTTTAATCAATCAGCTGAAACGCCCTAAGCTGGCTCAAAAGACAGGCGGCTTTACCCTCATCGAATTGCTAGTGGCGATGATTCTTTCCGTCCTCGTCATTGGACCATTGCTGGGATTTATGACCAACATCCTGGATACAGATCGAAAAGAACAAGCTAAGGCAAACTCCGAGCAAGAAACCAAAGCAGCCCTCGACTATATCGCTCAAGATTTAGAACAAGCAGTCTATATTTATGACGATGCTGGGTTGTCCGCGATTAGCAGTCAACTACCACCCACTGCTTCTGGCTCTAATGGTTGTGGTACCACGAATAGCTGCGTACCAGTTCTTGTATTTTGGAGGCGAACGCAGAGGGAAAATGTAATACCAGTTAACACGGCTGCTGCTAACTGTCCACCAGCAGGGGGTGCAGCAGATAACTGTGACGACGCCTTTGTCTACTCCCTTGTGGCCTACTATCTTATCAAAGATAGTAATGGTGTTCAGACTCCTTGGTCACCTGCTGCTCGTATCGGTAGGTTTGAAATTAAAGACGGGGTTAGGAATCCTAATCCTCCTGCCAATAGCCCCCCTTACCTTGCAGATACAGCAAGTACAAAGAAACGACCTGATGATGGTTTCGCTCTATTTAACTTAAGCATCTCTGGCACTCTTCAGCAGAAAATGAATCAGTGGCAGAAGCTGCAAACGAATGCCAATGGTGCTAATAGCAATTACAGCAATCCAACCAATGTACTGATTGATTATATTGACCAAACTCCTTCAGTAACACCAGGGGTACCAACGCGCGTAGATTGCGGAACAGTTTTTCAAGATACAACAACAACTCCACCCACCCCCTTAGGAAAAGCAGTACCATCACCTGCTAGTGTGAATGCTCTAGGAATCAACAATAGTAGCTTTTATGCCTGTGTAGACTCATTAAACAACAGGGCGCAGGTTTTTATCCGGGGCAATGCTTTAGCTCGAATTCAAAATACTGCGCCTAATTATAGTCCTCAGTCGGTGTATTTCCCTACCGCAACTATTCAAATTAAAGGCCGTGGTTTTCTATTCACTAAATGATCGTGCCTAAGAACAATCTAATCAGCGAGAAAAGAAAAGATGGGTAGCCTAGATTTTATAAAAATATTACAGCTATTGCAAACAGGGAAAATAGCTGGCAAACCTGGTCAGCGGCAATGGACGCGGATCTCTGCTCGAGACTCTGAGCGAGAGCGCTATCAATCTGCTGGATTCACCATGATCGAGTTGCTGGTAGTAATTATAATCATCGGAGTATTAAGCGCGATCGCAGCGCCAAGCTGGCTTGGCTTTCTGAATCGTCAACGAGTGAATGCTGTTAACGATGCCGCCTTAAATGCCCTTCGAGAAGCCCAGCGAGAGGCTAAAAGAACAAAGCGCGATTATAGTGTCAGTTTTAAAACTGAAGGTCAAGTTCCGAAGATGGTCGTTCATCGTGGTGATGTTACCGCCCCTAATATTCCCCTCAATGAGTGGAAGAAGTTAGGGGAAAACCAAGACATCAAACCAGGACAAATTTTACTTTACACCAACATCAGCACTCCTAACAAAGCTCCCGTTGGTGGTGTCATCAGCTATGCTCCAACAACTGCGAAAACAATTACTTTTAATTATCAGGGTACTTTACCCCAGGATGCCGACACAGGTTTAACTATCGCAGTGGCTACAGCCAATAGTAGTTATACAGCGCCTACAGGACCCAAGCGGTGCGTCAAGGTGACAACTTTATTGGGGGCAATCCAAGCTGCGACAGATGATAACTGCCCTAGTTAATGGCTAGAAATATAGCTAATTAAAAATCAGCGAAGGTACGGAATTCAAAATACCTCCCCGAAGAGAAAACTTGAGAAGTTGGGCGCGGATTTTTTGGAATATAGGTAATTTCCAAAAGACTGCAACAGTTAATCGCTGGATTTACGCCAATAGAGAGTTTAGTAATAATTTTGATTATTTGGAATATTGAGCGCTATCGCTACTGGAAAAAATACTGACTAAAACCAATAGTAAATTACAAAAATCAGCAAAGATACGGAACTCAAAAGACACATCAAACAAGGAAACTTGAGAAATTGGGTGTGTCTTTTTAGTATCTAGCTAATGCGTAAAAAGTTATCTAATTGCTCCAGCGGCGGGTTCACGCTAATAGAGAGTTTAGTAGTAATTTTAATAATCGGGATCTTGAGCGCGATCGCTGCCCCTAGTTGGTTAGGATTTCTCAATGCCCAACATCTCAGAACAGCACAAGACCAAGTTTACCGCGCGATGAGAGAAGCCCAAAGCAATGCTAAGCGTGACAAAGTTGCTTGGGAAGCCAGCTTTCAAGAACAAAATGGGGTCGTTCAGTGGGCAGTTAATCGTGCCGGTATTAACCCCAGCCCCGGACAATGGCAGAATTTTGAGCAAAATATTCAAATAGACGCTCCTAATACCACCTTAGCTTCACAGTCATTAGGTAGTCCGCGCCGAGTCCGGTTTGACTATAGAGGTTGCGTAATCATGAATCCGCAAGAGAACTTATATCTGGCAAGGGTAACGCTGAACATTAAGAATGGTGGGGAAGTCAAACGGTGTGTATTTGTTTCCACTCTTCTGGGAGCGATGCGAACAGCGCAAGATAAAAGTTGCAAAGTGTAATCTATGCGATCGCAATTATCGCTCGGTAGTAGGGAATGCGATCGCATCGAGATTCTTGTTCCCAGAACGGTTGTCTGGGAACAAGAAACCCTACTATCCCTGAGACAGCCAAGACTGCATCGCGGCTGCTGTCGTCTGCCGGTCAAGCTTCAAAATCAGCACTCCCAGCGGTGGCAAGCATAAGTCTAGCGAGTAAGGACGAGTGTGGAACGACCACTCATCCGTCCACTTACCGCCTAAATTGCCCATGTTACTCCCACCGTACTCGCGGGCATCGCTGTTAAACAGTTCGGTATAGAATCCTGGTTCGGGGACACCTACACGATAGTGACTATGCGGCTGAGGAGTAAAATTGCACACTGTGATAATAAACTCCTCCGAATCTTTCGCTCTGCGGATAAACGCGACCACGCTATGCCGGTTGTCGCTGCAATCAATCCACTCAAAGCCTTCTTGAGCAAAATCCTGAGTAAAAAGAGCTGATTCGCTGCGGTAGACATGGTTGAGTTCACTCATAAACCGCTTCAGTTTTTGATGCGACTCATGCTGCAACAAATGCCACTCTAAGTCACCCCAGACATTCCACTCACTCCACTGCCCAAACTCCATGCTCATAAATAGAGTTTTCTTGCCTGGGTGAGTAAACATAAAGGCGAATAAGCAGCGGACATTCGCTAACTTCTGCCACTCATCCCCCGGCATCTTACCAATGATATTACTCTTGCCGTGAACTATCTCATCATGAGATAGGGCCAACATGAAGTTCTCGCTGTGGTTGTACCACATACTGAAAGTAATATTGTTCTGGTGGAACTGACGGAACCAGGGGTCCATGTGGAAATAGTCCAGCATGTCGTGCATCCAGCCCATGTTCCACTTCAAATTAAAGCCCAGTCCTCCTACGTAAGTAGGCCAAGACACCATAGGCCAGGAAGTTGACTCTTCTGCAATCGACAAGGTACCAGGGTAATAACTGAAAATTGCATGATTCGCCTGACGCAGAAAATCAGCCGCCTCAATGTTTTCTCTGCCGCCGTACTGGTTAGGCAACCATTCCCCAGGCTCGCGGCAATAATCTAAGTAAAGCATCGACGCCACAGCATCCACACGAATTCCATCAATGTGGTATTTGTCAAACCAGAACAGGGCGTTGGCAACCAGGAAGTTCCGCACTTCATTGCGGTTGTAGTTAAAGACTAGAGTGCCCCACTCCTTGTGTTCGCCTTTGCGGGGGTCGGCGTGTTCGTAAAGGTGAGTGCCATCGAAGAAGGCGAGACCGTGACCATCTTTGGGGAAGTGACCCGGAACCCAGTCCACTAGCACCCCAATCTCGTTCTGGTGGCACTGGTCAATAAAATACATGAAGTCCTCAGGTGTCCCAAAACGGGAAGTGCAGGCATAGTACCCTGTTACCTGATACCCCCAAGAGCCATCATAAGGATGCTCAGCGACTGGCAATAATTCAATATGAGTAAATCCCAGCTCTTTAACGTAAGGAATTAGCCGTTCTGCCAGTTCCCGGTAGGTGAGGAAACGCGCTCCTGGTTTGTAGTCAGAGACGACTACCACTGGCTCTGTCTCTCCATTGGACAACCGTGGCGGTTCAGCAGAGGAAGCGTGCAGCCAAGACCCTAGATGAACTTCATAGACAGAGATAGGATGGGTGAGCGGGTCGGTGTGGCGGCGCTTTTCCATCCAATCTTGGTCATTCCATTGGTAGGAATCTAAGTCAGTGACAATCGATGCTGTTTTAGGACGCACTTCATGCTGGAAGCCGTAGGGATCGGATTTTTCGTAAATGTGACCGTCGGCGTTTTTGATTTCATATTTATAGTGTTCCCCAACGCCCAAACCTGGGATGAACATTTCCCAGATGCCGGTGGAACCTTTACGCATTTGATGTTTGCGACCATCCCAGTTATTAAAATCCCCCAAGACAGAAGCGTTGCGGGCATTGGGTGCCCAAACTGCAAAATAAACTCCTGTTACCCCATCAATTTCCGTTGCATGGGCACCTAGTTTCTCATAGATGCGATGATGATTCCCTTCTGCAAACAGGTGTAAGTCAAACTCTGTCAGGTGGGGAGAGCGGAAGGCATAGGGGTCGTAGATAACACGCTCGTGTTCCCCTTCTTGAATCCGCAGCTGATAGTTTGCCAGTTCTGGCATCTCAATGGTGCATTCAAAAAAATGAGGGTGATGCACTGCTTGCATGGGATATTCTGTCCGTTCTTGGGGGCAAACTACCCACGCGGCGTTGGCATTGGGTAGGTAGGCTCGCACTGCCCAGACGGTTTTGCCATTTTGCTGAATGGGATGGGCACCCAGAATTTCAAATGGGTCTTGATGTTGATTCCAAACAATCCGCTCAATCTGTTCGGGGGCGATGGTCATGGACATAAACCTATTTATCTAAAGGTCTTGAATGAATGGGTTCTCGATAGGGCTTTTTGGACGCGCACGTGTGTTGCGATCGCCCGTATCGTTGGCTTAAGGCGATCGCGTAGCGTCTGCCCTAAGCCTGAAAGTCTTCCCGTAAGGTAGGGCTATAGCAGCTAGCGGTTGAAGAACGAGCATCTCCCTCTGGTTAACAGCACTTTAATATTTATATACATTTTTTGTTTTTTGTATATTTTGTCATCGGTAGCAGGACACAGTTGTTTCTTCTAGTTAGGACAATGTCAATAAAAGTGCATCGTCATCTAGCGTGAAACTGGCTGTTTTTAGAGTTATTGAAATTTACGTCTTCATCTGAGTATTGAGTTAAGAGTCGGAGCAAGCAAGTAGGTAAAGTAAACAAAGGCAGCTTTTAAGTAGGGTGTACGCAGTTTATGATAGCGACTTGCTTAGGCAAACGTTTTTCGCGTTGCCATCACTGTCCCAGGAACGCGAACATTTATAACAGTTACCGCATGCAAAGCAGAAAAATTAATCGCTAGAATGCGGGATTTATTTGGGCGTGGGGATACCAAAGGTACGTAGCAGCCGCCGCACCCGGAGCAGAAAAACTAATTCTCGCAGTTTGGGATTTACCTGGGATGTTGCAGCAGGACGGGTTTGCAGAGCGTTCTGCAATTGGGCATACTCAGCAGCCGTGAGTTGCTTGCCGTCGATAGGCGATCGCGCTTCCGTAATAATCTCCGTCCGCAATACTTCCTCAGGAGTATCCTCCGGTGGTGGCAGTCCCCTAGCAGGCATCACCCCCAGCAGTTGAAATGAAAATTGCAAAATCCATAGTGAAATAATGGGCTTTTTCATTTCTATTTTTAATTTTCAGTGTATTTTTAATTTTTAATTTTTAATTTCCCAATCCGGGGGGTAGTGGTTCCCGACAAAGAAGGTGAATCCGCTCAATGCGCTCAAACAACCAAGGATAATCTTCTCGGTATTGAGGAATCAGCGCCAGAGGACTCAGTAAAGCGGCTGCGGCGATGTCTGCAACACTTAAGCGATCGCCCACCAGGTAGAGGCTATTCTGCCAGCGACTGGATAACAGTTCCATTGCTACCTTCAGCCGATTTGCTGCCAGTTCCACCGCCGCCTGATTAATTCCATATTGCCGCCGCACCACCTGAATCACCAGCTGACTAGACGGCGAAGGGTCGATTTGCTTACCAGCACCGGCACGAAAATCATAGTAAACAAAGCGAGTCGCCGTGCCGATACTTTCATCCAGCCAATCTTCCAGCATCAAGGCTTCTGTCTGTAGTTGGCGATCCGGTAACGATAGCGCTGGTTCTGGGCGATAGCGATCTAGAAATTGTAAAATCTGCGTCGAGTCAGCGATCGCTTGCACTTCCTGCCGCGTCCCTGACGGGATGGCTTCGCTGACTCCCTGCATATCTTCTGCCTCTAACAAAAGCACCGGCACTGTCGTGAGTCCGGTGATTGGCTTGAGTTTGAGGATATGTAGCCCTGGGGTTAAATTTTCAACCTGATAAGCAATTTGCTTATAACCTAGCCCCAGTCTTGCTTTCCGACAATAGTGAGAAGTACTAAATTGCAGTAGTCGCATTTAATGCCAAAGCCGCCTACCGCAACAACAGATAAACATAGTCAGACCTTACTCCGACTCTAGGTGAGCCAACTAATGCTTGTGATCCCAGTTGTTTTCGTCAGTCAGTTGTTGCCAACATAACAGTTGTCCTGGGTGTCAATATTGACTCAGATAGTAGTAGATACCCAGTGAATGTGTGAGGAGCAATTACCAGATCGGGGTTCAGATGTTTTAGAACTCACTACTAACTTTCATACCCGTCGATTCGGTATGAATCCCTTTCAGGAGAAGTAAGGAGCGAAAACCAGCTCCTTAAGGAGACTTTGTGGGCGCTGGGCTAGTAGTCGTTCCACCAGTCGTTCCACCAGTCGTTGGAGATGTGGTAGGAGAAGGGCTAGTAGTACTATCACTCGGTCCTTCCTGACAAGCTCCCAAGGTGGTAGCCAAGCCGAGAACTAAAAGCAGACTCACTATTTTTTTGTTCATACACTCCTCTTTAAGAGATTGCAACCAAAGGAATCGTTTGCTATTTAATCACAATATTGCGGTTTTTGCTTAGACGCTCCCGCAGGTGAAATCTGGAATTCTTGGTTTCACCAGTCCTCTTAGCCAGTTTTGGGTATTCCAAAAGAGTGAGGTTCCTTGCTCCCAAGCTTGAATTCCGGTGCGCCCCACCGTATTCTTCGGATTTCGTACTTAGGAAAGAATACTCTCGTACTGCTGGATTCACACTCACTCTTGGGAGTGATATTGCTTTGAGTTTTTTTCAATTTCTTTTTTAGCAGAAGCCTCGGAAAAACAGAGCAAACTTTACCAGCAAGTGGTAATTTTGTCTATCCGCGACTTTTCGAGGATTTCCACATCGGGAGCGAATTTAGTTTTCTCAGTCAAAGCAACGGAATGAAGCTAAAAAATCAACCTTTATGGAGATGTGGAGACTCACTATCAGTTATTCTGAATACAATTTCTAACCAAAGTGACTGATAAACTAACATGGCTTACCAATTGCTAGTGATTTGACAACAGGACGATTGACCGCTGCCTAAAATTTTTACCAAACTAGACGCGCAAGAAGAGTTCAAGGGAGGCGGCGTGTTTCCGCTTGTGGCTTATACCAGCAAATTATTTCCAGCCTGGATTCAGTACCCGCGAAAGCATTGGGCACTGCTACAGAAAATTGTGGATCGCATCCGCAACTCGTTGGAGTTGCAAGTGGTGCTGCAAACGGCAGTGGACGAAATTGCCACGTTGCTACACCTAGATAGGTGTTGTTTTTTGTGGTATTTCGAGGATACCAAGCGGGTACAAGTTGTCTGCGAGCGGATCAATGGAGAGCAAAAGAATTCTCAACTGGGGTACCATCCCTTAGAAACTTTTGGCGCAGTGGAGAGTGCGATCGCTTCTGGGAAATTAATTATCAACAGCCAAACAGCAGGTTCTCACCCGACGACAGGGGGGATGATGAATCGATGGCTTTCCTGGCTAAAGCGAGATAACCAGCAAATCGACACCAGTGGACGCTCCCAAGGGTCTTCTCCCTGGGACAGGGCTAACTTGTTCGTTCCGGTTAAGCGAAAAGAAGGGTGGGTTGGCTTTATTGTCTGTATTTCAGAGCAACCCCGCACCTGGTCAAACTCCGAAATTGAATTTCTGCAAGCGATCGCCCAGCAGCTAGAAATTGCGATTTGTCAAGCTCAGCTTTACGAGCAAACCCAGAAACAGGCTCAAAGAGAGCAACTGGTGAATCAAATTACCAGTCAAACCCGGCAGAGTTTTAACTTGGAAACAATTCTGACCGAAGCGATCGCGCATCTGATGCAGGCGCTGTCAGCAGATCGGTGTCTAGTGCATCTGGTGGAACATAGCGACACTTTGGAAGAGGAGCGAAACCGGGGAGTCGGGAAGCAGCTTGTAGAGACAAAGGCGATCGCGTCTGAAGCCGAGGAGCAAGAAGCAGAGGAGCAAACAGATAAAACTTGCTTATTGCAACCCTTGCCCGCTGACGGTGCCGCTTTTCGGCGGAAATACCTTTTTGAGGTGTGTCGGGAGCCTTTTCCCTCTACCATTGATGATTTTGATACCCACGGGCCACTGACCCAATGGGCGATCCAGCATCGTCAACAAGTGAGTATTCCTGACATCAAGCAAGATCCCCGAATTGGGGAAGCAAACGAAGAGTATCAAAAAGCCCAGATAAAATCTTCCCTGGTCGTGCCAGTACAGGCAAACGGAACACTCAACGCAATTCTTTATCTCAATCAGTGTTCGCATATCCGGTATTGGTCGAAAAATGACCGGACACTTGCCCAAGCGGTTGCCGATCAGCTGGCGATTTCCATTCGACAAGCCAACTTATACGCCCAAACTCAGCAGCAGGCAGTAGAAAGCGCCGCTCAAGCTAAGCAACTGGCCCAAACGCTGATTGAACTGCGGCTAACGCAATCCCAGTTGATTCAAAGTGAAAAAATGTCAAGTCTGGGTCGGATGGTAGCTGGCGTTGCCCACGAAATTAATAATCCAGTGAACTTTATCTACGGCAATATTCCTTATGTGGAAAAGTATGTAGATGACCTGATTCGATTAGTGCGGAGCTATCAAACTTTCTATGTCAATCCAGATGCTGAATTACAAAAGCTCACTGAGGAACTAGAGCTAGATTTCCTCCTGAGAGATTTACCGCGCATTTTGAATTCGATGCAGGCAGGTGCCCAGCGAATTCACGAAATTGTTAAATCATTGCAGAACTTCTCGCGCCATAATCAAGCGTCCCTGAAACCAGTAGATATTCACATCGGGCTGGAAAATACGCTGTTCTTGCTGCACAGTCAGCTGGGCAATGAGATCCAAATAGAGAGAAACTATAGCGACTTGCCTTTAGTGGAGTGTTATCCGAAGCAACTCAATCAAGTTTTCTTGAGTATTCTGATGAATGCGATAGAAGCGCTCAATCGGGGGTTTTCCGAGGACAAAAAAATCACCTTGCGTACCGAATTGGTGCCGGACTGCTCTCCAGGGGTCGCTAGTGTGCGGATTGCGATCGCTGACAATGGGCCAGGAATTCCCCCAGAAATTCAGTCGAAAATCTTTGACCCCTTCTTTACTACGAAAGACGTTGGTCAGGGCAGCGGATTGGGCTTAGCAGTAAGTTATCAAATCATCGTTACCCAACACAAAGGCAAGCTACAATGCCACTCCCAAGTCGGTCAAGGTGCAGAGTTTATTGTTGAAATTCCCTTAATGCCCCCCCAACCGTTGTTAGCGCGGGGTGAGGAGAAGGACGCTAGCATTCCGGAGTCAGCAGTCAGAAACTCGGAAGCAGAAATTTATTCCTCATCCTATCGGGTGGATAACGAGAGCAGCTCTCCAGCAGCTTCCCTCAGCATCCCAAAATCTTACATTCTTCATCCTGGCGAACCTTCTCCTGTTCATCTCAAAGCAATCGCGACGACCTTGCCAAAAGAAGCAATTAGAGAGTGTTAAGCTGTGGTTGCGTCGAAGGTAGCGACTAGGTACACGTTCGCTATCGATTAGCCATCTCGACAAGAATGTTGGATTCGATGCGAGAAAATATGGACTATAGACAGCTCTTGTGTCTAGAGTTTAAATTGATTGGTTTATTGTCCTTTGTCAGTGGTCAACAGTCAGTGGCAAAGCAAACTGACCTTGAGAAGAGAAAAAAACTCATTTCTGACAACTGATACTAATAAAAAGAACTACTTATGGCTGCTGCCCCTCACTCCCTGACTCCAGATCGTCACCGTCCGGATAGAAGAAGCACTGTTTCCTCGCGGCAACCTAGAGGAAAGGCAATACCCCTGCGTTCCGAAAGCGGTTCATCGTCTAGAACCCGTAGCAGAAGCTCCCAACAGCGGGACTTTCAGGCACAGACACCCGCATGGCTGCGATCGCTGGTGACATTGCAGCGCACCTCCAACCTGGTATGTTTCTTCTTGATTGCTAGCACCCTGGGAGTTTATGCCTGGACGGTCTATACTCAGCAGATGTGGAGCCAGGAGTACCGCAAGTTGGAAAATCTGCAACGCAACGAGCGGCAAATGACAGCGGCAAATGAAGCCCTAAAAAATCAGTTGGCTCAAGAAGCTGAGCGTCCGGGTACGGGTTTGGTTGCTCCCAATCCAGCTAACACCATCTTTCTGCCGCCAGCGCCCCAGCGCCAGTCACGGCCCAAGCCAGTGGCAGCTCCTAACTCAGAAACATCCCCAACTACGCCACTAGGCTATTAACGAGGTATGGAAAAGTCAGGAGTCAGCAATCGTAGGTCGCTGCCTACGCAAAAGGTTTCTGGAACTGCTAAAGGGACGAGCGAGTTGAACCAGAATGGAAGTGGAATGCCAGAGTCAGTGAAAAAACTGCCTCGAAAACCCACTCAAAACGGAAAAAGTCGTCAGTCATCAGAACCAAAGCAAGGCGGCGAAAATCGGCAACAGGAGAAGATATCACCACAGCAGTCTTTACCTCAGAAGTCTTTTGATTGGAGCCTATTGCGTTCTCCGTCCTTGTTGCTGGGTACTTCATCCTTACGGTTGCTGCTTGTTTGGCTAATCATGTCTCTGAGCGGGCTAGGGCTGGCGATCAATTTGTATCGCCTACAAGTGGTGCAGGCACCGAGCCTGCTGCAAAAAGCGCGACAGCAGCAGATGGTCTATCTGCGCCCCTTTGTTCCCCGACGCTCGATTGTGGATCGCAGTGGTAACGTTTTGGCAACTGACCGTCCCGCCTATACGCTGTACGCCCATCCAAAGCTGTTTAAACAATCTAAACAGGCAATTGCGACGAAATTGGCGGTGATTTTGGGAGTTTCTGCTGACAATTTGCTTAAGCAGTTCAATCAGCAGGAAAGTGGAATTCGGGTTGCCTACGCCCTAACAGAAGAAGAAGCTGACGATATTTCCCATTTGCGAACCGATGGTTTAGAGCTGATTCAACATTACGCCCGCCTCTATCCCCAGCAGGATCTAGCAGCAGATGTGGTGGGCTACGTGGATGTGGATCATCGCGGTCAGGCGGGTGTGGAATATAGCCAGGAAAATTTACTCACCCGGGCTGTTCGCACCGTTCGACTGAGCCGTGCTGGTAACGGAACGTTGATGCCAGATCACCTGCCCGAAGGATTGCTGCATTTTGATGAGCTGCAACTCCAACTGACAATAGATAATCGCCTGCAACGTGCTGCTCGTTCTGCCCTCAAGCAACAAATGGAATTGTTTAGTGCCAAACGGGGCACTATCATCGTGATGGATGCGCGGGATGGTGCGGTGCTATCGCTGGTTGCAGAGCCGACGTACAACCCGAATGAGTATTCTACATCTGACGTGGGTTTGTTTAAGAACTGGGCGCTGGCAGACCTTTATGAACCGGGTTCGACGTTTAAGCCGCTCAATATAGCGATCGCGCTAGAAGCGGGAGCCATCAAACCCGACACTGTATTCTACGATCGAGGTCAGATTCAGGTAGCTGGCTGGCAGATCAAAAATGCTGAAGAGGGCAGTCACGGTGCCCTGTCGATTTCTCAGATTCTGCAACAGTCGAGCAACGTCGGCATGGTGCAAGTCATCCAACAACTCAAGCCGAGTATCTACTACGGTTGGCTGGAACGGCTGGGGCTGGGGCAAGCGGTTGGTATCGACCTGCCCTTTGAATCACCCGGACAAATGAAAAGCCAAGAGCAGTTTACGTCATCTCGAATTGAACCCGCTACCACCTCCTTTGGTCAGGGCTTTTCTCTCACCCCCATCCATCTGGCTCAGTTGCACGCTGCTCTCGCCAATGGTGGCAAACTGGTAACTCCTCATCTCGTCCGGGGACTCATCGACTCCCAAGGGCAGATGTACTGGCAGCCAACGCTACCCACGCCGCGCCCCGTCTTTTCCCCATCGACGACTCAGACGGTGTTAGAAATGATGGAAGCGGTCGTCACCAAGGGAACCGGGAAAGCGGCGCAAATCCCAGGCTATCGAATAGGAGGGAAAACGGGCACTTCCCAGAAAGCCAGCGCTACTGGGGGATATTCTAGCTCTGCCAGAATCACTAGCTTTGTGGGCATTTTTCCGGTTGATGCTCCCCGCTATGTGGTTCTAGCTGTTGTCGATGAACCGAAGGGCAAGGTCTATGGTTCCACCGTAGCCGCACCTGTAGTGAAATCAGTGATGGAAGCCTTAATTAGCCTTGAGAAAATTCCGCCTTCTGAAATTAAAAATTAAGTAGGAGAGCGTAAAGAAACCTATGTTGAAGCTGTCATTAGTTATTGGTGATAATTCAGAGCTAATAACTAATCGCAACCAACCGTTAGATTAGTTGTGCAAATCTGCTGACCCTTACATTTTTAATTACGAGTGGGGATAACGGCTTGCAGGCGATCGCGCAAAATTTTTATTTAATATGACTTTCTTAATTAGGCTGCCCAAGGTATCCTTAAATAATAGAAATATGTCTGATTTAAATATTAAAAGCTATTTCTTCCTTATCGATTTTATTTTAACAAAAATAAAATAAAAAGTCTATATCGTAGCCCTCAATAATTGTATGTAAAGGCAAGATCCCCGACGGCTGAGAGAAGTCGGGGATTCGGAAATCTAGCATCTCACAATTAAAATAGGATTGCTATCGCAGCCCTAAATGATTTGTGAAGCACCATCCTAAAATAAATTGCGGCTAATCGCTAAAGCCAATTCCGAAGGTGAAATTAAAAAAGAAGAATTAAATCTTACCTCTTTAATTTCTAACTTGGTACTTTTAATTGCGAATTTGACTTCGCTGCACTTGTTCCCACATTTGGTCGCGACTTTGGGACGGTTCCAGACAAGTTAGTCCTTGGCAAACTAACCCGACCGCACCTGATGGCAGATTTGACTCCGCCGTCGATACTGTTGTAGGCAGATATTGAGCAACTAAAGGAGTTAGGTGGTCGATAGTAGTGCGAACCAGTGTACAGTGATGATACCAATCCAGGGCGGTAAACAAACTCGGACAAGCTTGAGGTGACTGATGCATCACACTGCTGAAGGCTTGCAAAGCTTGTTCGCTGCGGTCGAGATAGGTAAGATTTTCAGTGAGTAAAGCCAGACGCACTAAGTTAGCGATCGCAATCCCATTCGCCGCTGGGGTGGCATTATCTACATAGCTGCGTTCCCGCACTAACAGATCGCTACTGGCATCGCTGGCGGTGTTATAGTATCCACCCAGTTCCACACTCCAGAGGAATTCGTCAAATTCTTCTTGAAGGGCGATCGCTTTCTCCATCCAGAAACTAGCGTGAGTTACTTGGTGCAAATCAAGCAGCGCTTTAATAAACAAAGCGTAATCTTCCGACTGCGCTAGTATCGAAGGTTTTCCGTCGTAGTTGAGACGATGGAAACGCCCCTCTACCCACTGACAATCCAAAATGAAATTAGCCGCTTTTCCAGCTAAGGACAGATATTCTTCCTTCCCAAATACCCCGTAAGCTCTGGCTAAACCTGAAATCATCAGGCTATTCCAAGCCACAATCATTTTAGTATCCGTTACTGGCGGAATTCGACCCGACCAATTGCCAGTTTTTGCCTCGTGGTTATTGCGGGCGGGAGGAAAGGTTTCTAGGGCGGCGGGTGGCGTACCGTAACGCGCTTCAAATAGCTTTGCGAGTGCCGTTTCTACTGTTTCGCTCAAAATACCTGGATGGCGGCGCTGCAAGACATTGAGACCTTCAAAGTTGCCTCCTGGCGTCACGGTAAATTGCAGTTGAATTTCCTCTAACTCCTCTGGAGTCAGCAATTCGACTACTTCAGGATACGTCCAGATATAAAATGCCCCTTCCTCGGGTTCTGCTTCCTCTGCATGGGTAAAATTATCCGCGTCTTGGGCAGCATAGAAGTACCCCTCCGGTGCCGTCATTTCTCGCTTTAGCCATTGAAATGTGCCTGCGATCGCTCTTTCAAATGCCGGTTCTTGTATCCCAGCACTCCACAAATCAGCCAGATACTCCACGATCTGACCATTGTCATAGAGCATTTTTTCAAAATGCGGTACCGTCCAAGTCGGATCGACCGTGTAGCGGTGAAAACCGCCGCCTACATGGTCGTAAATCCCGCCCAGTGCTAAATCTAAACCGCGCTGGGTACACGCCTGCTTGGCGTCGTATTTGGATTCAAAATTAAATCGAATTGCTCGCAGCGCCAACTCGGCATAGGGCATCATTGGGAAACTAGCGCCATGTTCGCTAGAAGCCACTATCCCGGTATTCGTTTCTAACCCCTGCTGTAGCAAATCCTTGTTGGTCAAGGCAGGTTTTAAACCCGTCCCCATACTTGGTCGCAGAATGGCTGCTTGCTGGAGATGACCCAGAAGTTCTTCTTTTACCGCGTGCAACTTCGCTTTGTCTGTATCGTAGTAACCACGAATCGCTTGTAGCACTTGTAAAAATCCGGGACGCCCGTAGCGCGGTTCTACCGGAAAATATGTACCGCCATAAAACGGCACCCGATCCTCAGGAGAGAGAAAGACATTCAAGGGCCAACCGCCTTGACCTACCATCATCTGTAACGCCTGCATATAAATACTATCAATGTCAGGTCGTTCTTCCCGGTCTACCTTGATCGGGATAAAGTTAGCGTTCATGTACTCTGCGATCGCCTGGTCGGAAAACGCTTCTCCTTCCATCACCGTACACCAGTGGCAGCTGGAGTAGCCAATCGATAGGAAAATTGGCTTATTGTCCCGCTTGGCAGCTTCTAGGGCTTCTTCACTCCAAGGCCACCAGTCGATGGGATTTTCAGCGTGTTTGCGGAGGTACAGACTTTCAGCTTGATTGAGGCGATTGGTCATGGGGCTAATAGCAGAACTCGATATGAGTACGTTTTCACCCCTAGCAGTTTAGCGTGATGAATGGAGCGATCGCTCCATCCCACGCTAGATTCTGGTCAATCGTGGCTGGGTGAGTACATTAGTTAACCGAACCTTTGAGCGAAGCGTTATTTTCTTTAATTTCGATATCGTTTATTTTTAAACGTCCCAATTCCAGTTCCAGTTTCAATCTTTGTTCAATTTTCTCTTGAGGAATTCCCAGCCGCTGGGAAAGTTCTGCTGTCGTAAAACTCAAATTCCCCACTTTTATTTTTGTTTGTTCTTCAAGTTTTAATTGCCCATTTTCTACCCTTGGCTTACCTTCCACACCAATATAAACTTCTTTCTCTTCTAAAAAAGGGAATGTTTTTATAACTTTTTCTAACAATTCTTTCTCTTGTTGATTCAGTTCTTCTTTGGGAACTTCTGAGACATTGAATACAACCCCGCTTTCTACCTGACCATTCTTGATGGTTGTATTGAGACCCTTGGTAGATGCCAGTAACTTACTGGTGTTTTTATCTTTAGCAATTGTTGAAATTACCAAATCATTCACTTCATGTTCGCTCAAATCAATTTCTATATTTTGAGTGCCTAATTCCGCTTGCGGGTTTTCGGTAATTTTATCAATAGCAGTTTTTTCATCACCTCCATCGCGTCTGCCTAGTTTTGTTGGCAATCCTTGGCTAGCCCCAATGCTATTTTCTATTTTGGCATCAACATTTCTTTGCAATCTGTCTTTGACTGTTTGGACTTCAGCTTCATTGCGAAAGTTAATTTGCCTAACTTGGGAATTTGTAGCTTTTTCTTTGCTAATATACCATTCAGGAAGTTGGGTTGCCTGTTTCCAGTAATAATAAACTACTGAAAAAGAACTCAGGGCTAACAACAAAAATAGAAAAATGCTTTTTTTCATATTTAACTCAATTTCCTTTTGTCACAAAATCTGATATTGATATATAAAGATTTTATTCTTCTTTATAAAAAAATTAGGTTCTTTTCTTTTTTAGGGTTCTTTATGCTTTTGGCGTTGAATAACATTGCCTGGTTCGCGGGAAGCACAGGGATGAGAAAAAGAAAAGCACCCCAGCCGCTATAGCTTGCGTAGATTATAGATGCCGCCCCTATCCAAGCGAGCAACTAGAGCGCTAGGACAGGGGTGCTAGGAGCGTGCTAAGAGCAACACCGCTTCGCTACCGCGCCTACCAATAACTTCCATCAATTAAAGCATCCTATCTCTGGCTTGATTGATGGAGGGGGCGATCGAGGCGCTGTTGGTACAAACAGACAAAAAACTCAATTTCTTGTCGGGCACTTTGTTGGAGTGGTGTAGGAAGAGAATCCGCTAACACGGTAAAAGGTTCTGTGACACTTTCGAGTAAATCGTAGATTTCTTCTAAAGGTACATCCTGATATTGCCGTGTCTGTGCAGCCAGTGCTGCTGTTGGCGTTAAGTCAATCTTCTGTTGAGCGATCGCTTCTAAATCTTTAAATTGCACGGTCATATCGAGCAACTCCTTTGTTAATAAGGACGCATCTGTACAGAAGTCGATCCAGTCAACTCCCCATTAGCGTTGGGTTGAGCAGTTGAGAGCGAGCGCGGTGTCTGAATTGTGGTTGGGACGCTTAGTGCTGCGATTACATTGAGCAACAAGGTGATCGTGGCGGCTTGCAGAAGTCTTTTAGGCATGACTCGGTTCCCTCCATCCCCGAATAGTTCTAACAGTACGATTTGCTATAGCGATCGCACTTCGTCCCATTGATTCACCCAGTTGGGCGATTGTTTCCTGACGAAGACAACCAGCAAGATGCGATCGCTGTTGAAAAACCGAACCCCAGAGGACACAACGACAAAACACCCCTACCCTTTCAGTGCTACCGACGGGTTTTCCCTGATGTTCTACATTCCAGCCGACAAGCCCAATCCACCTGCTGCAAGCGCACCTTCTCGCTAGGGTTGTATCGGTAGTATTTCCAGCACCCGGTACTTTCTCCTACAATCGCTAAAATTAAGAAAAATCACCCGAAAAAGCAGACTCCATGATTCCTACCGTTATTGAACAATCAGGTCGTGGCGAACGTGCCTTTGATATCTACTCCCGGCTCCTCCGGGAACGCATCATCTTCCTGGGACAACAGGTTGATTCCGACCTTGCCAACTTAATCGTGGCTCAGCTGCTGTTTCTAGACGCTGAAGATCCAGAGAAAGACGTTTACCTGTATATCAACTCTCCCGGTGGTTCCGTCACCGCAGGTATGGGCATTTTTGACACGATGAATCAAATCCGCCCGGATGTTTGCACCATCTGCCTCGGATTAGCCGCTAGTATGGGCGCTTTCCTCCTCAGCGCGGGTGCTAAAGGCAAGCGGATGAGTCTGCCTCATTCCCGGATCATGATCCACCAGCCTCTCGGCGGCGCTCAAGGTCAAGCCACCGATATTGAGATTCAAGCCAAGGAAATCCTGTACCACAAAAGACAGCTGAACGAATATCTGGCTAAACACACAGGTCAGCCCATCGAGCGGATTGAGGAAGATACCGAACGCGATTTCTTTATGTCGGCAGAGGAAGCCAAGGACTACGGTTTGATCGATCAGGTGATTAAACGCAGTCCCTCTGCTACCCGCACAGCCGTTGCAGCGGTATAGAGAACTAAAAGTTAACGGACGTGCAATTTCTGGTTAGCCCCTCCATCGAGCGGGGCTTGGGAGGATCGAGTCAAGCAAATGTTGTGAGCTCCCCTCAGGAACATAGATTAAATAACTTACGCTCGTTCACGTTCTGTAGGGACATGGCAATGCTATGTCCCTACTACGCAAAAATGGGAGGTTAATCAATCCACGAGCATTCGCTCCCGATTGATTGAGGGAGAAATACAGAAAATTACACATCCCGTCAATAAAAAATGGAGCTTCCCCCATTTTTTATTGACAATGTTGCTCAGTTACTTTTCCGGTGTTGGGAGAGATTCAAGATAATGCAAGAAATCCAGCAATTGTTCCTGATTCAGCTCCGAACGACCTCGCTTACCGTAGGTTCGCTTCAGATAATCTTTTCCTTGCTCAGCAGTCCAGCGCAAACGCTTAATTTCTACCGTCGTTCTAGCCATCGCTTCGGATAAGTCCATCTCCTCAGCAGCAGAACTTGTGCTGCCGATAGTCATATCCATCGGACTGGGCTGAATAACCTCTTCGCTAGCGTGATAACCAGGCGATGAGATCATTGGCTGATTATGCTGGCTGCTAAACAAGCCTCCCGACATTTCTTCGGGTGTCTCGATCGCAGCATCATCCCCATAAAGCTCAGTATGGGCAGGGGAATACTCTTCTGCAAACGGGACATCCTGATTCGATAGCACGACGGGAGGTGGTGAAGCAGCTTCTTTTTGTCCCCGATCTGAGAAGGACATTCCAGCCATATCATTGAAGCTGACTGGATCGGAATACAGCCGATTTGGGCTTGGCTGCGAGGGGCTTTCTGACGGAATGACCGTTTCGCGTCTGGGGTTTGCGATCGCCCCGACTGGCACCTCAACCGCAACAGTCTGTGTAATCTGAGCATCAGACTGCGTAACAGGCGCGTTACTTTGGGTAGAACTTCCAGCCGGAATTCCCAAACAGTTCAACGCTCTGGCTGTTGCCTTGTCTTCTGCCAGCTCAATCTCACCGGCTGCTGCCAAACCTGTCGCTAGGATGACACCTTCGACTTGAACAGCGGCTTTGACCACGTACTTTCCTTCATGAATGGTTAGTAACTCAGTGGTCAGGCTGCCTAAGGGATAACGAACTCGGAATTGAGAAAACATAATACTCCACGCCACCCAAACCTAGTCGGGTTTTTTGGCTCCCATCAACGTTAAGTATAGTACGCCCCCTGAAAAACGATTTTAGAGAAGGTACCGCAAGAAACTAAAATAATTAGAGACTGTTCATCGGTATGGTATAAAACCATTCCCTACTGCCCGCTACGCTCGCAAGTGACCGAGTCCGTTTCACAGTGGTTGGCTTGAGAAAAGGCAGTCAGACAAAGTGCTTGTCGTCGCTTTTGTCGTCAAGCACCTGAACAGAGAAAGCACTGGTTGCTGCCAGGCGCTGGTTGCATCCGGAGTTCTTGTTCGGGACATCTGCTTGATATTCGCAAAGGCGGGCTGAAGGAGGGATGGTTGCCTGACGATGTTCCCTTGACGCTCAACTGTGGACTGTAGATTAAAGACGACCAACCGTGGACTATAGACTACCAAACGCAGCCGTCTGTTGTCCAAAATCTGTAAAAAGACAAAATTTTGTTTGTTTACAAAGTCTAAAATCGATAGTCCAAAATCTTCCGCTCGCGTAGTGTATGCCGCGATTAACTGCGACTCCTCGCATAGCGTATATCGCGATATGCATCTCCTCGTGTAGCGCTAAGAAGGCTAGAGCATCGCGTTCGATGACGATGACAATGTTTCGCTTACTGTAGGGTGAGAACCGGGCCACCTAGTAGTTAACCATAGAGATTATGACAGGCTAGGAGTTGGATAGAGACGCTTGAACTTTGTGCGAGCATCGACTGTAGAAAAGCGCCAATTGACAGTCGCTTGGTTTTGATT
>NZ_JAMPKA010000020.1:0-128789 GCF_039961855.1 Trichocoleus sp. Lan | reverse complement strand
ACTGCTTTGTCAACATTCTCTGCGGATTGATTGCCTACTGCCATCAACCGAAGAAGCCAGCGATTGCCATTGACCACAACTTGCTGCCTTCGGCTTAACCCGAACTGACGTTACTTTAGACAGACGAGAAAACTAGGCAAGAATTGTTAAGTTATGTAACATCCTCTAATTAGGCACTTTTGACAAATGCCTAAATTAGTGCTTACTGTCTCAAAAAATTGAAGGTCAATTCAGTGAAAAGCAAATTCATCGAAAAGCAAGTTAATTTTGATAACTGTTGTATTTCCTACTATGAAGGAGGAATTGCCTCAAATTTAGATCCGATACTTTTTATACACGGATGGGGAGTATTAGTTGAACCTTATCAAGAAAGCTTAGATATTTTATCTGAGCGTTATCAGGTAATCGCGCCGGTTTTACCAGGTTTAGGGAACTCAACCGCACCTGAAACAATTCAAAATTCTAATGACTATGCAAAGATTATCGGTAATTTTGTAAAAAAGTTAAATTTAAAGAAAGTTCATGTAGTTGGACATTCACTAGGAGGCGCAATTGCCATAGCATTGGCAGCTTTGATGCCGTCGATTGTCCGCAGCCTCATCGTCGTAGACAGTACAGGGATTCCTCTGGGTTCTATACCGGAAGTTGTATTGAAAAGGGCAATTGAAATGCCTGCACAATCTTGGCAAATGAAGCTTCAGCCGGTTAGTGCTATTTTTAAAAACTTGTTTTATAACAGCTTATTTAACCTGGAAAACACAATAAAGATGGGATTCATCGCGTTACAAGAAGATATCAGACCAATTTTACCAAATGTTGAATCCCCTTGTTTAATTTTGTGGGGAGAAAACGATGTTCTAACTCCGGTAAAATTTGCCCAAAAGTTATCACAAGGAATCAAAGGTTCTAAATTAAAAGTGGTAGAGGAAGGATACCACGAATGGAACCTGTTTTTTCCAGATAAATTTACAACGATTACCTTTGAATTTCTTGCAGAAATTGAGGAGATGTTATTGATAAAGGCATGATCTTCTCTGGGCTTTCGCATACCCTTCGGGAAGGCTTACGCCTACGGGCGACAATTTCTGGTTCCAATCGCTGATTTAGCGACTGCGAAAGCCCCTCCTTCCTGCGTGAATTGCCTCAGTTAGAAGAATAGGGGTGCGATCACATCCGACAGCGGAGAAAATGGTGAGTGCTAACCGTGAGACTCCGAAATCGCTTCATGCTGACTTTTTTGCCGCTTTTTCTTCTCGCGCAAACAAATCCGATCCCGACACCTGTACCCCCTGCACCACCACTTGAGGTCGTGCAACCGCAGGAAGTTCGCGCTTTACCGGGCAAACTGGATGATGTGCCAGTTTTTAATAGCAACAGCCCGGAATTAGTCCAGACACAGGGAATTTTACTTTCAACCTTTCCCCCCAGCAAAAAAAGCACCTCGGCGGCTCATTTAAATTTTCCCTTCCAAGGGCGTTTTGATGTGTTTGCCCATCATATTGCTAAGCCGCCGACGCCGGAAGACTTACGGACTTTATACTTGGGAATAATCGTGCATAATCCCGGTAAGCAACCCGTCACGGTGGATATCTTGCAAGCCGCCAGTTATCTGAGTCAACCAGATGCGCCGTTTGTTCCAATGCCGTCGGTTATTGAGAATCCCTTGGGTACCGTGTATGCTGGCCCTGGCGATCGCGTCAGTAATGATATTTTGCGAGAACAGCGTCAAGCTGATTTTCCCCCTCAGTTGACAATTCCGCCGGGGGAAAGCCGGATGTTGATGAATCATCCGATTCCTGTAAAGACGCTAACGCCGCCACTGAATGGTCGCTCAACATTAATGCGGTTGCGGAGCAATGCCAAAGTTTATATGGCTAGTTTAGCGATGTATGCGCGTCAAAATCCCAATAAGAGCGAACGCGCACCGACGCTGGAAGAATGGCAGACACTTCTGAATTCTGGTAATTTAGCACAGCCGCGCGATCGCGTTCCGACCCCTCCGGAAGCAAATAAGGGGCAACTGATCTACGGTCGTGTTGCCGGTGTTGCTCAAGGTTCGCAGTGGAAAGCCAGACTGGTAGAAAGACCGGGTGCAGTGAACCTGAGCATTCCCCAACCAGGAAAAGCGTTTTCCTATAGCCTCAGCACGGTTCCTCGCGGCACTCTCGGCACCGAACGAGTGCAAAGTGCCCCCATGTTGGTGCGCTACCCAGATACAGCTTATATGGCTCACGGTAACTATGGAGTGCAATACAGCCTCACCTTGCCGTTGATGAACGATACAAACGACAGCCAGACTGTAACCTTGGCAATACAGACACCAATCAAACAGGATCGCTTGC
This sequence comes from Trichocoleus sp. Lan, assembly GCF_039961855.1. NCBI lineage: Bacteria > Bacillati > Cyanobacteriota > Cyanophyceae > Leptolyngbyales > Trichocoleusaceae > Trichocoleus > Trichocoleus sp. Lan. Next base: position 126,447 of record NZ_JAMPKA010000020.1, on the reverse strand, counting down.
AAGGAGGACTGCGTTTTCTAGAACCACCGCCTCAGCAAGTTTTTTTCCGGGGCACCGTCCAGATCCAATACACTGATGACCGAGGCTTACCGCAAATTCGTTACGTGCATTTAGTTCAACGGCGCGGTCAGCAAGGCGAACCTTTGATAACCTTGAAGATGCTACCGGGCGATCGCCGACTGGTAAAAGTCGATTTTATTTATCCCCCAGACGCCACGCCGCCGCAGGTTTTAACGGTTAGAACCTTGGAAAAGACTTCCTGAAACCTTGTAACTTAGCCTTTTATCTGCGGGATAATCCCTGACCGCGATTGACATAGGTCTGGACGTTCCGCAGTGCTTGGCTAGCATAATAATCGCCCGGACGCTGCTTTAATGCCCTTTGGAAATTAATCAGCGCGGTGTGATAATCGCCTTTCTTGGAAGCCTCGTAGCCAACTCTCATGTATTTGTCATAGTTTGTTGCTGCTGGGGCACTTGCTGGCGGGGGATCTTGCCCTTTTAAATAGTCTGTAATATTCCAATAAGCGAGTGTGGCATAACGGTCAGTTGGGCGTTCGGCAAGTGCTGACCGGAAGTAAGACAAAGCAGCTGGATAATCTTTTCTTTGTGTCGCTGCATACCCCAGTCTCATGTACTGGTCATAGGCATATTCAGCACCATAAGTCGGGGTTCCATCGGGAGCCGTTGCCGGTGTGGGAACCACAGTCTGTGTGGGTTGAGGAACAGCGACGGTTGTTGTCTGAGCTTGGGTTCGTTGGGCGGGGACAACGAAAGCGATCGCTAGGAAAGCCGGTAATATTTTTATCCAATTTGTTAGTTTCATATTGTTTCTCTTTTTTGTTTTCCCCCTCTTTTCTACAGAGGTATATATTCATAGAATGCCACCTATTTTTTCTAGCTACCTCTGCCACAAGTCAGGGAAAAACTCGAACTAGGGACACTCCTCTCGATAGAAATTTGGCATTTGTTCGCTGCATTTATAAGCAATCCACGCAAACTTTATTTAAGTCCCGTTCGCTCAAACATAGAGTTAACGGTTAGCGCAAACCACTCTATAGCAATCCATTTAAGTCATGAGATTCTACCAGTTCATATTCCCAGGCTTCTTTGTGATGTCGGGAATCTCAGCTTTACAAATTCTTGAAGACGATTATATTTACAATCAACGAGTAATTCTTCGGAATCAAACTAACTTTTTTATAAAGATTTGATGAAGATTGAGTAAAGATACGTAAAAGAAGAGTCATTTTAAAAAAGCAGTGTTTATAATGTTGGTGAAATTGCTAAAAAAGTAAAAAATAAATAGCTGCAAGCAAAAATAAGTTAACGCTTGACTAAAAGTTAAGCGTTATTCTTGCAGCCAAAAAAATTTTAAGTTTTGCAAAATTAGATAATCCTGAGCGAGAATCCTATGAATGTGGTGAGAAGCATCGGTCGGTTGCTGGTAGTTTTTCCTTTGGTAGGAGCGATTAATACCCAAGCAGCACACGGGCAATCCATTGTCCCAGCGAGTGACGGCACTGGCAGCAATGTTGTCCTTGAGGGCGATCGCTTCGACATCAGTGGCGGACAGCAATCTGGAGCGAATCTTTTCCACAGCTTTGAGAAATTTGGACTGAACTCAAACGAGATTGCGAACTTTCTCTCCCAACCAGAGATTCAAAATATCCTGGGTCGCGTTGTTGGTGGAGATGCCTCCATGATTAATGGACTGATTCAGGTAACAGGCGGGAATTCTAACCTCTTCTTGATGAATCCCGCAGGCATTATCTTCGGCGCAGGAGCCAGCCTCAACGTGCCTGCTTCCTTCACCGCGACAACAGCAACCGGAATTGGGATTGGCTCAAATTGGTTCAATGCAGCAGGTTCTAACAACTACGCCGCACTGACAGGAAACCCCAATGCTTTTGCTTTTGCCACCAGTCAGCCAGGAGCCATTATCAACGCTGGTAACCTCAGCTTACAGCCGGGACAAAACTTCTTAACTTTACTGGGTGGCACAGTTATCAGTACCGGGCAACTCTCCGCACCAGGGGGTAACATTACCGTAGCCGCCATCCCTGGTGAAAGTGTAGTCCGCATCACTCACCAAGGACTACTGCTAAGTTTGGATATTCAACCCCTGGCAACCGCAGTCACTCAACCTGAAAACTGGACATTGCCAATTCCCACATTACCCCAACTGCTGACTGGTGGAAGTGGAGGCAATGCTACCGGAGTGACAGTTAAAAACGGACAGGTAGAACTAATCGGATCTGGCATTCAGGTAGAAAACGGGGATATCGTCGCCAAGAACGTGACAGCCGAGTCAGCACAGCTATCTGCCAACAACAATCTAACCTTAGTCGAAAGCCAGCTAAAGACGACGGGAAATATGCAATTGCTGGCGCAAGATACAGTACGAGTCCGAGACACCCAAGCGAATCCTGTTTTACTTCAGGCAGGAGGGGATCTACTCATTCAAGGCAATTTAGGAGTTGATATCTTTGCCTTAAATCATCCGGCAAGTGGTGTAGTTTCTGGTAAAAATACACTGTTGCGCGCTCCGAACCCAGTTATCGGTGACGCTCATTTCACAACAGGTGGCAGCTTCAAAATTGAGCAATTAGATGGAAGCGTGGGGAATCTATCAAGTCCGAACGACCCGATTATTCTAGCCGCTGGAGATGTGACTCTCGGAGACTATGAGGGAGCTTCACTCCATATTTTGGCTGGAGGTAGCGTCACGTTGGGCAATGTCACAATTACTGGTACAGACTCAACAACAGATACGATTAATCCTGACAATCCCGATCTTTTCCTTAAAAAACTGGCAAATTTCACCTTGTCCAATGGGACGGAGGTAATAATTAATGGCAGCGCTAAACCTACGTTAGATATTCGAGCTGGAATCAATTGGGAGTCGTTAGGTAAGATACCAACAAATAGCGTTATTCCGGCTTCTGCATTCGATCCATTGACAACCCCTAATTCTCAACCCGTTTTCGCTGGAACAAAAACAGATGCGAGTATTGTAATTGCTGGAGACATTGAGATAACTCAGCCAGATGGAGTTATTCTTTTAACAAATCGCTATTCTCCTAACACGTCATCTAGCGGAGAAATCCGAGTTGACGGTTCTATTAATAATAACAATTCAGATTCTTTAAATAATGTCGGTGCAGTTTTACTTGATTCACGAACAAGCATCTTAACAGAAGACATTAATACTTATGATGGTTCTGTAGGTTTATCTGCCATAGGAAACATCACATCAGGAAATATCTTCACGGGTGGACTTGATGGCTCCGGTGATAGTGCTGTAGTTTTGTCTTCTACAGCAGGCAATATTGTGGTCAATAGCATTGATGCGGGGAGTGGCGGAATTGATATTAAAGCCGCTGGTCTTTTCCAAGCTAAGGGTGCTTTTAATCCTGAATATAATTTAGAGCAAGAAATTAACCCTAAAGACGATCCAGAATTAGAGGAGTTTCTTACAAGCAAAGATGTTAAATCAGATTCAATAACAGTAGTTACAAGAGATATGCAATCTAGTTTGCATGCTAGACCGAGTAGCAACAAAACTGAAGAAGAAAGTAATGCCCCGATTAGTATCCGGTATGGAGGTGCAACCGGAGAACCAATTATATCAAAATTTGATATTTATACTTTCGGAGGTTCAAAAACTGGCAAAGGTAGCATTTTTATCCAAGGTGGAAACTTTATTGTGGGACCTGGAATCAAGGAAGGCGACGAAGCCTTTAAACCAGCTAAACCAGACCTTCCTTATGATGATTTTAATAAAAATGATAATTTTAACTTTAAAGAAGACGAATTTGCATTGATTAAAAATGAAAAATACACACCTCTTGATTTTGGTTCAAATCAGTTTCCCAATAATGTTAGCGGTACGGTGGGAGCTATCACCGTAGGAGCTGGAAGTAACAATTTCTTTTATGGGTCCACTCAAAATATCTCTTTTTCTCCAAGCGTCCAAAACCCCAACCCTACTACAAATCCTAACCCTAACCCTAACCCTAATCCGAATACGGACACTGGTATTAAACCGAATACTGGGAGTGGCAACAACACAAATATTGGTACTAATATCGTTGCCAACGCAAATACTGGCACCAACACTAATACGAATACTAGCAATGGCACCAGCACGAATAGTAATAGCGATACTGCTACTGATGGATCTGACAATCTCACAACAGATATACAACTCATTGCGCTGAGAAATGACGCTTCTAATTCGAGCTTATCGGATTCGAGCGATCGCGTTCTTGTCTTTGATAACAGCCTCAAAAGCAGCTTAGATGCACGTCATGCGAACCGGGTAACGCGCAACAGCGATGGAACGCTAAAATTGTCAACGACTGAAGCATCTGCTGTGTGCGCTGCACAACTGCAAGATCCGCGACGGAGAAACCTGCAACTACGAGATCCGCGTTGTTTGCAAGAACAACCCGCCGCACCAATCGCATCAGCGTCAGCTCAAAATAGCCGCAAAGTGACGGCAGATCAACTGTTACAGCAAGGCTTTGAACAATATCAGCCGAATAAGGTTGAATCGGCTGTCCAGTCTTGGCAACAGGCATTAAGAATTTACCAGGAACTCAAAGACGTTCCGGGGGAAGTTGCAGCTAGAGGGGTTCTGGGTGCGGCTTCTCTGGTTCAGGAAAACTATCAGGATGCGATCGCGCTGTTAGAGCCATTCTTGACAATGGAACCGGGAAATGGCAATTCCACTAAGAAAGCGCAAGCCCTTTCAAATCTGGGAATTGCTTACAAAGCGGTAGGCAACTATGCAAGCGCGATCGCATCTCATCAGCAAGCTTTGACGATTATGCAGGAAACCAAAGACCGTCAGGGAGAGGGTCAGGTTTCAGTCAATTTAGGCAATACTTACGAAGCTTTGGGTGAATATGACAAAGCAATTCAGTCTTATCAACAAAGTTTAACGATTGCGCGAGAAATTAAAGATCCCTCAGCGGAAGGGAGAGCATTAGGAAATCTGGGAGCTATTTACGCTAATTTGGGCAAGTCTCAGCAAGCCCTTCAGTCTTACGAACAGAGTTTAGCGATCGCGCGACAAATTAGCGACAAGGAAGGACAAGGAAGCACCCTAGCCAATCTCGGATCTGCTTATCATGTTCAGGGCGAATTTACTAAGGCTCTCGATTATTATCAGCAGAGTTTTGCGATCGCAAAAGAAATTAGCAATCGCGAGTTACAGCACAAGGCACTCGGAAATTTAGGAATTGCTTATGAGGATTTAGGCGACTACCCCAAAGCAATTGAACATCACCAGAAGAGCTTGGAAATTGCGCGATCGCTGGGTGACAAACGAGGAGAGGGGGCGGCTCTCAATAACCTGGGACATACGCTATTTGCTTCCGGCAAACTCCCAGAAGCCGAGAAAAAACTCCGTGATGCCGTTGAGGTTATGGAATCTCTGCGACCAGGATTAAATGATATCCAAAATGTCTCAGTTTTCGATACGCAAGTTCTGACTTACAACCTATTGCAACAAATCCTGATTGCCCAGAAAAAAGAAGATTTGGCTCTGGAAATTTCCGAACGGGGACGTGCCCGTGCCTTTGTAGAATTACTGCAACAGCGATTATCCCCTGAAGCTTCGGCTCGATCCCAAACTAATTTAAATCCTCCAACCATCGCACAAATTAAAAAAATTGCCAAAGAACAAAATGCCACGCTAGTTGAATATTCAATTGTCCCTGAAGAAGAATTCAAAGTTCAAGGTAAACTCAGAGGTCAGGCATCAGAACTCTTTATTTGGGTCGTTCAGCCTACAGGTAAAGTAGCGTTTCGCCGAGTTGACTTGAAACCGCTGCGACAGCAAAATAATTCCTTTGAAGAATTGCTAGCGAATAGTCGCATTGTATACGGTCCCAATATTCACAAAGGAGAAACTGCTAGAGCGCAACTTCATCAAGTGTTGATTGAGCCAATTGCTGATTTTCTGCCGAAAGACGCAAATTCCCACGTAATATTTATCCCGCAAGGTGGGCTATTTTTGTTGCCTTTCCCGGCGCTAAAAGCTCCGAATGGCAAATACTTAATCGAGCAACACACAATCCTAACCGCTCCAGCCATTGAGGTGCTAGACCTCACTCAGCAACAACAGCAACGTGTAGAAGGGTTGCATAGAACATCTCTAGATAGTAAAAACGTCCTAGTGGTGGGAAATCCGACGATGCCCAAGATGCCTACTACTAAAGCTGGACAAACGCCTCAGCCACTAGCACCGTTACCGGGTGCCGAACGGGAAGCGCTGACGATTGCTAAACTCTTGAACACTCAAGCGATTGTGGGTGACAAAGCAACCAAAGTTGAGATTGTGCAACAGATGCCCCAGGCGCGGGTAATTCATCTAGCGACGCACGGCTTACTGGATGATATTCAAGAATTAGGCATTCCTGGCGCGATCGCTCTGGCTCCATCCAAGAACGATAATGGATTCCTCACTGCTGGAGAAATCTTTGACCTGAAGCTAAATGCTGAACTTGTAGTGTTGAGTGCTTGTCACACGGGACGCGGCAAAATCACCGGCGATGGCGTCATCGGTTTGTCGCGATCGCTTATTTCATCGGGAGTACCCAGCGCGATCGTATCCCTGTGGGCGGTTCCTGACGAGCCGACGACCCTTCTCATGACAGAGTTTTACCGAACTGTGCAAAAAAACCCGAATAAAGCCCAGGCATTGCGCTTCGCAATGCTAGCGACGATGAAACAACATCCAGAGCCACTCAACTGGGCAGCTTTTACCCTCATTGGGGAAGCACAGTAATCACTCGCCTTTTTACTTGCGTTAGGGATGCGCGATCGCGGCGCTCTCTTCGCAGGGATTTAGGAGATATCTGCGTAAGCCCTGACAATATTACCGACTGACCGATCGTAAGGGCAAGGCGAAACTTTGCATTACCTTTACGTAACTTGTGCTGTCTTCATCAACTTCATACGAAAAATTACTGAGCTGAGGACTAATCTTTGTAAAGAACCAATTAGTCTACCTCAGCCACAACTATGGGTGTTTCTAGACTTATCAAGTTTTGGCAATCGACCATACTTCTTCCTGAATTGATTTTTTCCTCAGTAATTAAGCGGCAAAAGTCTTGCTGTGAATTTACTGAAGTCCAAAAAAACCTGAAAGCCAGCTCCCGAATTGTGATTCAGCCACAAGGGGTTCTAAATCGCTGTAATGGCGCTTTCTTACAGCAATGGATTGTGAACAACGTCGTACTGGATGCTCCGGCTTTATGCGTGCTAGATATGACCCATATCAACGGGGTGGATAGTTCGGGGCTATTTTCTTTGGTGGCAGGACTCAAAGCAGCCCGGAAACAGCAGTGCCATGTTGTAATTTGTAACTTGCAATCTCCAGTCAAAACACTTTTTGAAGTAGCGCAGCTTGAGGAAATGTTTGATATTGAGGAAAGTTATGAAGCTGCCCTTGCCAAACTGGCTTGACGACTACTTTATCAAGAGTGCCAACAGCCGAACGATTGCAGGCTATAAGGGCACTCTAGCCTGAACTGCGCGGCTAGAAATTTTATCTAAATTCAGCGTTAGGAAGTCAATGCTCGGCTTTCAGCCCTCCGGAAATCAAGCGACACTGATAGGATCGAGATGGATGAATATCGTCTTATCAATCTCGCCATGACTTTGGGCAATCTACGCGACCTTTATCAACAGGTCATTTTAGAACACTACAAGAAGCCACGGCACAAGGGTCAAACCAATCCCGTGCATCGGTCTCAGAGAGGGCACAATCCTTCTTGTGGCGATACCATTGAGCTGACATTGCAGATGAATGCAGCAGGCGACGTCATAGAAGATGTGAAATTTGAAGGAGAAGGCTGCGCGATCGCAATGGCTTCTGCTGACTTGATGGCGGATGCTTTGCGGGGAAAGCAAGTAGATGTAGCGCTGGAAATGGTGGAACGCTTCCAAAACATGATGAAAGGGGAAGCCGAGTTCCCCAAAGAGCAACGCAAGCTGAACGTGATGCAAGGCGTTTCTCAGTTTCCAGTTCGGATCAAATGTGCTAACCTCACCTGGCATACTTTAAAAGCTGCCTTAGAATCACCCAATGGCAATCAGCCAAATGGGTTCGTCAGTAATGAAAAGGAAGACGCTTAAGTTGCCATGTTAACGACTACTTTTTTTCTAGAACTAGCCAAATGGTCGGCGGTTCTTACCATCGCCAGTGCAGTTGTAACCGTGCTGGGGTTTATTTTCCGATGGGGTATTCGGTTTCGGCTGGTGGGTAGCACTGGATTTATGGGTGTGCTAACAGCCGGTTTATTTTCTTTGAGTTTGGTACCGCTTACCCATACAGCAGTTCCAGGTTCGGTTCGCTATAAGTTGGTTTATGACACCGGCGGGGCGCAAACGGTGATTTCCGTACCGCCGACGATTTCCAACGCCCAATTAGATGCAACGATGCGTCAAGCTGCTAGCGATTTGTACTCTTATGGTCGTTTAGGTCGGGCCAAAGACAATTTACTGACCATTCGGGTACGTACCGTTATTCATCCCTCCCCTGGCGCTTCTAAACCGCTTTACTTGGGTGAGGTGAAGCGATCGCTAGCCATCCGGGATGATGAACAGCTTAACATCCAAGTCTTCCCAGAAAACCTGGCACAATTGCCAAAGTCTACCGCGTAATTACGGATCTTTCTCTATTTTCTCTACATTGGGTCTTTCAGAGTCAAAGCGAGGCGGAGCCTAGAAACGAGTGCCTAGAAACGAGTGTTAAATAGGCTGCTGCCTCCCTCAATTACTAAAGTAAAGTTATTAGAGAAATTTGTTATAAATTCTTTCATAAGCAGTATTGAGCAATTCCCTTCTTTAAACTAAAATGGTTGATTCTATGCCCAATCAATCCTTACCAGAGTTGTCTACTCAAACCGCTCCTTCGTTATTTTCGCTGATGGTGGCTCCCGGTCGGGTGCTGCGCGGTCAGAGGGCGCTGGAACAAGCGGGAGACGCGATCGCGACTTTTGGGCGGCGTCCCTTGGTTGTCGGGGGCGATCGCACGCTGTCCGTCACGCTACCCCGATTGCAGCTTGCCCTAAAACAGCAAAAGACAGACATTGCCCAGGCATCTTACAGTCCAGATTGCAGTACGCGATCGCTCGAATCTCTGCGGAAAGCTGTCACCGACCATCAAGCCGACGTAATTATTGGCATCGGCGGTGGCAAAGCATTAGATACCGCAAAACTCCTGGCTCATCAATGCCAGTTGCCAGTCGTCACAATTCCCACCTCAGGGGCGACCTGCGCTGCTTGGACAGCCCTTTCCAACGTCTATTCCGACGAAGGGGCATTTCTCTATGATGTCAGTCTCGATCGGTGCCCGGATTTGCTAGTGCTGGATTACGAGTTAATTCAGACTGCACCGCAACGCACCTTAATTGCCGGGATTGGCGACGCCTTGGCGAAGTGGTACGAAGCTTCTGTCAGCAGCGGTCACTCCGACCAAACTTTGATGATTGCCGCCGTGCAACAAGCGCGAGTGCTGCGGGATATTCTCTTCCAAAAAGCCGCAGCAGCGCTGAAAGAACCGGGTAGTGAAGTTTGGCGAGAAGTCGTAGATGCCTCAGTTTTACTTGCCGGTGTCATCGGTGGTTTAGGTGGTGCCCAGTGTCGTACCGTCGCCGCCCACGCCGTCCACAATGGGTTGACCCATATCCCTGCTGCCCACGGTGCCATACATGGTGAGAAAGTCGCCTATGGCATTCTCGTCCAGTTACGGTTAGAAGAAATGCTGCAAAGCAACCAACTCGCAGCAACCGCAAGGCAACAGTTATTGAAGTTTTACGCCGAAATTGGACTGCCGCAAACTTTGGATGATTTGGGTTTGGGAAATATTACACTGGGGGAATTTCGGCAAGCCGCTGAAATTGCCTGTGCCCCTAACTCGGATATCCACCGGCTACCCTTCCGGGTGGTGCCCGAACAGCTGATGGCGGCAATGGTGTCCACAACCGCACCCGTTGAGGTAGGGCGTCCAAATCTGGGGCTGACCTCAGCGGCGAATCATAATGATGTTTGAATTTCAAAAATTGCAGGTTTAAACGCATTGAAGGTTGAAGAATCTCAAAAGTTGAAAGTTTTAATCAACCTGCCAATCTCCAACCTGCAATCCTGCCTGCCAACCTGCTTTCCTTGCCAACTTTCCTGCCTTAACCAATGACGTTAGATTGGATTAGCCCAGCGGAACGCCTGCAATCACTGCCCCCTTATGTATTTGCCCGTCTGGATGAACTGAAAGCCAGGGCACGCGAACAAGGGCTGGATTTAATTGACTTGGGAATGGGGAATCCAGATGGCCCAGCGCCTCAGCCAGTGATAGACGCCGCGATCGCAGCGTTGCAAAATCCGACAAATCACGGCTATCCCCCCTTTGAAGGGACTCTCAGCTTCCGCCGCGCCATCACTAACTGGTACGGGCGTCGCTATAATGTTGACCTCGATCCAGATAGCGAAGCCTTGCCGCTACTTGGTTCTAAAGAAGGGCTGACTCACCTCGCCTTTGCCTATATCAACCCAGGCGATGTGATTCTGGTACCTAGTCCCTCTTATCCGCCCCATTTTCGCGGGCCAGCGATCGCTGGGGGCAAAATTCACCCGCTGATTCTCAAACCCGAAAATGACTGGTTGATCGATCTCGGTGACATTCCCGATGATATAGCCCAACAAGCAAAGATTCTCTATTTCAACTATCCCAGCAATCCCACTGGCGCAACCGCACCCCGCGAGTTCTTCAAAGATATCGTTGCTTTTGCTAAGAAGCACGAAATCTTACTCGTACATGATTTGTGCTACGCAGAATTAGCTTTTGATGGTTATCAACCAACCAGCTTGTTAGAAATTCCAGGGGCGAAGGAAATCGGCGTCGAGTTTCATACCTTGTCTAAAACTTACAACATGGCAGGCTGGCGCGTTGGCTTTGTCGTAGGCAACCAACACATCATTCAAGGGTTGCGGACACTCAAGACTAATCTGGATTATGGCATCTTTGCCGCCTTGCAATCTGCTGCCGAAACCGCCTTACAACTTCCAGATGTTTATGTCAATCAGGTCTGCGATCGCTATCGCCGTCGCCGCGATTTTCTGATCGAGGGATTTGCTGAGTTGGGTTGGACGGTTCCCAAACCAAAAGCCACCATGTACCTGTGGGTTCCGTGTCCGGTAGGAATGACCTCAACAGATTTTGCCCTCTCTGTCTTGCAACAGACGGGCGTAGTCGTAACTCCCGGAAATGCCTTTGGATCGGGTGGTGAGGGGTATGTGCGGGTGAGTTTGATTGCTGAATGCGATCGCTTAGCTGAAGCTTTGCGGCGTTTCAAAGAAGCCAATATCCGCTATTCATCCGAAAATGAGGGCGCGTTTATCAAGCAGGGATAAAACATCGAAGCTTGAATTTTTGGGTTTAATCTCCAATTTGGAAACTCGGCTATTTCAAAAATAACTAGCGTTATCCTTTAGATGAATTTGCTTGTATAAGTGCAAACTTTAATTAGGGATAAAATTTGTCTGATTTTCTACCGTTCCCAACCCCTCCCTGCCATTTTCTGAGGCTCCGGCACCCCTCCCTGCCTGCGGGGAGGGGTGCAATGTGTTAAAGGGAATTACAAATCATCTACCGTATCGTATCCAGTAGATGATTTTTGTTTGCGCCGCCCTTATTTCAAAGTAAAAGCTTTAGTTTCTGTTACCCTACCACCACCCACCTTGTCATAAATCGTTAGCTGAATTTGGTAAGTTCCCGGTTGAATTTTAGGAGTTGTATTAACAGTGCCATTGGGAGAGGCTGCTACATCATCTTTTAAAGCTGTATGTCCTTTTTCTCCAATTAAGCTCTTTTTCACCAAAATAACTTCGCCCTTGGCATTTTTAACTTCCATATCCATATCTAGCCAGTTTTTCCCATCCTGACCTTTCTTAAATTTGCCAACATTAAGCAAGACTAGCTGAACATCTTCCCCTCTTTTATAAACTCCATCATTGACCGGCACAACTTTTTTATCGGGAGTTTTTCTGACAAGGAAGGATTTTTCAAAAGTCAGTTGAGAAGAAGTCGGTGTAGAGGTAGTTGAAGTCTGAGATGCAGTAGATTTTGGGGAAGGAGAAGCCTGAGAAGTAGTAGAGTTTTCGCCTCCACCACAACCACTGACCAGCGCCATTGAAAACACTACAAGGCCTGTTAATAATAGGTTATTGAATGTTTTTTTCATTATGTTCTACCTCCTTTTATTTTTTTACCTGGTTAATTGATCAACCATTGAGTTGAGACAATTAGCAAGGTTGAGCTAGCTACAACCATAAATTATCATAATTTATTCAAATTTATCTTTTGGGCGCAGTTGCTTTAGTCAACTGGCGACGCGAACAATTTGCTTTCAGACGCCACGATGGAAATTCTTTATTGAATGCACTCTAGTGTAACCCTACCTTATGAACCCAGAGGGAGAGGGGCTAGGGGTGAGGTTCTATCTGAGGGTATTTATCTATATATCGTTCGCTGCACTTAAAACGGTTCATTTTACTGCAAATTAAGCTAAACGTAGACCTATAGGCAAAAGGCGGTCTGTGACTTGCACAGACCGCCTTCTATTGTCAATCAATCTAAACGATTGCTACTTAAAAGCGTTTAATTGCCACCAGACTGAACCGCAGCGCGGGTTACGGGATTTGAATTGTCTTCGTTTATCATTTCAGGAGTCCGCTCCCAGTTGCCATCTTCACCTTGACGGTATTCGCTGTTGATGGTGTTCCACGCAACCTTGCGGGCAGCTTCTTCGTCCATCCCGTCTTCATGGGCACTCTTAAATGCAGCCTGGAAAATCTGCTGAGCAGCCTCAGGCAGTTCTTGGACTTCTGAAGGTAAGTTATTAACTTGTTGATCTGGTTGTTCGGTCATAAACTACTCCTATTATTTTTGCTTGAGATCAATCTTAGAAAGCCAGAGGTACAAATTCCTCGTCCTAGGATGTAGTTATGGCTTCTCGATATACCTATCTGAGGCATTATCTTATGTAAAGTCATTCTGTATCTTGTTACACAACTTCTCCCTACAAATCATCTACTGGCGAATACAGTGGTTCAGATCTCCGGCTTCTTTCTCGAAGTTGGGGATCTCTCCTTCACGAATCATGTAGGATTGCTACGCCTAAATAATTCGCGAACTCCTGTAGAGACGCGATTAATCGCGTCTCTACAGGCACTTCAATTCTCGAATCCCACCTGAAAATGGGGATCTGGGGGATTACACGTGAGATCCGACAAAAGTGAACTGGTATCGTTTACCGATTAAGGGAAACCACAAGTTCCAGCCGATACAGTGGTTCCAGACCAATTGCTAAGATCGCTGACAGAGATATTATTTGTAGACAGCGTTCCCGTTTCTATCTGGATCGCTCCTCCAAAACTGTCATTTAAGAAAAAGTTTCCAATCGTATTATTGCGGGGTTGGAGACAAATTGTATCGCCAGAACCGCTGGTTATTGCTTCGAGATCGCCGATTGCGCTGCCTGTTATGGTGTTAAGCCGGACTCCGGCAAAGATTTTAGCAGTATCGTAGCTGTTGAGGGAAAGCCCGGTAAAAGCATTATCTATAATTTGATTTGATTCACTGAGGAATTGAAGTTGGGCGTTTCCATTGATGCTGGTAAAAATTCCGTAAAATCCATTTTTAGAAATTTGCTGATTGTTAGAAATATTGACTGTTCCTATCGCTGCATCGGAAAGTGCGATATTCACTCCATTATCTTGATTTTCAGCAATGGTGCTATTGGTAATGTTGAAGGTTCCAGAGGTGTTATTTGAGAGAGGTATCCCAATCCCATAAAACCCGTTTTTAGAAATTTGAGTATTAGTGATATTAAACGTTCCAGTCGCGCTATCGTTTAGCTTGATAGAAATTCCATCAAATTGATTGCCTGAGATTGTGCTGTTGGCAATCTCAAATGTCCCCAAAGTATTGGATTCAAGTTCAATATTAATGCCACTAAATTGATTTGCGGTTATTTGGTTATTAGTCAGAGTAAAGGTTCCGGAAGCACTCTCGAACAGTTTTACCTCGACTCCGTCGGCGATGCTCCCGAAGCTGTTACTGCCAGTAATCGTATTCTCTGAGATATTAAAGGTTCCAGTTGCAGTATTGCGAAGTTCAAGATTGATGCCGTCCCCTTCGTTAGCTAAAGCACCATTGTTGGCGATCGTGTTTTTGACAAGAATTAGGTTAACTTGCCCCTGATTATTGTTGAGGGAAAAGCCTTCCAAAGCAGAATTTGCGATCGCATTGTCTTGAATCAGTATCTGCCCGGTCACGTTCTCCAGTAAGATGCCCTCACTGGCAGAATTCGCGATCGCGTTGTCTCGAATAATTGCATTGCTGATGTTGCTTCCAGCGATGCCAGAACCAGTAGTTGTGCTAATGGCAAAACCCGAAAGGGTTGTCGTGTTCCCCATCGTGACCGTTCCTGTCACGTCTGCCAGTATCCCCGCATTAGACAAGGGTAATTGTAAATTGCCGAGTTCCACGGTATCTATACGCTGCACAGGGCCAGTTGAAAGCACTTGCACTTGGTCAGGAATCTTGAAAGCAGGAACCCCAGGATTTGTCCCTGGTTGCACGTAGACAATATCATTGGGTTGAGCCACAACCAAAGCTTCCGCAACCGTTCCAGTCGGATTCTCAAACGTGCCGTTCCCGGTTCCAATTCCCAAATTGACGTGCCGAAATCTCCACGGTTGACCCGTCGCGGGATTTGTGACAAATACCGTATCTTGTACGCTGAAAGACTCAGATTCGGATTGTTCATCGACTACAATATTCGCGTTTCGGGTAACAGATTCCCCCAGACGCGCCAGAACCCGATCTTCTGTTCGTATCCCTCTCGGACGAGTTCCGGGAAAATTCGCCCCCACACTCAGCACCAAATTCGTGCCAAAAGTGGCATCATTTGAGAGCAATAGTCCCAGGCTGAAAGTGTCAGTAGGACGGGCTTCTAACCGAGTCCGCCAGCCCAAAATCTCTGCACTGCCTGGGGCATCATAATAATAAACTCCAGCATAGCCTCGGAGGTCGCCGGTTCGACCTAGCTGGGCGATTTTCACGCCAGCTTCAACATCAAATCCTGCCATCGCTGCTTCAAAATTGCGATCGCGTTGAAGTTGTTGATTTCTAGTTTGACCCAAGAAATTACCCTGAAAGAAAGGGTCTGAAAACGATAAACCTGTAGAAAAAACCCTCTCTTGGGTCAGTTGGCGGGTATCTCCAACCGCAATGTAAGCATTCGCGCGAATATCCCAGTTTTCTCCTAAGCTTTCAAACCCAGCACCCAGTTGATTAAAGTTGCTATTACCCGTGTCGCGGGTATCGAAGGCGACATAGCCACCCAAGATCCGGTTATCTTTGGCACTATAAAAGCGATGTCCTAAAACAATATTGCTGCTTATATGAGAATCTTCCGTTGACAACAGCAATCGACCTTCTAAGAAGGTGAGTTTGTCTGAGTTTTGCCATAGGGGAACAAAGCCTCCAATGCTACCAAAAGAACTTTCATAACCCACACCAGAACCAGTGGTAAATTCAGCGCCGATCCGGGGCAGAAATCGTTGAGAACGAACTCGATCTGATGGTGCTGTTTGTTTAGTGGCAGCGCTAATCTCTTCTGTAGGAGCGGCGTTTTCTGGGGTTAGTATTTCTTGGAGTAACCCTGCTTCGCGCAAAGTCCGAGGAGGTGTTTTTACTTCTGCTAAAGGTTGAGAAATCTCAACCTCCAATGTCTCTGGGGAAGGTACGGCTTTGGAACTAGATTCTGGTGTGGGGAGTGCAGTTTTTACATTAGATATTTGGGCAAGAAAACGCCCTTGTTTTAGCGTGTAAAAAGACGGTTTGGCTAAAGAATTCTGGTCCTCGAAGCTTAAGGCTGCGGGTTCCAACGCGCCTGGTGGGTGTTTTGCTACATCAAGGGTATCGCCAAAGGATGAGTCTACAGTATCGTTATTTAATTCAGGAATGCCATCAGGTAGCTGGAGGATTGTAACGCCTGTAAAGTCTGTTGTCGAGCTTGATGGATTGGGTTTTAAATTAGGTGTTTGGGCGGTAGCAGTTGAAGTTAGCGTTCCTAACAGCAGCAAAATTGTGTAGATGTACGGTGTTGATGTTCTTAGAAGCATTTTCTCTATTAGATTCTGTTCTGGCTTCAGGCTCATATCCACAGCAACTCATTGTCAATAGTTGCCAAATCAGCAGCTTTAAATATTAATTAAAGCTGCTTCCTCATACTAGATACTTACAAAAGTAGAAGCTGCATTACTCATAAACGTAGCAGCATTCACCCCAGCCAATATTGCCAGAGTCTGGTTGTTGGAATTGTCAATAATGCTGGTATTGCTACCTTGCTGAATAATCGACAACTGATTCAGTGCCAAACCACCAACTAACCCAATGTAGTCTTGACCAATTTGGAAGTCGCGGATGGTGTCAGTTCCTTCACCTTTGGAAACTGCGAAAATATCGCGCCCCAAACCTCCGGTGAGGATGTCATTCCCCAAGCCTCCGTAAAGTCGGTCATCGCCCCCATCTCCCCAGATTTGGTCATGTCCGGACTCACCGTACAGATAATCATTGCCACCACAACCGTTGATGCGATCGCTACCTGTACCGCCGTAGATGATGTCATCCATACCTATCGAACCCCCAGTCAAGAGATTATTGTTGAGGTCGCCAATCAGGGTATCGTTGCCGTCATCGCCGTAAATCCGGTCTTTTCCCAGTCCCCCTACAATCGTGTCATGACCGCCAAAACCATTGATCCGGTCGTCTAAAGAGGTTCCCACCAAGGTTTCAGAAAGCCAAGTGCCGTTAATGACATTGAGGGGTGCAGTGTCGTTGTCAATGTTGACAACAGCAACATCTTGCGGGTTCAGTCCGTTATATTTGGCGTCGGTGCTAATAGCAGGGGCAGTGACGATGTTGTAGGCGATATTTCCATCGACAAGTACATCGTCAACTCCTTTCACCATAATGGTTTGAGCAATATTCCAATTATTTGAAGTAAAGGTCAGCGATGGGCTGGAAACGCTGCCTTCTGTCGGATCGGAACTTCCTAAACCAAGGGTGACGTTAGCTGTAGGTTGACTATTGAGTTTGACGGTAAAGTTGGCAGCGCCTCCGGCTTCGGTGGTGTTGCCGCTAATTGGGGTGATGGTAAATCCGGCGGCGTCGTTGTCGATGTTAGTGACAGCGACATCAACAGGATTGAGTTTGTTGTAGTTAAGGTCGGTACTGACGCCTGGGGCGGTGATGATGTTGTAGGCGATATTGCCATCAACCAGTGCATCATCAACTCCTTTGACCGTAACGGTTTGAGCAATATTCCAGTTATTGGCTGTGAATGTGAGGCTGGGGCTAGAGACGGTACCTTCGGTGGTGTCGGAACTGGTTAAGCCAAGGGTGACATTAGCGGTGGGTTGGCTGTTGAGTTTAACTGTAAATGTGGTAGTACCTCCAGCTTCGGTGGTGTTGCCGCTGATCGGGGAAATAGTGAATCCAGGGGTGTCATCGTTTTTGATGATGCCTGTGGCAGTAGTGTTGCCTAGATTGGCGTTGGTAGCACTGTTGAGTTTGACGCTGAAGGTTTCATCTTTCTCAAACTTGTTGTCACCCGTGGCGTTAACCGTGATGGTTTTGGTTAAGGGGTCGCCCGGATTAAAGGTAAGGATGCCGTCGTTGTCGGTGTAGTCGCCGTCGGTTGTGGCGGCGGTGCCGTCGTTGGTACTGTAGTTGACCGTAATTGGCTGGTCGCTGGGGTTGGAAAGGGACACGGTGAAGGTGTAGGCGGTGGTGCCAGTATTGCCTTCGCTTTGAGTAACGGTGCCTGGTGCGATAGAGACGATGGGTTGAGAATCGTCGTTGGTGATGATGGCGGTACTGGCGTTCGCCTCTGGGTTAACGGTGGCGTTGGTAGCATTGTTGAGTTTGACGCTGAAGGTTTCATCTTTCTCAAACTTGTTGTCACCCTTGACGTTAACCGTGATGGTTTTAGTTAAGGGGTCGCCCGGATTGAAGGTAAGGATGCCGTCGTTGTCGATGTAGTCGCCGTCTGTGGTGGTGGCGGTGCCGTCGTTGGTACTGTAGTTGACCGTAATTGGCTGGTCACTGGGGTTGGAGAGGGACACGGTGAAGGTGTAGGCGCTGGTTCCTGTGGTGCCTTCGCTTTGAGTAACAGTGGCTGGTGTGATGGAGACGGTGGGTTTGGCATCGTCGTTAATAACCGTTACCTGTGCTGTACCTGTAGTAATCGTCGAACTTGCGGGGGCAAGTGTTAGGTTCGGTTTACTCAGGGTGACATTGATGGTTTCATCTTGCTCAAATATTGTGTCACCCAAAACATCTAGGTTGATTGTTTTGGTTGTCTCGCCAACTCCAAAGCTAAGCGTGCCGGAAAGGGCAGTTGTCCCACCTGTAACCAGTATGTTGTTGTAGTCAATGCCATTGGTTGCGGTTCCACCAATTCCATAATCAACGGTACTGGCTACACCAATTCCGCCGCTGCGCGTGACAGTAAAGGTAACGGTTTGCTTACCAGTGTCACCTTCCTTTAAAGCTAGGGAAGCAGTAGTAATCGCGTATTGAATCGTGTCGTTAGATGCGATCGCTACCGTAGCATTGTTCTTAGCAGCATCAATGGTGTAACCTGCACCCGTCGCCAAGTTTAGCCGCAGCGTTTCCGCTAACTCTGGCAAAGTATCATCAACAGCAGTAAGAGTAACATTGACAAAACCCTGCCCATTTGGAATCACCACGGACAAACCGCCGCTACTGAGATTGTAGTCGCTTGCGATCGCAGTGCTGCTACCATCAACAGCAAGATTTACTGTCAAATCGCCCGTTGTGTTGCCAGTCCGGGTAATCTGGTAAGTTCCAGTATTTGCGCCCGCTTCTGCTGCATCAGCATCTATCGCCTGGATGCTAACTGTCGGCGTTCCAGAATTGACGGTAATTTGAAAAGTTTGCACTACTGAGGTATCGACACCACCGTTAGCAGTGCCGCCATTGTCCTTAACTTGGACTGCAACTGTGGCTGTAGTAGCTGTCGCAATTGTTGCAGCAGGAGTATAAGTAAGATTACCTGTCAGCGGGTCAATTTTTGGTGCAGAGGCGAAGATACCAGGGTTACTAGTGACGTTGACGATGTAGTTGTCGATGCTTTGACTTGATTCGTTAGCAGCACCCGGATTAAACCCACTCGCCCAGCCAGTGACAGTTTGCGCCCCTGCCCCGGCTGCGATACTTTGATTGCCACCAAGTGTGAAACTGGGGGCATCGTTTACTGGGTTAATAATAATACTGACTGTTTCAGCATCGATGCTGAAGGAAGATGCGCCGCCACCCGCCCCAGGATTTACTCCAGTTTTACCGCTAGTGAGTCCGTCAGAAGCATCCCAAGCGCGGAAGGTAATGCCTGAAGTGACAGTACCGTTAAAATCGGCATTAGGGAGAAAACGGATGCGATCGCTTGTTGTATCTTTTAGTACGGTAGCAGCCGCAGCAGACACCACAAAGTTATTCCAGCTACTTCCGCCATCAGTAGAATACTGCCAACTGCCGTTGGTATTATCTACCCCAATTACAGCAATTCCTTCTACTGCACCTGCATCTGCATCGGTGATGGGGTTGCCACCAGCACCGCTAGCAATAATCTCAGAAACCAGAGTCCCATTGTTACTGGCAAGGGCAACATCTTCGTTAATTGCTGTTAGTGCCGGACTCCCGGTATTATTTAACACCGGGGCATCGTTGGCTGGGGTGACGGTAATTGGTATCGTCTTGATATTGCTAGTAGCTGCACCATCGTTAGCTGTAATCTTGAGCGTGTCGCTACCATTAAAGTCTTGCTTGCCTTTGTATAGCAGTCCGTTAGTGGCAGCTAAGTTAGCGTTAATCTGGCTTTGGGTTCCTGTCAGGGTGACAGTTCCCGTGCCGTTGCCATTGACTGTTAACCCAGTAGAGTTGACTGTCAAAGCACCATTGTTGACTTCTAGAGTGACGGTGATAGCAGTATTTCCCGCATCCACGTCAAATACGCTAACTCCTGCGATCGATAAATCGGTATCTTCAGCAACTGTTTGGGGTGCAAAGCTGCTGTTAGTTGTAATTGAGACATCTGATAACTTTACTTTGGCGCTGGCAGAGGTAGTACCATCCCCGAAGAAAATGAAGTTAGGGGTTTCATAGGGATCGATAGGCCCCACCCCCACCCAAGCAGTGTAATCCCGCAGCTTACCGCTAAGGATGGTGGTGCCGCCTGTTGAGAGAGTGTAAGTATCGCCAAGAACTGTCAGCTGGTAAGGAATTAAACCTGTAGTGGTGTCGAAGGTAGCACCTTCCGCATGAGTGAACAGAAGTTGGTTGTTGCTGGCAGAAGGATTTGCGCTGGGGTTTGCCTGAGTTGTGCCATCTTCCTGCGCCCAGATTTCATTATTCCAGAATCCTAATTCGATGCCTTTTTTGTCGCTGCTGAGAACTATGATGCTGAAACCAGCTCTATCGGCAATGCCATCGCCATTTTTATCAGCTGTGCTCGTCGTATGATTTTCTGAGAGAACTTGGGCGGTGAAATTGACGGTGTAACCAGTAGCGCGGTCTAAGGTAGGTACGCTTTTAGGGGAATAGCCAGCATAACTGTCTGGAGTGGTAGTGGTATCCAAGGTAGTCGCGCCACCGGAGGCACTTTGCGTTGCAATACCAAAGGGGATGTAGGTAAATTCTTGATCGTCGGGCGTGGTATTTAACGAACCATCGTATTTAATTACTGAAGCACCAATAATCGGCGCATCGTTGACAGATGTAACGTTGATGGTTTCAGTAACAGCGGTGCTGGTGCCACCATCGCCATCGGTAACGACAAAGCGGACGGTGCGAGGAGTGGTGCTGGGGTTCTCTGAGGCGTTCTGATAGGTGATGTTTTGCAGCAGTGCAGTAGCGGCGGCGGGTATGGCGTTGGCGTTGAAAGTGACGACTAGAGGAGTGGTGCCAGTCCCGCCTGTGAAGGTGCCGATTTGCACTCCGCCGTATTTGACAATTGTGCCATCTAGCCCAATTTGCCCTGCACCGTTACCTTGGTTGCGAATTGCTAAACGGTCGGATGCCGTGCCACCTGCCGTAAAATCTACTGTCAGCTTCCCGGTGTCAAAGTTGAGGGAGTCGCTATCTGTGACAGTGGCGGTGCTATTAATGACGGTAGCAGCTGCATTTTCGGTGTAAGGTAGCGCAGCAGCAGTCAAAATAAGACTGGGCGCAGTATTAGGAACAGAAATAGAAAAATCATCAATTGCTAAGCCGTGGTCGAAGCCAGTGTCATTTGGGTCGTTCCAACGCAGCCATATCTCTTCACCATTGTTGACTGAAAAGCTAGTCAGGGTTTGAGTAAGAGCGGTGCTATTACTGGCATTGTTTCCGTCTACAGAACCAGAACCCCCAGTTGTATTATTAACACTGACAAGATTTAAGGCAGAAAAACTTGTGTACCCTGCCTCTGAAATACTTGCAGCACCAACTTTATATTGAAAGTTGGTGGTTTGAGGTGTAACATTGTTAGCCCGCCATTGCTCCATCGTATAGGCAATATTGAGCGAAGTAAGAGTACTGCCTGTGTTGTTGACTAGGCGCACACCCCAAAAGACTGAACCTGTAGTTCCTGAAGCGATCGCTCCTAAAGCGCGATCGTTATTTCCATTGCTACCAAAACTGTAGAGTGCGCCTGTATTTTCCACTCCACTACTTGCGATGTACAATGTTCTATTGGAATACCAGCCAGGAATTGTGCTGTCATCCGTCCATGCAATATTGGTATTTATTGTTGTACTTAAAGTATTGAAATTTTGAGAGTAGGTACCCCCTGAAGTAAGACTAATTGCTGGCAGAATGTGGTTGTAAGTCTGCATCACTCCAGGCAGAAATGCTAGGTTAGCTTCAATGTTGCCTGTAGCGACTTCCAAATCCCAGTCACCGCCCAAAGCTGCGCTGCCTGTCAAGTCAACCGAAGCGGCAATGTCAGCACCTGTTAGCTGACTGAGTTGTTGCACAAAAGCTGCACCGACTTCCCCTGCTGCCACATCGCAACCGTAGAGAAGGATGTCAGCATCAGGGGTTAAAGCATTTGCCCACTGCTGTAACTGGCTAGTGTATGCTTCTAGGTTGCTTGACTTCAGTTGGGTTGACCCCAGTTGCAAACTGCCTTGTGTCCCGTGGGAAACTATGTGAACGCTGGTGACGTTGGTGCGTTCTGCCAGCACTTGTGCAATTTGCCCTACTCCATCCTGCATTGGGTTCAGGATAAATACTTCCGTCCCCGGTTCCACACCAGCAGCGAGACTCGGGTAATTCTCAACTGTAGAGTCAATGAAGACTATCTTTTGTACTCGCTGGGTAGGAGAAGTCTCTACCACTGAAGAGTTTTCACCAGCAATGCCCTGACCAGCTTGGTTTGGTTTTTGATTTGAGGAGGAATGATTCCAAAAGTCTTGCATGATGAGGTTTGGGTGTAAATATCAATGGTTGAGATAAGTAGAGACACCAGAGCGATCGCCAGCGTGTCGCTCAATAACGTAGAGAAAGTCGTCAGTTTGTAGATATTCAGGTCGCCAATAGCTGGTGAACTGAATTAATCTCAGTAGATGCTGTCATATAGTTTCCAGGAATTTTGATAAACTAGCGTTTTTAGCCTCAATTATCGAAATTCCTGCAAATATCTGGCTAGAGAGGACATTTTGTTGATAAAGGTGTATCGACCAAGGACAAATGCAAACAATCTCAAAATTGCATTGCTTGGAAAAGTTATAGTGTAGTCTTTAGCACATTTCAATTCTTTCTGTACTTATTTGACACTTTAATTGTTTACTACTTTAGGAAGATGAAAAAATTTTGACAAAAACTTTATAAAAAATTCATTGTCACTTTATCTCTGCTTTATATAACTTTTTCTTATAGGGGTTTAGGTCCGTAAACCCTAACCAGAACGATGTCCGATTACGGTCAACAGACGATTACCAATTGATTTTCACTTAACTAGATCGTGGTGAAATCATCGCTGGTCAGGGTGTTTGCTTGCACTCCAGTAAGTGTTGCTAATAGTTCCCCTGTGTTCGCAAGACCGATTAAAGCATTGTTTGCATTCGCACCCGTCCCTTGGGTAATCGTTAGATACTCCAACTTCAAACCATCGGATAATACGATGAGGTCTTGAGTATCGGTGAAGTCAAGAATCGTGTTTGTGCCGCTGTTATTCGATACAACAAAGCGATCGCTACCATTACCGCCGAAGAGTGTATTTTGACCAATCCCACCATTAAGCCAGTCATCACCGTCGCCACCGGCGAGGTAATCGTTTCCTTCTCCACCTAATAGAGTGTCGTTGCCAATCCCGCCACGCAGCAAGTCATCGCCACCCAATCCCTCTAGCGTGTCATTGCCACCTTGACCGTTAATAACATCGTTAGAAGCATCAAAACCTTGGGTGTTGTTATCCAAATCGTTAAGGAAAGCGACGGTATTTTTGTTGAAAATCTGTTTGAGATCCTCGTTAGCGTTAGCAATTTCAAAGCTTTTCTGAATCTGCGTTTGTCCGTTAAAGAGAATATTGCCGATGTCTACCGACGCACCTGTAGATTGTTGGAGGTTATTGAAATCTTGGAGGGTAAAATTTTTCAAGATAACCTTCGTGTTATCAACGCCATCGAATGCGATCGCTAAATCGTTACCCGTTTGAGTTAAAAGTAGATTGTTGGCAGTTAAACCAGCCCCTTCAAATTTGAGGGTATCGACTTCAAAAATTATCTCTGCGGATGGATGATTTCCCGTTCCTACGCCACCGAAATCTGTAATTGTGTCGATGCCATCGCCGCTGCGAATTACAAAAATATCTTGGTCTCCACCGCCGGTGAGGATATCATTTCCTTGCAGTCCGATCAGGGTATCGTTCCCCGCTTTCCCATCAATACGATTATTACTATTACTGCCAACCAAGGTATTAGAACTTGCGTTGCCATTGATTGGTAAGGTAAAACGGGCGACTAGCGGATCGTGGTCGCTATCTTGAGTAGCAAACTCGGCATTGAGATGCACAACATCAATTTCTGCCGTCGAGTTGAGATTTTTACTGACTAAAATGTGGTCAAGTGCTTGAGAATTCCCTTCAAAAATGTAGGAATATTGTTCGTTTTTCGGCAAAGTATCAATCAGGTTCGTGAGGTCGTTTCCTTTCAATACTTCTAACGGCTTTGAGAACTGAAAATCATTAAAATCCCCCAGGACTATGACATTGGCATTGGGGTCAATTGCTAGCAGGCTATCGACAAAGTTATTAACGGTAGCGGCTTGTTGTAGACGTTGTGCTTCTGAAGTGAGTGTTGGCGGTTGAGAACTTCCGAAAAGAGGTTGATCGCCACCTTTGGAGTTGAAGTGGTTGCCGATGACAAATACTTGATTGCCCTTGAAGAGAAACTCCCCAACCAAAGGCTTGCGACTGTTGGCAAAGGCGTCACCATTGGAAAGGTTAGTGTCAAGAATGCGACCCGGACTAGCGGAAAGTTCTGCGCCATCTGTTCCGCTATTTACGGTGGTGTTAGTCGTGGAGGTGCCGCCGGGACGGTCTACAAACTCAACGCGATTCGGGTTGAAGAGGAAGCCGACGCGGATATTTCCCCCCGGTTGACCGCCATCTTGGTCGTCTACCGGATTAATTTGACGGTACTGGTAAGTTGCTCCACCCAAAGATGCGATCGCATCTATTAGGGTTTGGTAAGTTTGGTTAGCATCAACGACACTATCATTTGTGGCACCATTGTTGTCTTGGATTTCCTCCAAGCTAATAATGTCTGGTAATTTGAGGTTGTTGATAACAATATTCGCAAGGCTGCTAAATTTAGCGTTATCATCAGCAGGATTGAGATTCTCGACGTTAAAACTAGCAACCGTCAACTGGTCAGCACTTCCTGTTAATGCAGTTGTTTCCCGTGCTAAATTTCCCGAAATGACGTTAGGTAAAGGTGCAGTGTTGAGAAGCTTATAATTGCCAAAGCTGTAGTCGATGACGCCAGTGATGGAACCAGTGAAGGTGTCGCCCACATTTACTTGAGGTTCACCGTTAATAATGGCATCGTCGATAATAATCCGTTCCGGGTTAAAATCCCCCGGCTGAACTACAATACCGCCCCTGTCCGTTCGGGTGCTAGCATTCACACCATTGTCAGCCAGGACGGGAATTTCACCAAAATCATTGGTAGGCCCTACCGCTACCGCATTATTCACCTGCACCCGCATTCCTTCTAGGCTTTCGTAGAAGTCAATGCCGTCTTGCGTCGGGTTAAATATACCTAATCCATCATCATCAATCACTTGAGTTGGAATCGTGCGTCCGCCCTCACCCAAAATAGTGCTACTAGGTAAAGGATTACCCTTGGAAATTGTTGCAATCCCTGCATTCCCCACAATAATTTGAGTTGTGGAGAGACTGCTGCTATCAGAACCGCTAGGAATGAATTCATCAACAATCCCGCTAACCAGAATAGAGTCCCCAACACTGACTTTGGGGGTTATCCAAGTGAGGACGAAAATCCCCTCGGAGGTAGCATCATTCGTGTCCGGATTAGGATCTTGCAGATAAAATCCATTTGACTTTACTGCGGTGACGATACCAGGGACTTTGGAAACCAACTGACCCACCAATGGCGATGTATGGCTAGCACCTTGAATGTCATGGATGCGAATATTACCAGCTTCTAGTTCGTCGTCAGTTACGGTTACGGTAATTGTGCCGCTAATATATTGGGTTGCAGAAGCTGTTAATGTCACTGTCTGAGAACCCTCTACAAACGGATCGTTCACCGCATCAATTGCGAAGGTTGCTGATGCCTGATTTGCTGGAATGGTTACAGTTGTCTCAACGGTAGCTTCGCTAGTGTCACTGCTGAGTAAGTTAATCGTGACTGACTTTGATAAGTCTCCGGTTCGGCTAACAGTTCCAGTGGCAGCACCTGCACCTGCGGCTTCTGAGAAGGTGGCGGAGTCAACAGTCAAACTAAGGGATTCTGTTATTCCACTGCCAGTATTTGTCACTGTAAATGTACTACTGGGCATCGTCAACCGTTGGTTATTATTGCCTGTCCAATTCGCTGGGTTGCTGATTTTTGTAAGTAACTCTGCTTTAGTTCCGGAAGTGCCGTTAGTAATGTTATAAGTTGCGTTATCAATTTCTGGGATAGATACCGCTGTTAATCCGTTTGTTAATCCTGGCGGTAATGCAGAGTTATTGTTACTGGTCGCATTCTCTGCCCATGCCGAATCGTTACTATTAATTGCATAAATAAAGGTGGGGTCGGTTGACAAACCCTGGTAGGCAAGGATTTGATCCCCATCACTTGAAAGTTTCATTGAACCAACGCCCGGATTGACAATTTCGCCAACCGAGTAGTTTCTATTTGCTGTCCAAGTCAGGGTTCCTTCACCCTTTCTAAATTCGTTGCTGCTTTGCCAACCTTTATTTGTAAAGTGAATTGCAGTTCCAGAAGCAATATCTTTTAGTAAAACAAAGGCAAGTTGATCGGGATCGTCAAAGTTGAAACCGATAATGGCAATGTCACCAGCAGCAAGCGTTGTCGGAGCCATATAAGTCTCTTTTCATTTTCAATG
The DNA here is from genome assembly GCF_039961855.1 of Trichocoleus sp. Lan. Classification (NCBI taxonomy): domain Bacteria; kingdom Bacillati; phylum Cyanobacteriota; class Cyanophyceae; order Leptolyngbyales; family Trichocoleusaceae; genus Trichocoleus; species Trichocoleus sp. Lan. The sequence continues at coordinate 99,729 of NZ_JAMPKA010000020.1, read as the reverse complement.
GTTGTCTAGAACTGTGAAGCCAAGTGGGAGTAGTATGGCGATCGCTAAATTCCAATTTTCAGGAGCGATCGCCATACTACTGTTTCTTCACAGAGATTACTCTTTCCCTCGGCAGGTCAAATTGAGCCAACCTACTTGTGGTAAAACAGATACTTTGGCAAAATCTATCTCTCCAGAAAATTGGTTGTTTGTAGCCAACATCATCAGCACTTATCTCAGTGCCAAGGGCAGGATTTCAAACTTTCCTTAGCCTAAATAGCGCCCCCCTAAAGATATTCAGTTGATGTTAACAAACCCTGATAATTAATTCTAAGTATAAATTAAGCTGGGATGAAGTTGCCGTAAATTCACGCAATCTTCATAAACCATCTTGGTACTAAGAAATCGCTATCTCTGTAGATATACTGAGAGCGGCAAAAAGTGGGCTAATACTTGTCGGCAACTACCCTCTATCTTGGGAGGGCGAACCCTGCTGCGGGGCTACCTTAAAGTCGGACAGGGAGACCCCGCCCCGTCTACTGCACGGTGGTTTCATACAATCCTTAGAAAATTTCGAGGCATTGCGACATTTTGTAGGGATATGGCAATCAAAAAGCCCCTACCGCCAACCAAAATCAACGTTACAGAATTTTCTTTTAATAAATGAAACCACCCTGCTACCGCTCCCCGTCCACAGCTACCGTGTATATACAAGTCTTCTTGAACTTGCAAGTCCCGTTTTGATCCCCCAACCCCCGCTAAATTGGGGGGCAATCAATTTACATCAACTTTGCCTTTAAAGTCACACTGAATCCGAGACTGAAGACTCGATAAACTGTAATAAACTGACTTGTTGCATCCGCTCTTTGAGCCAGTTATTAAACATTTCGTCAATCAATCGACGGCGCATTTGTTCATCTAGCTGTGCTGGCAAGAACTTTTCAAGTCGAACGATTGCATACCACTCTTCCAGACGAGTAGGAGGCCATAACTGTCCCGGCTGACTAATGGCTAGCATTTTTGCGATCGCTGGATGCAAAGCACTCAAACTTACCGGGCCAATGACTCCCCCAGTGTGAGCTTCTGTTCCTTGGGAATATTCTCTAGCTAACTCTGCGAAAGATTGCTCTCCTTCCTGAATTCTAAAGTAGACTTCCTGGGCAATTCCCATATCTTTGGTACGAATTAAGGAACACACTACCTGGTCGAGACTCGCTTTGCGAGCGATAAAATAAGACTCGACCTTTGAACTCCAAGTAGCCATCTTAAACTTCTCTAGCAGCAAGGGTCGTACAGCTAAGTCTTCCAGTTGTTCTAAGGTCATGCCTTGGGATACCGCCCAAGCTTTTCGCGCTTCCGGGGAGGTGAGTTGGTGCTGCGCGGCAAACTGCTCTACAGCCAATTGACGCTCTATATCTGTGCAAGAATAGAGCGCGATCGCTTCGTCAATAATAATCCCTTGCAAAAACTGGGGCAGCAACTGATAACGGCTCAACAAAGACGGAATCTCATGTGCCTGAATTACCTGGCTGCCAACTTGAAAAATTTCCGCCATCTCAAACGCAGCTACCCGCCTAGGTTTTCCCCGATTGCATGAGTCACTCGGATTGGTTCTCAACTCTTTGCTACTGACCAAATCTTATAGCAGATTCGGTCGTTATCTTTACAGAAGTGTGGATTGAACTAGAGAATTGCCAGATGACGCAACTATTGTTTTGGCTGAAATCAACAGAGCAATTGGGATGAGCTAACAGCGGGTAAAGATGAAATAATTTCCTAAGTTAAGCGATCGCGCAACGCCATCCTCCGCAACTTGCACTTCAATTAGACCGAATTTACAAGCAAAGTGGGTGTTATCTATCAGGATGCAGGGCACATCTTGGTTGAACATTTTGGTGTGAAGGAACACGCGATCTGCCTCAACATGGATAGTCAGCGTATCTAGATATGACGTGTAGCTGCCCGCATAAGATGCCCAAGCCGAGAAATCCGGCACAAACGAAGCATCGAGTTCGATGCGTTCGCAGGGTGAAGAGTTGACCATAATATACCGTGTCGGTTCTGTTGCTTCGAGGATAAAACCGACAGGAATTTTTTCTTGGCTCTCTGGCTTTTGTGCAAAATAAAGGTCTTTTTTGATTGCCTGTAAAGGCATCACCTGCTCGTTTAATTCAAGCATCAGCTGACCATCCACCACCTGAATCTCGAGCAAACCCGTCTGAGGTCCCAAATATAATCCTGTATATTGCGACCATAACTCGGTATCGGGCGCGATCGCTTGCGGCTTCGGTGCCTGCTTTGGCAGATTCAGGAGTTCGTCAAAGATTCGGTTGACGATTTTGTAAGCAGCAAAGTCAGGGGCACGACGGTTGAACACCAGCGAAACTGCAACATCAGCCTCCGGAACCATGAGGAACCAGCTACCAAAGCTGCTAATTGCACCATTGTGTCCGATTCGACGTATCCCCTTGTAGGGATCAACCATGAAAGTCAGTCCATATCCCGCCCCTTCCGCCGTATACCAGTCTGCATGAAGTGTTTGCATTTGGGCAACCGACTGGGGTGAGAGGATCTGGCGATCGCGAAAACAACCCTCGTTCATGTGCATCATCGCAAAGTTTGCCAAATCCAGCACCGTGGAAATGATAAATCCCGCCGGATAGCCAGCTGTATTATCAGCAAAACGGCGATCCACCCTTAACGTCCCATCCTCATTTTGGTCGTGCGATTGAGCAATCGGATAAGTCATCGCCACCGTCGGATCGAATGTCGTGCGTTGCATCTCCAAAGGGTCGAAAACTAACTCTTGCATCAGTTGTGTAAAGGGCTTACCGCTGACAGCCTCAGCAATATAACCAACCACCATAATGCCGGGATTGCTATAGGAATACAGCTTGCCGGGAGGTGCAATAATCGGGTACTTCGGGATCTGGTCTCGGACGTAAGCCTCAAGTCCCTCTGGATCGCGCCGACCATAGTTTTGGGCATCCGTAGGGAGTCCAGATGTATGCGTCATCAGCATCCGTAGGGTGATGCGTTCAGCAGCTCCCTCCTCGCTGAAGGCGAACCAATCAATGTAATCTGTAATGGGTCGATCGAGGTCAAGCTTACCAGTTTCAACCAGCCGCATCACCGCAGTCCCAGTCAGCGGCTTGGTGACGGAACCAATCCGAAACAGAGTTTGCGGAGTCACGGGGATTGAGCCATCTTCCACGCTGGTGACACCAAAACCCCTGGCATAGATGACTTCCCGATTTTGGACAACCGAAAGCGCCACACCTGGGATAGCGGAGGCTTTCATCTGTTCTTCAATTTGCTGTTCTAATTGATAAAAGTTAAGCATTGGTCTCTACATCCAGAATTTTTGTAATTAACGGATTTCATCGGATATTGTGCATCCCGCTAACAATCCGGGTAACAGCGAGGGGGCTTCCGTGTCCCTAACGGTTACGCAGACTAAACCCGCCTTGTCTACCGTAATCATTCGGTTCGTTCCCCCAAATCCATTACAGTTTAAAGAGATAACTAAAATCCGATCCTTAAGCTTATAGGGAAATCTGGAATGCATTTGAGTGAAATTACTCATCCCAACCAGTTGCACGGTCTATCAATTCGTCAACTTCAGCAAATTGCCCGTCAAATTCGGGAAAAGCATCTCCAAACTGTAGCCACCAGCGGCGGTCATTTGGGACCGGGATTGGGGGTCGTAGAACTGACAATCGCTTTGTATCAAACGCTAGACTTAGACCGCGATAAAGTAACCTGGGATGTCGGGCACCAAGCCTATCCGCACAAGCTGCTCACCGGGCGGTATAACCGCTTCCACACGCTGCGCCAAAAAGATGGCATCGCCGGTTATCTCAAGCGGTGTGAAAGTAAATTCGATCACTTTGGTGCTGGTCATGCTTCCACCAGTATTTCATCTGCTTTGGGCATGGCGATGGCGCGAGACCTCAAAGGCGATAACTTCAAAGTCGTGGCGGTAATTGGCGATGGGGCGCTCACAGGCGGTATGGCGTTGGAAGCGATTAACCATGCCGGACACTTGCCCAAAACTAACCTGCTGGTGGTGCTGAACGATAACGAAATGTCAATTTCGCCCAACGTCGGTGCGATTCCTCGCTATCTGAACAAAATGCGTCTTAGTCCGCCGATGCAGTTTATTACAGATAATCTAGAGGAGCAATTTAAGCATATTCCCTTTGTCGGTGAATCCCTAACCCCAGAACTGGAACGGGTGAAAGAAGGGATGAAGCGTCTGGCAGTTCCGAAGGTAGGGGCGGTATTTGAAGAACTCGGCTTTACTTATATGGGGCCGGTGGATGGTCATAATTTAGAGGAACTGATTGCCACCTTCAAGCAAGCGCACAAGATGCAGGGGCCAGTCTTGGTTCACGTCGCAACAGTGAAAGGGAAAGGCTACGAAATAGCGGAGAAAGACCAAGTCGGCTACCACGCACAATCCCCCTTTAACCTCGCAACTGGGAAAGCGGTTCCTTCCAGCAAACCCAAACCTCCTTCTTATGCCAAGGTGTTTTCCCACACGCTGGTCAAACTCGCTGAGAATAATCCCAAAATTATCGGCATCACAGCAGCAATGGCGACGGGCACGGGTTTAGACAAACTCGCCAGCAAACTGCCTAAGCAATACATTGATGTCGGCATTGCCGAACAACATGCGGTTACTTTAGCCGCCGGTTTAGCTTGTGAAGAAATGCGACCCGTTGTCGCGATTTACTCTACTTTTTTGCAACGTGGCTACGACCAAATCGTTCACGATGTCTGCATTCAAAAATTACCCGTCTTCTTCTGTCTTGACCGCGCCGGAATTGTCGGTGCTGACGGTCCCACGCACCAAGGGATGTACGATATCGCCTATCTGCGCTGTCTCCCGAATATGGTGTTGATGGCACCCAAAGATGAAGCTGAATTGCAGCAGATGATCGTGACGGGTGTTAACTACACCGATGGCCCGATTGCCATGCGCTATCCTCGCGGCAATGGCTACGGGGTGCCCCTGATGGAAGAAGGCTGGGAAGAACTGCCCATCGGCAAAGCCGAAATTTTGCGCCAAGGCGATGATGTTTTGATCCTGGGTTATGGCTCGATGGTCTATCCCGCCATGCAGGCAGCGGAGATTTTGAGTGAGCATGGGATTGAGGCGACTGTTGTGAATGCTCGTTTTGCGAAGCCGCTGGATACTGATTTAATTTTGCCTTTGGCTCAGCAGATTGGTCGGGTGGTGACGCTAGAAGAAGGCTGCATCATCGGCGGCTTTGGTTCGGCTGTGGCAGAAAGCTTGCTGGATAATAATCTGATGGTGCCGATAACGCGGATTGGCGTGCCTGATGTATTAGTGGATCATGCTACGCCAGAACAGTCGATGGCGGAACTGGGTCTGACACCAGCTCAAATTGCCGAGCGAGTGAGGAAATGTTTTAGTCCTCAGCTGTCAGCAGTGATGGGTTAAAGGTAGGTTTTTTTAACGCAAAGGTACGCACAGGTAAGCGCTGTCCTGCGGCTTCGCTAACGCAGAGTTACGCAAAGATATCAGTTGCGCTTTCGGCGTTCTTTTGCGTTAAGGCAAAATTACCCTAAGTGTTTTCGGGAGAAAGCACGAGGTAAAAAAGCAGTTAGTCGGGTAAATATCGGCTAAGTTGTTAGAAACTATCATATTGATAACTAGCAACTCACCGCCAATATGTCTACCAAAACTCAAGTTTTTCCGGTTATTTGGAATCAAGACCGCGTTTTGCTCATCGACCAAAACCGCCTGCCTACCGAGTACACGTTTGTCGAAATCAGCTGCTGCGAAGATATGGCGCAGGCGATTAAAACGATGATTGTCCGGGGGGCACCGGCGATTGGTGTTGCGGCTGCCTACGGGATGTACCTAGGGGCAAGGGAGATTCAGTCAGACAAGCGTGAGGAATTTTTGAGCAAGTTGGAGCAAATTGCCGAGATGTTACGGCAAACTCGTCCAACTGCGGTTAATTTATTTTGGGCGATCGCGCGGATGTTGCGAACTGCCTATGAGTCGCTCGGAACGGTAGAAGAAATCAAATCTATTTTACTGACAACTGCTAAGGCGATTAATGCAGAAGACTTGCAAACTTGTCAGGCAATCGGCGATCACGGTTTAAAAGCTTTACCCTCCAAGCCTCATAAACTGGTTATTTTGACTCACTGCAACGCTGGAGCCTTGGCAACTGCTGGCTATGGAACTGCCTTGGGCGTTGTTCGTTCTGCGTGGCGAGATGGGCGTCTGGAGCGAGTCTATGCCGATGAAACTCGTCCCCGCTTGCAAGGTGCAAAGCTGACTTCTTGGGAATGCGTCCAAGAAGGCATTCCAGTTACGGTAATTACCGATAGTATGGCAGCTCACTGTATGAAACAGGGTTTAATTGATGCAGTCGTTGTCGGTGCTGACAGGATTGCCGCGAATGGTGACACTGCTAATAAAATTGGCACTTACAGTCTGGCACTGGTTGCAAAGGCTCACAATGTTCCTTTCTTCGTTGCCGCACCCCTCTCTACGATTGATTTTGAGTTGTCTTCTGGCAACAAAATTCCGATTGAAGAGCGCCACGCTTCGGAAATCTACCAAGTTGGCGATACGCTTCTTACTCCTGCTGGCGTAGAGTTTTACAATCCAGCATTTGATGTCACTCCCGCTGAATTAATTTCAGCAGTGATTACCGAGTATGGCGCGATCGCACCCAGTGAGTTAAAACAGTTTCAGACCAAACAATTGGTTTAGAAGGGCGCAAGAATACAAGAAAAATAAAAAGGAACGAACCTTGGGAAAGACTACAGCCGAAACCAAACATCATCTTTTGAAAAACGAACCAATCCGTAAATTTGCGGCGTCTACACAAACAGATTCATCGTCTCTTTACAATTGGCAAGATTCCCTCAAACAGCGAAGAAACATACTCTTTTTCGCAACGGGTGTAATAACGATAGGGAGTTTGGTATTGGTAGGTAATCCCATTGCTTTCGCACTCGGGTTTCCCCCTATGTTGAAATGTGGCCCAGTTAAGCAATCAGCAGTGGAAGAAAATATTGAGTCAATTAACTTAGCTCAAGAAGCCCATTTTTCTGAAAAAAAGTCCTTTGCTAATGACTTTAATAAGTTAGGAATCCGCCTTCAAAAGCAGGGAGACGACTATGAATATTCAACCCGTGCCACTTCTTCGGCTGCCTTTAGTTATGGGATATCCCAAAGTAAAGGAAGTAACAGTTACGTTGGGGCTGTGTTTGTAATACCAGCTACTGAGGCCAAATCTAAAGTTGCTAACCGTGAGACAACAGTAACAATTTTGTGCCAAGCGGATTCCCCTGGCGCAATCAAACCTGTAGAGCCAGCTTATCAAAATGGCGCAGTTGCTTGCGGCTCCAACACCACAGAAATCTACCGTTATTCGCCTTCAGGCTAACTCGGAAGAAAGGTTAGATTGGGAATTGACACTTAAGCAATCCCAAATCTAACCTTTTCAGGAATTTCTCATTTTCCCAGTGAATACTTATTAAAGCTTTTTGTGCTTTGCGTGTATGCAAAACACAAAAAAGTATATTGGGTTTATTTACTTGACAAAAGTGAAGATGATGAGCATCTATTTCCGAGCTAAGTGGTTACACTTTTTATTTAAAAAACATAAAAATGAAGGTATAGCCTTCTACATTGGAATTCTGATTCTTATAATAATTTTTGGTGTTTTGGCAGTTATGGCTTTGCCTATTTTTTTGAATTGTGCCAATACTGCCAATAACAAGAGATCGCAAGGAGAAATCTATATCGTCTCTATAAACAGAGGACAAGAAGCTTACTATTTAGAAAATAATACTTTTGTTGCTTCTCTGCCGAAACTCGGTCTAAGTATTCCAAGTAAAACAAAAGATTATGAATATTCTATTCGTGCAACAAAAACAGCGGTATTTAACTACGCGATCGCTCAAGAAACTGCTTCAAAACCCCTGAAGAGCTATGTTGGGGCTGTATTCATCGTACCGGACAATCATTCCCGAGACTTAACTACAGTAAGGATTCTGTGTCAAGCGAATGCTCCCGGTGCAATCAAGCCTGTAGAGCCAGCTTATCAAAATGGCGAAGTCGCTTGCGGTTCTAACACCACAAAAATCTCCCGTTATTAGTCTTAAGGCTAACTCGGAAGAAAGGTTAGATTATGGATTGGTATCTAAGCCGGCTAAAATCTAAACTTTTCAGGAATTTCTCATCTTGCCAGTGAATACTTATTCAAGCATTTTGGACTTTGCACCTACGCAAAACACAAAAAAATATCCGGGGTTTGTTTACTTAAAAAGATGGAATATGAATATCTATTTTAGAGCTAAGTGGTTACAATATTTGTCAAATAGAAATGAGAACCAAGGTAATGTCTTGATTGCGCTTTTGGTTGTCGTTGTCATTAGCATTGTTGGTATTTTGGTAGCTATAGCACTTCCTAGCGCTGTGAGCTGTGGAGGCAAAGCTGGTCAATCAGAAGGGAAACAATATATCGGCTCAATGAATAGAGCACAGCAAGCCTACTATCTAGAAAATGGTGCTTTTGTGGCTTCAATTCCGAAACTAGGGTTAGGTGTTCAATCTAAAACAAAAAATTACGAATATTCCGTTCGAGCCACAAAAACGGCAGTCTTCAACTACGCGATCGCTCAGAAAACTGCCTCAAAACCGCTGAAGAGCTATGTTGGGGCTGTCTTCATAGTACCTGTATCTAAGGTAGGCAAAAAGGCGGCTAAAAATAATAAGGAATCGTTAACAATATTATGCGAGACAGATACTCCTACTAGCCAATTCCCTGCCGAGCCAACTTACCAAAAGGGTGTTGTCACTTGCGGTTCTAATACTCATCCGTTACGCTAGTAGCACATCTAAAAATTATAGCGATCGCCTGAAACGGCAATCTTCCAAATCAAGTGATTCACCGGAGGTAATCATGCAGCTTAAGGATGAAGAAGAACAAAAGTCAGCCAACATATCCTCACAATTAAATCTACCCATTAAAGCTGAAGAAACAACTGAAAATACAGCAACGAATGCGGCTTCTAAAGAGAAGTTATCGCGAAATCATCTTAGTAACGAAATAAGGCCACTCTTCGTCTTAATGGGAGTTTTTGGTACGCTGGCTCTTGGAGCCTTGTTCACTCTCGGTATCTTTGTCTTTTCTGATATGTTTACTACTTCGGATACTTGTGGAGCGATGCAATCAGAAGAAACTACCCAGGCTCCCTAACTCCTAAAAAGGTATATGGTGGGCAATGCCTACCATAATTGATAAATAATGCCTAAAAATTATGCTTCCTGATGTTGTTAAAGGCTTTTTTATACTGCTGTTTATATTAGTCCCCATAGAAAAAATATTTTTTTTACATAAACAGAAAATATTTCGTAAAGGATGGGTAACAGATGCCATTCATTATTTTATTGGTTACTTTGTTGGTAGAACCGCAGAAATCGCAATTAGTGGAATATTAATCGGATATCTCCTCAAAAGCTTAATTAACTCAGAATTACAAATAAAAGTTGCCTCTCAGCCTGTATGGTTGCAGTTCATAGAAGCAATTTTAATCGCCGATACTGGATATTACATTGCTCATAAACTTACTCACAAGATTCCTTGGTTGTGGAAATTCCATGCGATTCACCATAGCGTAGAACATATGGACTGGTTGGCAACGGTTCGTCTGCATCCCATTGACCAAATATTTACAAAAATTTTTCAGATAGTTCCGCTATACATATTAGGCTTCACTAAAGAAACATTTACTGTATTTTTTCTTTTTGGTGCTTTTGAAGCCTTCTTTATACATGCCAATATCAAAATTAGATATGGATGGCTTCGGTGGATAATTGCTACTCCAGAATTTCATCACTGGCATCACACGGCCGATCGAAAGTTATATGATAAAAATTTTGCGGCACAGCTTCCAATTTTAGATTTAGTCTTTGGCACCCTCTATATGCCTGCGGGTAAAATGCCGGAGAAGTATGGGATATCCGATCCTGTACCTTCTGGGTATTTTGGACAAATACTCTACCCGTTTTTTAAACGAAAAAAGTTTATGAGCCAAGCTAGAAAAATAGAAAATATATAATAAAAAAAATTATGCTTCAGGATTTTTATTTCTAATTGTGCCTAATGACATCTCGGTATTACGGTTGCTATGGTAGTGAGGTTGAGGTGCGATTCATCGGAAAATTTTATGAAAATACTGACTAAAATAACCAGTCGTTTACGTCCTTTACCTGTAATTTTAGGGGTTGTCGCTGTTAGTGTTGGTGCAATAGGTGCGGCGATCGCGTTCGCAGACATCGACATCCAAGCGATCGCAACTGGCAAATATGCAAACAAAGTGACAGTAGTGCAGTTGCAGCAGGGAAAACTAAAGCCAGTGTTTCTTATTGATGTGCGATCGCCAGAGGAGTACGCTGAAGATCATATTGCCCAAACTCTACTGGTACCTCTGACTCAGATTGAAACGGGTATAGGGATTGAGCGTATTAAGGCATTGGTGAAAAAGAGTGTTCAACCCAATCAACCCGAACCAACGGTAGTGCTATATTGCACCAAAGGAACCCGTTCAACTAAAGCCTACTGGATGTTAGAGGGAACGGGGTTGAAGATGGCAGTCTTATCAGGCGGTATTACTGCATGGCGGAAAGCCGTGCCTGCGGAACAAGATAAAGCGGTCTTATCTCCAATTATTTTACAAGCCAAGAAGTTGAATGTTAACTAACTTCTTATAAAAACTGATTGAATGCAAATCAAACCTAGATTACTTCTTCCTCAGAAGTTGGTTAATTTGACTTTGCAGCTTTTCTTGTAATAGTTGTGCGTGTCGGTAAGCAGCGTTTCGGTCTTGCCGAGTAGAAGTTTTTGGTTCTGGAAGTTGCTCGTCTTCAACAACTTCGGTTGACCAAGTTTGATAGAGAGGCTGAATAAAATAACGCAGCCGACTTCGCATCGCCCAAACACCCATTGATGGGAAGAGAATGAAGAAAAACATCAAAAAAGAGACAGGCAAAAAAGGCAAGTAGATGGCTCTTGCAAATTTTTTGAGATTGATTGCCCAAGGATGCAAAGATTCATTGCCGATGCAAGCAACGGGCAGAATCGGAATGCGATAGCGATCGCTTAACTGGATAAAACTTGGATGAAAAGTGTCTAACTGATAACGCCTTTTCCACCCTTTTCCCGGCCCGCGTATGCCCTCCGGAGCGTATAGTAAGATGGTTTTTTGAGCCACCGCCGCTTCAAATTCATCAGCTTCTGCCCTAACGCCACCTAGAACTTGCGACCATCCTGGAGGTAGCCACCAAATCACCCAGGGATGTTCAAACAACGAAACACCCGCCAGCGGTTGCACAACCCATTCCCGTGTCTGGCTTAAGAGCGTTGCTAATCCCAAAATATCCCAAGGAAAACACATTCCCGCATGGTTCATTGATACAATCAATGGCCCAGTTTGAGGCAAATTTTCGAGTTGTTGTAGCTCTCCTTGGAAATAATATTTCACAATCGGAGCCAGCACTTCATCTCGGAAAGCCTGCTGATAATTTGGGTCGAACTCCCCTTCTCCCCGGCGGGGTGAACGAAAGCCGAGACGTATCCAACGAATCAGCAACGCCAAATAAAATCCCCCAGGAATGAGAAACAATCCATACTCCAGCCAATTCCAACCATCGGGATCGGCGTGATAGTGTTGCCAGTGGCGGTTGAATAAAATCAGCCAGCCTGGAGGATACCAAAGACAAAACCAATCAAACCAATTCCAACAATAATCGTGAATACGCCCAGCCATGCCATTCTCAATCTCGGCATTCTCGCTAAACCGCAACAATCGCACTTCAATCTCCTAATCGTGTTCGGCGCTATATTACCCGATATTCCAATTTTTGTTTTCTACCTTGTGGCGAGATATATTCAACGCCTACCAGAACGCCAAATCTGGTCAACCGCTTATTACCAACCCTTTTGGCAAAATATTATCCACCTGTTTCATTCAATTCCATTGGCTTTAATTGGGGTCGCGATCGCTCGCTACTACGGGTGGAAACCTATTGAAATTATCTTTTTGAGCATGGTGCTACATTCCCTCGGAGATTTACCCGTCCACAGCGACGACGCGCACAGGCATTTTTTGCCCTTCAGCGACTATCGTTTTATCAGTCCTATCTCTTATTGGGATACTAACAAATACGGCACGATTGTTTCTTTTGTTGAGCGGTTGCTGGTGCTGGTAGCGACCGTTTACGTCTTCGGGATGGTTCACTCCTACATCGGCAAAGGACTACTCATTGCAGTGAACTTGATTTATTGGCTCAGTTATCTCTATTTCTGGGTTTTCTAAGGGATATTGAACTTTTCGCCGTAAAGTTACATCTTGCTCTAGGCTGTTGAAACACAGTTACACAAACAAAACCTGCTGGGAGCAGGTTACAAAACCCTTTATTTTCAGTTGGTTCGCGCTTTCCTAGCTAGAATGAGATCGCCTTTCCATTCGGAGAGCTTGGCGCAAGATGTGAGTTGAGCTATTTTAACCACGATAACCACGCAGACCAACTTTGCACTAAGTGAGCAAATTCCGCATAACCGGCAGCACCAGGGTGAGCGCCGTCATTCGCTGTTGCCTCACCGATCCACACCGATGACGCCTGTAAAGGAGTAAAAACATCTAAATAAGGCACATTGCGATCGCTACATAAACGAGCTAACTGCTCAGACAAACCAGCGATCCTAAAATTTTGCTCAATCTCTGCAACGGGTGGCGCTCCCACCATCAAGACTGGAAATGTTTGCCTTGCAACTTCAAGAATTGCACAGCAATTTTCTAGGGAATCCGCTAACTCCACACGAGTCTTCCCATTTTCCAGGGTGGTGTCATTGACACCAAACGAGAAAACAATCCTGCCATCATATTCTTTAGGCAAGCGACAAGCAACCTCACCTAGCCAACGGGATCTAATATCCGCGCTGGTTTCCCGCCGTACCCCAAGATTGTAATAAGTAATGTCATAACCTTGCTTTCGTGCTGCTGCACAAATTCTTCCCGTCCAACCAAGACACTCTGGATCGCCAGTTCCGTTTACAAAGGAGTCACCAATAAAGCAAATTCGCATTTTGCCTGAAATCTATTTTTAGTTTTTTCTTTACCTATCTATTTTTCTGAATAGCACAAGCATCGTTGCCTCTAGAAGGACTTCACCGGATTAAGCGATCGCTCTTACAGTTTTTCATAACAATTCCATTTCCTCTTTAATATTTTGCCTAGCTTGTTGTTCTAGAGCAACAAACATTTTTTCAGTAAAATATATTCGTTCTCGGTTTAAAAAGCTCTGCAATACTTGTTTCCTACCTGTTCTGTATTTTGTGGAAGAGACCCATAAATACTCTTTTCTAATTGCTTGAGCATATATTCTGTATTTAGTAGCCGATGCTCCTAATATAGAAAGGTCTGCATCTAGAAAAATTTTGCTATCAATACCGTCTATATTTTGATTGTATTTGGTTTTTCTAATTAAAGAATATACAACCTCTATAGTTGATGAGGGAATGTCTAACCCTTTCAAAATCATCGCTGCATATTCTGCACTTTTTTCCTCATTATCGTTAGCTTTTGGGTTATAAACTGCATCGTGAAACCAAGCTGCAAATTCAATTGCTGCATAGTTTTGGGATAGCGATCGCAAATCGTTAAGCGTTGCTAAAACTTGTTCTATATGCTCCAAAGTATGATAATATCTACCATCACTGGAGTAAGCCTTGAATAAGTCAAGCAACACTTTCTGAGCAATCTTTTGCTCAACCTGAAACGGTTGTAGTAAAGACTCCCATCTAGATTGCAAATTAGAGCATTTTTCTGTGTCTAGATTGTAGCGCGATCGCATACTTCCCCAAATTTCTTAGCGAATCATTTGCTCTTGGTTAATGAATTAAAATATATCAACTGACTCAAAGTGCTTTTGAGACTGAGCGTGTGCAGCTTCGCCACAGGTGCGGGGAGTAGGAAATATTTTACCTGGATTAGCCAAACCCTTGGGATTAAATACTTGGCGTACCCATTGCATTGTTTCTAAATCCGTTTCGGTAAACATTTGCGGCATATAGCATTTTTTATCTGCTCCAATCCCGTGTTCCCCAGAAAGGCTTCCGCCTACTTCTACGCAAAGTTTAAGAATTTCTCCCCCTAATTCTTCCACCTGTTCCAATGCCCCAGGAATCGAATTATCATAAAGAATGAGTGGGTGAAGATTCCCGTCTCCAGCATGAAAGACGTTAGCAATACGATAGCCGTATTTTTGGCTCAATGCTTCAATTTCTTGCAGTACAAATCGCATTTGAGTCCGGGGAATTACCCCATCTTGGACATAATAATCAGGGCTGAGTTTGCCTGCTGCTGCGAAGGCTGCTTTCCGTCCTTTCCATAGTTTTAGACGCTTTTCCGCTTCGTTTGCCGTGGTGATGCTACGCGCTCCATTGGTGGTGCAAATTTCCGAAATACGCTGTTTATTTGCCGCCACTTCCACTTCTAAGCCATCTATTTCGACTAATAAGATAGCGGCAGCATCTCTGGGATAACAACCTGTGGCTACAACATCTTCGACAGCGTTGATGCTGATATTATCCATAATTTCCATACCGCCTGGAATTATCCCAGCGCTGATAATATCTGATACAGCGGCTCCAGCATCTTCGACACTGGTAAAATCTGCTAAAAGAACGCAAATTGATTCCGGCGTTTTAAGGATTCTCAGAGTAATTTCTGTAGCGATACCTAGTGTGCCTTCAGAACCAACAAATAAACCTGTTAAATCGTAACCAGGCATTTCGGGAATTTGTCCTCCCACGTCTACAATAGAGCCATCGGGGAGAACTAGTTTTAAACCTAAAACGTGGTTAGTGGTAACACCATATTTGAGACAGTGGACGCCTCCAGAATTTTCTGCAACGTTACCACCAATCGAGCAGACAATCTGGCTGGAAGGGTCAGGCGCATAGTAAAATCCGGCACCGCTAACGGCTTGTGTTACCCAGTTATTAATTACTCCTGGTTGCACCACAACCCGCTGATTTTCTAAGTCAATGCTCAAGATTTTTCGCATCAATGCAGTAACAATTAGCACGCAATCTTCTACAGGCAAGGCTCCACCAGAAAGTCCAGTGCCAGCACCGCGTGCAACCCAGGGAATTTGATTTTGGTCGCATATCCTTACTGCCGCTGCGACTTCTTCTGTGGTGCGCGGCAGCACAACAAGGGCAGGTTTTTGTCGGTAGCTAGTTAAACCATCGCACTCGTAGGTTATTAACTCCTCACGACGCTGCACGACGCCGTTTTTCCCGATAACTGCCTCAAATTGCTTAATGATCGGTTGCCAGTTTCGTTGTTGTTTGTCTTGGGTAATCATCGGTAACTCTATGTCTGCGTAAGTCCCTTTTGGACAACCTGTTTATAAAAATCTTCAAGAGCTGCTACACAACTTTTGTCATCATAAAGATAGTCATGGCGAGCCTTGATTCTTTCTGAAACGTCGCGCCGCCAAACTGGGTCTAAACCTAACTTTACAGCAATATCAATATATTCTGCTTCAGTCTGAGCAATTGTGTCTGTCACCCCGATCATTCTGAGGAAGCTATAAGAGTGAAGACCTCGCATAAATTTCCCAGGACAGGTGACGACGGGTAAATTGCAAGCGATCGCTTCTAGCGCTGTATTGCCACCAGACCAGCTTATCGTATCCAGAAAAATATCTGAAAGTAAATTGAGCGTTAGATAATCTGGGCGACTAGGAACCTTAAGAAATACACAATGGTCTTCGCTATGCAAACCAACTAATTCAAAAGCACGTGAGAGACGTTTCCGCAGTAAATCACCTCGAAGAAATACAAATTGAGCTTCAGGAATACGCTGTGCTATTTCCGCAAAAATAAAATCATATTGTGGCAAATATTTGAAAGGTGCTTGGCAACACAAATAAATAACTGAATCATCCCGTAACTGAAAATCTGAGCGGGTTTTTGCCAACACAGGAATATCTTGTGGCTTTGGATAAGCCACACCAATATTTTGTAGACGAATCAGTTTCTCCGAATAATGTTCTTGTGCATCTTCCGGCTCCATCAACTGACTAGATAAAAAGTAATTCAAAGTTGGTAAACCAGTTGTAACTGGATGTCCCCACGCTACGCATTGTACAGGAGCAAGACGCAATCCAGCTATTTGTATCGTTGGAGCATCCATCCCAACTTCTGGAAATACAAGTATATGTAGTTTGTCAGACAAAATCTGTTGACATACAGCTTCAAGATTATAAGGAATATGGTGAAATACATCACTGTAATCCCGAAATTGTTGTGTTATATGGTCTGGTTCATTTCCTGTGTAATAACAGTAAATTTCAAAGTTTTGCTTTTCACAGTAACGCAACCAGCCTGTTAACCACAAGGTTCCGCTGTAAGAATGCAGATAAGCCGAAACATAACCAACACGAATTTTGTTGTTCTCCTTAAGCGGAGGCATGGATATAGGCTGCACCCATTGTGGATAGTTTGCTGCCATAATTTGATGGACTAAATTTCCATACTGACATTGCAACCCTACAACATTGTGAGCCTGATAAGCTAAGTAAAAGTTAGTGAAACAACTTATACCAATTAAAGCATTGGTTTTTTCTTCTGGCGTTTGAATTTCTGTCTCTTGAATTAATTTTTGTAGACCTTGTATAAATCTTTGACAATAAAAGTCAATTTCATTTGATGTATCGTAAACAGATGGTAAGATCAAATTTTTGAAAAGTTTGAATACGTATTCATTAGGCAGGATTTGAGATGCCTTTTCTGCACTTGATATTGCTTCTTTAATCCGTCCGTCCTGCTGCAATAATTTAATCAAGTAAAAGTGCAGTTTCCCAGCTTTCGAGTGAAAGCGAATGCCTTCTTGAAGTGTAGATATCGCTTTTTCTATCCGATTTAAATGCCTAAAAGATTCGCTCAAATTAAAATAAATTTCTGAAGCTGCTACTGAAACTTCCAAAACACTTTGATATTGCTTAATCGCCTCCTCATATTTCCCTAAGCTATAAAATTTATTTCCCAAGTTTAAAAGAAGCTGAACTGGATTAGCTTGAGCTGTTAATGCGATTTGCAAGTTACTCAATATAGTGGTATCGTTTGGGTTGAGAGATAGAGCTGTTTCATAGGCTTCAATCGCTTGAGTTAGAAGGTTCTGCTCCATCAGAAGGTTTCCTAAATTGAGGTAGCTACCAAAGTGGCTGGAGTTAGCTGCGATCGCTTGACGGTAGACTGCTTCCGCCTCCTTACTTTCACCTACCTGAGTGAGAAGATTGCCCAAATTGTTGTAAGCTTCAATTAGTTTGGGTTCAAGCGCGAGCGCTTCTTTATAAGCTGAAATTGCTTGAATATTTTGATTGAATTTCTCTAAAGCTAAACCAAGAATATAATATGCTTGAGCTGAAGAGGTATCTATTTTTATTAAAGTTAGAATAGATTCGATGCAGTTTTGATATTTTTCTGTTTCATAATATAGTATTCCTAAGTTTAGCCACGCTTCAGTCTTGTTATTTCGCCACAAAAGAAACTCGCGATACTTTTTTTCTGCTGCTGCAAAATCCCGTTGATGGTGGAAAGATAATGCTTCTTGATAAAGTTTATCTAATCCTTCTTCTTTTTGTTCAATAAATTGTAATTGATAGATAGCCTGAACAACTGATGTTTGCCGCACTTGGCTGAAAGCAGACCAGGGGTAGTTAGATTTTTTATTTGCATCCCAACTGAGTACCTGAATCCCATTCCAAAAAGTGTGATAGCCATCTCCTGGCGTCAGCAACTCCAGCAATAATTCGCACTCTGGGTTAGCAGCCATAAAATCCCAATTAGCTTGGCGCACCGCTTCCCAATTGCTATCATCGATAATAATCAATGCCTTCTCTGCTAGAAACGGTTTGATTAGGAGTAATCCTAATAATTGCGACCGATAGTCGTGAGCACCATCATATAAATAAACCCCGATTTTGTCATCTGGATTAATTTCTCGAAGCTCTAATAAAAATTCTTCAAAGTCTTGATTGCAAAAATAAACTCGATCTTGAATATCAAAACTTGATAAATTATTAATTAATTTATCCAGATTCTCACCGGATTGGTCGAATTCAGAAAAGTTATCTACAGCGTATGCCATTCGTTCTGGATGATCGAGCAGTGCGCCAATTAAAGTAGAACCTTGATAACAGCCAATCTCGCAATATATTTCATCTGGTTCCATGCACTCCACAGCAAAATTGAGCAACTGCATTACGTTGGCAGTAGTCATTCCTTGAACTTGGTCAAGTGCCTGCTGAAACCGCTTTGATTTAGGTACAACCGATTCGCGTCCCCAATTTTCATAAAGGCTGGGCAGTTGCTCAACAAACTTTTGGTAATCCATCGCTAACACCTTGTATGCTTACTTTTAGTTTATCTAAAGAAAAAATTAGGCACAAAGCTTTGGTTCGTTAAAATCTTGAGGAAGATGATAAACAGGGCAAAAGTTAGTGCTAGAAAGGGGAGGGAGTGCCAATCGTGCATACTTGACCTCGTAGCGCGTATTGCATCGACTGCTGGAATCACAGCGCTAACTTAGAAGCTCGTGAATAGATTTCAACAAATCTTCTGCGGTGTAGGGCTTCGACAAAAATCTTTTAACTACGCCACCTGCGATCGCTGGGAGCTTATGGTTGGAAACCAAGCCGCTCACAGCAACAACTTTGACCTGCGGGTTCATTTTTTGTAGGGCGCGGATGGTGGTTGGACCATCCATCGTAGGCATCATCATATCAATTAACACGACATTGATTTCCGCGCGATGCTGGGCATAGAGTGCGATCGCTTCAATTCCATCGTTGGCAGTGAGTACCCGATAGTCATAGGCTTCTAGGGATGTTTTGGTTACTTCTCGAATGGCTGGTTCATCATCAACCACAAGAATCCATTCTCCGTGACCTCTGGGCAGTTCATAACGCTCCGTAGCTTCTGGATCTGTTGTAGTTGTGTTAGTTGCTGGAAAATAAACTTTAAATTGGGTTCCTCTTCCTACTTCGCTATAGACATTGATAAAACCGTCATGACCTTTAATGATTGCCAACACAGTGGACAGACCTAGCCCTGTGCCTTTACCGAGTTCTTTTGTTGTGAAAAATGGTTCAAAAATTCTTTCTAAACTTTCTGGAGGAATACCACTTCCAGTATCCGAGATAGTAATAACGATATAAGGCCCCATTTTGGCCTCAATATTCATCCGGGCATAGTTTTCATCGATGATAAGATTTTCGGCAGAGATACTCAAGACTCCACCATCTGGCATCGCATCGCGGGCATTAACGCAGAGATTCATCAACACCTGATGTACTTGAGTGGCATCTCCAGAGACAGGCCAAAGTTCCATCATTCGTACATCTGTATAGATTTCGATTGATTTAGGAAAGGTCTCTTTGGCAATTTTCTGAATTTCCCCAATTAAGTGCCCTACTTGAAGGGTCATTCGCTCACCTTCAACTCCTCGAGCAAATGACAAGACTTGCTTAATTAGCTCAGCACCGCGTTTAGTATTTGTTTCTAGTAAATCCAAAAGCCGCTGACTGCGCGGATCGGGAATTACCATTTGTAAGATTTGAATGGCGGCAAGAATTGGCGTCAGTACATTGTTTAGATCGTGGGCAATGCCGCCAGCCAGAGTACCGATACTCTCCATCCGTTGGGCGCGGCGGAACTGTGCTTCAAGTTGTTTTTTCTCTGTAATATCAGTGTCTACAGAGAGGATTGATTTGGGGTTGTTTTCATCATCGCGCACCAAACTCCAACGACTGGCAACGACAATTTGTTTGCCTTCTTTGGTGACTTTATACAATTCACCTTGCCATTCACCTTTGTTGTTAACAGTCTTGTGCGCTTCTAGGAGTTGAGGCGAAGGATCGTTGTACAAAATCTCCGAGACATTTTTCCCCAGAACTTCCTCCGCCTTCCAACCGTACAGTAACTCAGCTCCTTTACTCCAAAGTACGATTTTGTCTTTTAGATTTCGCACAAGAATTGCATCTGTTGTTACATCTAGCAAGGCAGCTTGTCTGCGGATTTTTTGTTCTGCCTCCTTTCGCTCGGTGATGTCCCGATCCATGCCGCGATAACCTTGGAATTTTCCATCACAATTCCAAACTGGAACTGCACTAGTTTCTAGGACAACCAGATGACCGTCTTTGTGAACAGTCGTATTCTCAAGACACGTAATGGGTTGTGCAAGGGCAGCCATTTGCCCAAAAATATTAGCAACTCGAAAAGCTTCTTCCGGAGGCATGAGATCGAAGGGAGTTTTGCCCAGAACTTCTTCTGGTTCATAACCCAAAATGTCGCGGAGCTTCGGACTGACATACGTGTAAACAACGTTTTCATCCACCTCCCAGACCCAATCGCTAGTGGTTTCGACTAAATTGCGAAACCGCTCTTCGCTTTGACGCCATGCCTCCTCGTTAGCTTTGCGCTCGGTAATGTCGCGGGCGATCGCATACATCAAGCCTTCTTCAACGACTGGAGAGGCTGTCCAGGATAGCCATTTATACGAACCATCCTGACAGATGTAGCGGTTCTCAAAGTCGATGGTTGGTTCGCCCGTGGCAAGTTTCTGGAATTCGTCACGGGTTTTTCCTTGGTCTTCAGGATGAACAAAGTTAAACAGTAGCGTACAGCAAAGTTCTTCTTGAGAAAGCCCAAGTGTTTTCTCAAAAGCTGGGTTTACGCGCTTAAAATAGCCATCCAAACTAGCAATACACAGCATATCCAACGAGAGGGTGAATAAGCGATCGCGCTCTTCCTCTGCCCGCTTACGAGCGGAGATGTCCGTTTGCAAGCCTACGAAGTAGAGTAAGTTCCCCTCATCTGAAAATACTGGCGAAATTCTTAATTCATTCCAGAATGGCTGACCATCTTTTCGATAGTTCAGCAGCGTCGTTTGAATCTCTTTTTGTTCGGCGATCGCTTGGCGAATTTGAGCGATCGCTTGCGGATCTGTGCCAGAACCTTTCAGAAAACGGCAGTTGCGACCCATAATTTCTTCTGGCTTATACCCAGAGATCCGCGAAAAAGCTGGGTTTGCGTAAACGATCGGGTTGTCTGGCTGGTTCGGATCGGTAATAATCACTCCCTCAGAAGCTGAAGTAATCGCCCGTGCCAGGTGCCGGTTCTCGGTAGCAGCTCGCTGTAGCGCCTCCTCGGCTCGTTCGCGTGCAGCGATGCTGCGTTCCTTTTCAGCTAAATTGCGCCGTAGCTCTAGTTGGCTAATTACCTGGCGGCTTAAAGCTTTAAGTGCCTCTACTTGTTCTGGACTGAGGTTTCGCGGTACATAATCAACAACACAGATCGTCCCGATTATCTGTCCCTCAGGCGTTATCAGCGGTGCGCCCGCATAAAATCGGACGCTGGGGCAAGCAATGACGACCGGATTAGTGGCAAACTTCTTATCAGCCAATGTATCAGGAATCATTAAAATTTCGTGTTGCTCAAGTAGGGGGCAGAACCCGATATCACGGGGGAATTCTGATACTTCTAAACCCACCTTTGACTTAAACCACTGACGGTTTTTATCCAAAAAATTTATTAACGCAATCGGGGTTCCACAAACGTGCGCCGCTAAATGGGCAAGATCGTCGAATGCCTCTTCGGGTTCTGTATCAAGAATCCGATATCGGCGCAGAGCTTCTAGCCTCGCCGCTTCCTTACTAGACTCTAAAATTTTCATCAGTACTTATTCCTACTTGGACCGGATTTCGGTAGCCATCATCTGAAAATGCTTGTTCTGCCTTGTCGCGCTAAATGTCTCAATGCTGAAAAAGCAGGAGAAAGTCTCAGCGATCAACTTTTCCGTCCGATAACCCTAGCTAGATTGTTCCCTGGCGCTCCAATTGACTAACAGTTCCAGGAAAATCTACATAAAAATCGCTAAATTCTACACATTCTCGCTCAAACTAAAGGTCTCCAGCCTTTTACCGCAGTGCCGGAAATGCGATCGCAACTGCTAAGGGTTATTTGTACCCGTAGGAATTAAAAAAGGCGGTTTTGCTGTTTTCATAGTCTATTAAATGGTTTTCCTATTCATATATAAATTCTATAAAATCTCTCTAAAGGTTGATGGCGGTTTAATATAGCAGAAAAGTTTATCATTGCATTTCCTGGGTAATCTGCTATACACGAATCCTTCAACTCCTTGTAGAAGAAAGCAAAGAAATCACTTCCATACAACTCGAAAATGTACGAAGTTAAGTTTAGTTACAAGAGTATAAAATTGGACAGGAAGTTAGCATCTAGCTTGAGGAGGCACATCCTGACAACTTGCAGCAATGAACTCTAGCACTCGTTGCCACACGCGCTCCAATAAATCGGGTTGATTTGCCTCAAACCACTCAATTTGGGGATAAGCACGAAACCAAGTGCGTTGTCGCTTGGCAAATTGACGAGTGTGCAAAACGGTTAACTCTTTGGCGTCCGATAGAGAAATCTCTCCAGCTAAATATTGCTTCATTTCCCTATAACCTAGCGTATCCAGCAGCGGCAGATTGCAACCGTATTTCTCACAAAGGGTTTTTACCTCGGCTTCCCACCCTGCGGCTAACATCTGTTCGGTTCGCTGTTCAATTCGGTGAGTAAGGTAGCTAGAGTCCGGGCAATCTAAGCCAATTTGGAGAATGGGATAATCGGGTGGATTCTCTCCTTGCTGCTCTGAAATCGGGCGACCCGTCACATAAAATACTTCTAATGCTCGCAATGTCCGCACGGGATCGTTAGGATGAATTTTCTGAGCGGCAACGGGATCAACTTGTTGTAGAAAAGCGTAAAGTTGGATTTGACCGAGAGATTGCAGTTGCGATCGCAATTCTTCTTGGGGCGCTACTCTAGGAATTTTTAACCCCTGCACAATAGAACGGATGTATAAACCCGTCCCTCCCACCAAAAGAGGCGGAGTTTCCTTGCCCAAAGCAGCAATTAAAGCTTGCGTCTGCTGCTGGTAATCTGCCACCGTCAAAGTTTCTGTGGGATCGCAGATATCAATTAAGTAGTGCGGTACCAACTTGCGCTCAGCATCTGTTGGCTTAGCTGTGCCGATATCAAATTCGCGGTACACTTGACGCGAATCAGCACTAAGAATTACAGAACCCAGCCGCTGCGCCAATGCTAATGCCAGCCCTGATTTTCCCGTCGCAGTAGCACCACAAATAACAATCAGCGCTGAGGGTTGAGGACTGAGTGAAGAGGACTGAGGGTTAGCTAAGGACTGAGGGCTGAGGACTGAGGACTGAGTGAAGAGGGCTGAGCGAACAGGTAATTTTCCGCTGCTCCCTGTGTCTGTTTCTCTCGCCTCCCGTTCCCTTGTGCCACCGTGCTTTCCTACTTTGTTACCTTTCACTGGGTACATCCCCTAAACAAATATCTCTTGAAATTGCCCTACGGTCGCCCCGAAACCTTTTGTGTTATAATTTTGGAGTGTTTTTACATTTTTGAAGTCCCGGTGGGCTTCCAAGCCATTATTGGAGAATCCTTATTCATGACGAGCAGTTACAGTGCCGATCAGATTCAAGTTCTAGAAGGTCTTGAACCAGTCCGGAAAAGACCGGGGATGTACATCGGTTCGACTGGCCCTAGGGGACTCCACCATCTAGTTTACGAGGTGGTGGACAACTCTATTGATGAGGCTCTGGCTGGCTATTGCACCCATGTGGAGATAGACATAAACGCCGATGGTTCGGTGACGGTGACAGACGATGGGCGAGGGATTCCCACAGATACTCATCCCACTACAGGCAAATCAGCTTTGGAAACGGTAATGACGGTGCTGCACGCCGGAGGGAAGTTTGGCGGCGGCGGTTACAAGGTTTCTGGTGGTTTGCACGGTGTCGGGATCTCCGTAGTCAATGCCTTGTCTGAGTGGGTAGAAGTAACCGTTTGGCGGGAGAAGCGGGAGCATATCATGCGCTTTGAGCGGGGTATTCCTGTCACCGAACTCAAGGCAACGCCAATTAAAGAAGCGAGGACAGGCACCTCGATTAGTTTCAAGCCAGATTTACAGATTTTTGTGACGACTGGCATTGAGTTTGATTACACCACCTTGGCGAGTCGTCTACGGGAACTGGCTTACTTAAATGCAGGTGTCAAAATTACGTTTACTGACAACCGCCTGGAATTAATTAAGGGTGGAGAGCCAAGAGTAGAAACCTACTGTTATGAAGGAGGTATTAAAGAGTATATCGCCTATATGAATAGCGATAAACAGGCTCTCCACGAAGAAATTATCTATGTATCCGGCGAACGCAACAATGTACAAGTAGAGGTGGCGTTGCAGTGGTGCGTCGATGCCTATACAGATACTCTGCTGGGGTTTGCAAATAATATTCGTACAGTTGACGGCGGTACTCACCTGGAAGGGTTGAAGGCGGTGCTGACGCGGACGCTGAATACGATCGCTCGCAAGCGCAATAAAATCAAAGAAAATGAACCGAACCTCGGTGGGGAGAATGTCCGCGAGGGTTTAACGGGGGTTATCTCCGTCAAAGTCCCCGATCCGGAATTTGAAGGACAAACTAAAACCAAACTCGGTAACACCGAAGTCCGGGGAATTGTTGATTCCCTAGTTGGCGAAGTTCTCACAGAGTATTTAGAGTTTCGCCCAAACGTTGGCGATGCGATTCTGGAAAAAGCAATTCAAGCTTTCAAAGCCGCCGAAGCAGCGCGTCACGCACGAGAGTTAGTGCGCCGCAAATCGGTTTTGGAATCTTCTCCTTTACCGGGTAAATTAGCCGATTGCAGTACGCGAGATCCCTCGGAATCTGAGATTTATATCGTAGAAGGGGACTCAGCCGGAGGAAGTGCCAAACAAGGACGGGACAGACGCAACCAAGCTATCCTCCCATTGCGCGGTAAAATTCTCAACATTGAGAAAACCGACGATGCCAAAATCTATAAAAACACGGAGATCCAGGCGCTAATCACCGCACTGGGATTGGGTGTTAAGGGTGAGGAGTTCGATGCTTCTCAGCTGCGCTATCACTGCATCGTGATTATGACTGACGCCGATGTAGATGGGGCGCACATTCGGACGCTGTTATTAACGTTCTTCTATCGCTATCAACGGGCGCTAATCGAGCAGGGTTACATCTATATCGCTTGTCCTCCACTCTATAAGGTAGAACGCGGACGCAATCATTATTATTGCTACAGCGATCGCGAAATGGCAAACCTGATTCAGCATGAGTTTCCCGCTAATGCCAACTACACCATCCAGCGATTCAAAGGTTTGGGTGAAATGATGCCGCAACAGTTGTGGGATACTACCATGAACCCGGAAACTCGCACTCTCAAACGGGTGGAAATTGAAGATGCGGCGGAAGCCGATCGCATTTTTACCGTTCTAATGGGCGATCGCGTTGCACCCCGCCGCGAATTTATCGAAACCTATGGCCCTCGTCTCAATCTCAACGATCTAGATATTTAGATTCTCCGGTTGAAATGATTGAATACCCCAAAGTTGGGCAACTAATGTAAAAATGATTAGTACATAAGGTTGCCTTATTACAAAAGTATGGTTAATTAAGAACTTAACCATACTTTTGTCTTTTAAAGCCCCTGCGCTAGATTTCCCATCAACACTGCACCAAAAGAACGCGATCGCTGTTTTTTCTGTGACATCGAAGCCTGCAAAAGGCTATAAAGCGGCTCTAAATGATTTATGAAGAAAAAAAACCGACTTCTCTAAAAATCGGGATCTGAAGAGCCAGCTCATCACTCAAATAGAATTGCTATAGCTTGGCTATGTTATAACTTGAAGGAAACTATATTTGCAATTTCATGTCTTACTAATTTAATCTCCGACATTTCACAGGAAAATCATCAAAATTTGGATAAAAAATATCAAGCAAACACCAAAAAGTAATGAATCACTTTATCATCAACTTTGCCAAACTAGTGAAACTCCCAGTTAACAACAAGTTGATTGTATCTAGCTTATTAATCGCAATCAACGGCATCCTGGTGACAGGTATCCTAGGGACATCGGCAAATACCCCAGCCAAACCCGCACCCGCAGCGACTCCAACCAAAACCACACCAGCAACGACCGCCACCCAGCAATTTGTAGGGCAATGGCAAGCCGAAGATCCGCAAACCGGGGAGTTGGTCACATTTATATTTGCGCCAGAGGGAAAATTATTCATTGTATTTCCAACGTCTGATGGACCTCCGGTTGCCGTCGGAATTAAGTACAAGGTTAATTCCCAGGCTAAACCGGGACAACTTGACTTGGTTTTTAGCAAAAAAGAGAGCATCCTGAGCATTTTTGAATTTATCGATCGCGGTAAACTACGTCTGGAATTAGAGGGACGGCAAGCTGGACAACCCAGACCCAATGCTTTTACTCCCAAGGCAACGATATTTGAGAAAATTTCCGACAGCGCGACATTACCCAAAGACGCCAAAGTAATTGAGCTGGAAAATGCACAGAGTCAAGTGTCCGAAGATTCGCAGCTCCCAAAACCGCAAACGGAAGCCAAATTGTATATCGCGATGGTAAACAAAGCGCAGCAGGCTTATTATCAGCAAAAAGGCAAATTTGCCACAAACACTGAAGATTTAGGTTTAGGCGGCGAGCCAGCCAGCGTGTATTACAACTATCGGTTGGTATCACCCGGAAAGGACGCCCAAAGCGTGATGATCGCCGCCCAAGCCAAGAATGCTGAAATTCATAGCTACACAGGTGCGGTATTTGCCACCAAAAAGAACGGTGAAGCCACCACCCTCGTAGCGGTTTGCGAAACCCAGCGCCCCTCAACCTCGGCTCCAGCGATGCCGAAACCGCCGCAGAGTGGCTCATCAGCAGTTCAATGTCCATCGGGTTCGCGTCTGTTACAGTAATCGGCTGCCGTCGCTATCAACAACCCGATTGATTCTCTCGCGATCGCATAGATTGTTAAAATCCAGTTAAATTTTTCGCCTTGACTGCCATGAGTGACACCGTTTTAGACATCCGCAATCTGCAAGTTCAATTTTTAACTGATGAAAAGCAAATTCTGGCAGTTGATGGTATTTCCTTCAAACTGAGTCGCGGGCAGACTTTGGGCATTGTGGGAGAGTCGGGATCGGGTAAATCGGTGACTTCCCTCGCCGTCATGGGTCTGGTGCCAACTCCGGGCAAGATTAGCGGCGGTGAAATTTGGTTTCAAAACTCACAGGAACGAGGCGGATCTGTAGTGAATCTGCGGGATCTGAGTGCAGAGGAGTTGCGGAAATATCGAGGTGGTCAGATTTCGATGATTTTTCAGGAACCGATGAGTTCCTTAAACCCAGTTTTTACGTGTGGGTTTCAGTTAGTCGAGGCAATCCGTCAGCATCAAAATGTAACCCCTGCCGAGGCGAGGCGGCAAGCGATCGCGCGTCTCCAAGAAGTCAAACTCCTCGCTAGCGATGAAGAGATGCGGCAACGCTATCTAGAAGAAAGACCAGAAGCCAGAAGAGAAAGCGAAGCGGAAATTAATCAGCAGGTCAATCAGCAAAAATTGGCAATGCTGGATCGCTACCCCCACGAACTCTCCGGCGGGCAATTGCAGCGGATGATGATTGCAATGGCTATTTCCTGCAATCCAGCGGTATTGATTGCTGACGAACCGACAACCGCCTTGGATGTAACCGTACAAGCGACGATTCTGGATCTGTTGCGAGAGTTACGCGACGCCCGTGGGATGTCGATGATGTTTATCGGTCACGACTTGGGGGTAATTGCTGAAATTGCCGACGTTGTCGCCGTGATGTATCAAGGCAAAATAGTTGAATACGGCTCAGTTGAGCAAATCTTTTCTAACCCTCAACATCCTTATACCAAAGGTTTGTTAGCCTGTCGCCCCAGCCTTAACCGCCGGTTGAAATACCTGCCGACCGTCGCTGACTTTATGGAAGTGGTGAAGACACCTAGCGGCGAAATCGAGATTCGAGAAAAAATAGGCGTTAAGAGTCAGGAGTCAGAAGAAATTCTGGGTTCCACTCAAAACCCAGAAGCGATAGATCGCATCTCTACCACTGAAAAAGCTCTACTCTCTGTCCGAGACCTCCAAGTTGGCTTTCCAATCCAGGGGATGTTTGGTCAAACCAAACGCTATTTGATGGCAGTGAATGGCATCTCATTTGATGTTTATCCCGGTGAAACGCTGGGATTGGTGGGAGAATCCGGCTGTGGCAAAAGTACCTTAGCGCGTACCATCCTGCGCTTGATCGAACCAACAAGCGGGCAGATCGAGTTTGAAGGGGAAGATATTACAAAAGTCAGTAATCGGCGGCTGCGGCAATTGCGACGCGAGATGCAAATTGTCTTCCAAAATCCCTTTAGTTCTCTCGATCCGCGTCTAAAAATTGGAGATGCGGTGATGGAACCGCTACAAATCCATCACTATGGGAAGAATTCTAAGGAAAGACGCGATCGCGCAGCCTATCTCTTAGAGCGTGTAGGCTTAAATCCTGCCTGGATGAATCGCTATCCCCACGAGTTTTCTGGCGGACAGCGCCAGCGGGTTTGTATTGCTCGTGCTTTGGCACTCAATCCCAAATTCATCATCTGCGACGAATCCGTCTCGGCGCTAGATGTTTCCGTACAAGCGCAAGTGCTGAATTTGCTCAAAGAAGTCCAAAGTGAATTTGGCTTAACTTACATCTTTATTTCCCATGACTTGAGCGTGGTGAAATTTATGAGCGATCGCATCATGGTCATGAATCGAGGCAAAATCGAAGAAATTGGCTCCGCTGAAAATCTCTACCGCGAACCGAAGCAAGAATACACGCGCCAGTTAATTGCCGCCATTCCTACCGGCAGTCTAGAACAGATTCAGCAGCGTCAGCAAGACCGAATCAAGATATCAGCAGGAGGGCGAGAAATTACTAGTTAAGTATTCATCCTTAGCTCAATCTATACTTTGGGGAAGCGCAAACTATGACCTTAACGAAATCAACAATTACCGATGAGCAGTTTGTCAAACTACGCTGTAGCAGTGACAGTAAAACTCACTATTTCCCGGCTACAGGTGCTATGTATGCCCATCCGATAGATAACGATCAACCTGTTCATCTGTTTGATTTCTTAGGCGTTGATATCTCGCGCTGTATTCAAGATAATTCAACATCCCGCTGGACGCTTGTAAGTCGTAAAATTACACTTTATCTCGATCCCAAAACTGGAGAAATTCTAAAAAGTTGGAAAAACCCCTGGTCAGGTGAAACACTGAATATTATGCACCGTTCTTATGACTACCAGGAGTTCCAGATTCCACAACAGATAGATGCTCACATAACTTCAGAAATATCCTCAGTTTCATTAGATTTCAATATGAAACTGCCTAACCCGTTATCAACGAACCCCAAGTTTGCAGATTATTCGCCAGAGAAGTATGTCCAATCGTCGGATTCCTACAAATTTATTTTTCCGACAAAAATACTATCTGACGAACCCATCAGTGCTAGCGACAATCGCGCTGTTACACTTTCTTATTACCGCATGGGGCCGTGGGAACCGTGGATGAAAATGAAGGGGAAACCCGGCTTTTTAGTCTTAAATTACACTGGCAATAAAACTGATGTATTTGAAGATATCCCTGTAGCCATTAAAGAACAAATCGAACATCGGCTGCCTTTATTCCGCGAAGCTCCAACCTGTAGAATTCAGCGTTCGATTGCTACCAGTTGGAGCCGTTTTGACGAACAATTTGATGCCTACCTACGAGGAGAAGAATTTCCACTACCCGCCCCGATTATAGATGAGCCTTGTATTGAATAAAGCCGATTCTTACTCTTGACAAATAACAAAACTCAGGATTTTACCTTATAACTTCAACACTCGGAGAATAGCGCTTGTTGGCTGCTATTCAAAAAGAGAAAAAGCAGACTTATTTGGGTTGGTAGGTTTAGCTTGGCTAATTCATTTCTCATTAAACTTTAATTAATTCAAATCTCTACAGTTAAAATCAATTAAAGTTTAAGTAACACAGTTGGAGTTATAGCAATGACTGAAAATAGACCCTATATTGGTCTAAAAACTAGGGATATTGCGATCGCCTATTTGTTGCTGCGAATTCTGATCGGCGTGAATTACTTTAATCACGGCTTTACTCGCATCGGCAATATTCCCGGTTTTGCTGAAAATACTGTCAACCAACTTGCAAATTCTTATTTTCCGGGATTTTTGGTGAGGATCAATTCTTACTTAGTACCCCCGGTTGAATTAATCGTGGGAGTATTGATCTCCATTGGATTAGCAACGCGCAGCGCCCTAATCGCAACATTTATCCTGATGATCATCTTGATGATGGGTGTCACATCCATACAAAACTGGGGTGCAGCACAAACGATGCTTATCTACGGGATTGTGCTATTTATATTGCTAGCTGGTAGCAGCTTCAATATTTACTCCATCGATCGCTGGCTTGCCAACAGGCGGACTGTTGCAGGTTCAGGAGATCATCGCGACAAAAACATACTCAACTTTGCCAACAACTTTTGGACAAGACGCAGACGGCAAAAACGTTTGTCTACCTATACCAGTCCTAAATGATTTCTGAAAGCAAGATTCCCGACTTCTTGGATAAGTTGGGGATTTAAACCACTGGCATCTCGCAACTAAAACAGGATTGCTATATACCAGTTTTAAATAAAGGAATTGCTCATCCTCAGTCACTTTATGGGCGCTATTCTGCGATTCTCCAAACCCCATTATTAAGTCAGTCTCTTAAATAATAGGGGTTTGGAGGATCTGAGGTGTCGTCTACCCTACGCATTCACTGGGGTTTTCACCTCTTGCGGCTGTTGAACCGCGTCTTCTGCCATAAACTCTGCCAACTGCGCCTCAATTTGCTCTTTGACAATCTGGCGATACTCTACGAAATGCTCAATTTGAGCGCAAACTGCTAAATAACTGCTGATTCCACCTCGATTGTGTCGATACATACTAAACAAGTTGCGCCAGAACTGCCAACGAGTTTTACGAAGTACGCCTTGTCGCCAACAAATGATTAATAAGGCTCGAATTACAACCCAATCTATTTTCTTCTTCGCACGTTTGCCCTTATTCGGATACGTCGCTTCTCCTAATATGCGAAAGTGACGATAAGTGCGGTCTAGAAAACGCTCCGGATCGTACAATGTCCAAAATGCATCGATGTATTCGCGGGCAATGTCTTCTAGAGGACGTGTGGGCACAAAGTTCATCAATGTCGTTTGATTGATGTTGGCAGATTCGCCTCGCAGCCGCCCTTCTTTCTTTAACCGATGCCAAAGGGCGGTATCGGGTAAAGCTTGCAACATACTAAATAAAGCGGTGGGAATTGCCGTTTTCTCGACAAAGTTGACAATGCGATCGCCTGCACCGGGTTTTTCTCCATCAAAGCCTACGATAAACCCAGCCATCACCCGCAATCCCGATCGCGCGATCGCTTGAACGGAATCACTTAATGAATCTCGCGTATTTTGGAACTTCTGAGTCAGTGCTAAACTCTCCTCATCGGGTGTTTCAATTCCTAAAAACACCGCCCCAAAATTACACTGAACCATCATATCCATCAATTCTTGATCTTTTGCCAAATCCACCGATGCTTCCGTCGCAAAAGAGAAAGGGTACTGATGTTCCACCATCCACGGTTGCAACTCTTTCAGGAATAACTTGACATTCCGCTTATTCCCGATAAAATTGTCATCCACCATAAAGATGCTACGTCGCCAACCCAACTCATAAAGGCGTTCTAATTCTGCTAATAATTGAGATGGCGTTTTTGTACGCGGTTTGCGTCCGTAAAGGACAATAATGTCGCAGAATTCGCATTGAAATGGGCATCCCCGCGAAAACTGCACAGACATTTCTGAATAAGCGTCAAAATCTAGTAGATCAAAGCGGGGAACGGGTGTGGAACTGACATCCGGCTTCTCTCCTCCCGCCCGAAAAGTTCCTGAAGTTTCGCCACGTTGCACTGCCTCCACAAACATCGGCAGGGTGATTTCCCCTTCATCCAAAATCAAATAATCTGCGCCTACCGATTCTACTTCTTGAGGTAAAGCGGTGGGATAAGGGCCGCCGACTGCGACTAACTTACCCCTTTGCTTTGCTTCTTTGATTTGATCTAGCAAATCTTCTTTTTGGACAATCATTGCCGACAGAATTACTAAATCTGCCCATGCCCATTCAGCTTCAGTTATTTGGGTAACATTTCGATCTACTAACTTAAACTCCCACTCTTGGGGCAAAATTGCGGCAACGGTCACTAAACCTAAAGGCGGCAACATTGCCTTACGATTTAGCAAGGCTAAAGTTTTTTCAAAGGACCAAAAACTTTTCGGAAATAGTGGATATAAAAGTAAAACTCGCATTAATTGACAATCCTCACGCTTAATTGGTCATTGATGAGAAGGAATGAAAAATGGGTAAAAAATTTCCAATTCCCCATTTTTCACTTGATATCACGCACTCGCACCGACGCTGTTTTTCACAGGGGAAACTTTAGCTTCCTGTTTCGATTGTTGTGCTAGATACTCAGCTAACTGCACCTCAATTTGGTCGCGGACAATCTGGCGATATTCGAGAAAATGTTCGTTGTGGGCACAGACGGTGAGGTAATGATCCCAAACACCAGGGTTGTGTTTGATGATACTAAACAGATGGTGCCAGAACTTCCAGCGAGTGTGACGCTTAAGGCCTTGTCTCCACGCCACAATTGCCAAAGCCCTTAACTCCATCAGACCCGGCATTTTAAAAGGAACTTTTACTTTGGGTGCGCCCAGCATCAGAAAATGGCGATAAGCCCGATCTAAAAACTTTTCAGCATCGTATAAATCCCAGAAGGCGTTGATGTATTCCCTGGTAATCTCTTCTACGGGTCGGGTCGGGATAAAATTCATCACATTGAACTGGTTGCCCGATGCGCTATCCAGCAATCGCCCCTCTTTTTCTAGGCGGAACCAGAGGGCAGTGTGGGGTAAAGCTTGTAGCATTCCGAAAATAGTCGTCGGAATCGCCGTTTGTTCGGCAAAGCGGACAATGCGATCGCCTGCGCCTGATTTTTCTCCATCAAAGCCAATGATAAAACCAGCCATCACCCGCAACCCCGCCCGCGTGATGGTTTCTACCGAGTCAGCAAGCGAAGTTCGGTTATTTTGAAACTTCTTCGTCATCTGCAAACTGGCTTCATCCGGCGTTTCAATTCCCAGGAACACCGCATTAAAATTGCACTCCACCATTAAATCCATCAGTTCTTGGTCTTGCGCCAAGTCAACCGAGGCTTCTGTATTAAAGCTGAAGGGATACTGGTGTTCCGCTTGCCAAGTTTTTAATTCTTGGAGAAATAACTTGACGTTGCGCTTATTGCCGATGAAGTTATCATCCACCATGAAAACGCTGCGACGCCACCCCAGTTGGTAGAGACATTCCAACTCTGCTAATAGCTGTTCTGGTGCCTTCGTCCGAGGTTTGCGACCATACAAAACAATAATGTCGCAAAATTCGCACTGGAAGGGACAACCCCGCGAAAACTGTACCGACATCGTATCGTAAGCATCGAACTCTAGCAAATCGAAACGAGGAACCGGGGTTGTCGTCACATCGGGTTTTTCCCCATTGGATCGGAAAAGCCCACCCTTGTCACCTCGCGCGATCGCTTCTATGAACATCGGCAGGGTGATTTCCCCTTCATCCAAAATTAGATAATCTGCACCCGCATTAGTGGCTTCATCAGGCACAGAAGTCGGATAAGGGCCACCTACCGCAACCGCTTTACCGCGCCGCTTGGCTTCTCGAATTTGATCGAGTAAATCCTCTTTCTGGACAATCATCGCCGAGAGAATGACCAAATCTGCCCACTCCCACTCGTCTTCTGTGACGCTGCGAACGTTTCGATCGACCAGCTTGAATTCCCATTCTTGAGGCAAAATTGCGGCAACCGTCACTAAACCTAGCGGCGGCAATAAAACCTTGCGATTTACTAATTCTAGGACTTTCTCAAAAGACCAAAAAGTTTTAGGAAATAAAGGATAAAGCAGTAAAACTCGCATTGAATTGGCAACCTCGGACTAATTTTAGTGATTCGTAGCAGGGGCAAATTGTTCTATCACTCTCGACGTGCGATCGCTCATGAAGGAGTCATTAAATTGACTGAATACAATATGCCGCTAGGTTTTCGCTAATGATGAATGGATATTCCATGCTAACTAACTCAGTAGCCGAATGTAGTTAACCGTTGGTTAGGGGGGAGTGGGAACCTGATATCCACCTACTGACTCTGGACTTTCTGCCTCCCTACTCCCAGACACTAGCAGTAATTTTGATTCCTGCCGGTTAACGAGCATTTTCATTTCAGAGCGATCGCAAAAGCCCCTGTTCTGTTAGCCATCCCGAAACAACCCTGTCTTATACACCGACGGGATTTTTTTCTTTTACAGATGCCGATGAGATATCTTCTATCTGTTGCAGTTTTGCTTCTTCTGCCTGAAACTCAGCTAACTGGGCATCTATTTCGTCCCGCACAATCTGGCGGTACTCTAGAAAATGCTCATTATGAGCGCAGACTGCGATGTAATGCTCAAAAACACCAGGATTGCGTTTGAGGATGCTCAATAAGTGGTGCCAGAACTTCCAGCGAGTAGTGCGTTTGACACCCTGACGCCACATCACAATCAGCAGCGCTCGCAGATCCACTAAATTTGGTAATTTAGCAGGAGCCTTGCATTTGGGCGCACCCAGCATCAAGAAACAGCGATAAGTCCGATCCAAAAACTTTTCGGCATCGTATAGTGTCCAGAAAGCCTCAACGTATTCTCTGGCAATATCTTGCAGGGGTCGTGTGGGGACAAAGTTCATCAAGGTAGTTTGATTGATATTGCCATCTTTACCCCGTAGGCGGCCCTCCTTGTCTAATCGATGCCACAGCGCTGTATTGGGTAAGGCTTGCAGCATGGCAAAGGTAGTGGTGGGAATGGCAGTTTGCTCGGCAAATCGGACAATGCGATCGCCTGCGCCAGCTTTCTCCCCATCAAAGCCAATAATAAATCCAGCCATTGGGCGCAATCCGGTTCGCGTAATTGCCTCTACCGCTTCACCCAGAGAACTGCGCGTATTTTGGAACTTTTTCGTCAGCGACAAACTCTCTTCATCGGGCGTTTCAATCCCCAAAAACACGGCATCAAAATAACACTCCACCATCAGATCCATCAGTTCTTGGTCTTGCGCCAAATCAATCGAAGCTTCTGTATTAAACCGGAAGGGATATTGGTGTTCTGCTTGCCAGGTTTTTAACTCTTTGAGAAATAACTTAACGTTGCGCTTATTGCCGATGAAGTTATCATCCACCATGAAAACGCTACGACGCCACCCTAATTGGTAGAGATACTCTAACTCTGCTAATAGCTGTTCTGGTGTTTTCGTCCGGGGTTTGCGACCATACAAAACAATAATGTCGCAAAATTCGCACTGGAAGGGACAGCCCCGCGAAAACTGCACCGACATTGAATCGTAAGCATCAAACTCCAGCAAATCAAAACGAGGAACCGGGGTTGTCGTCACATCGGGTTTTTCCCCATTAGAACGGAAAATCCCCTGTTTTTCGCCCCGCTGAACTGCCTCAACAAACATCGGCAGGGTGATTTCCCCTTCATCTAAAATCAGATAATCTACACCCGCTTTTTGAGCTTCCTCCGGGACAGAAGTTGGGTAAGGGCCACCACACGCTACCAGTTTGCCGCGCCGCTTGGCTTCCTTGATTTGATCAAGTAAATCCTCTTTCTGAACAATCATTGCCGAGAGAATGACAACATCTGCCCATTCCCACTCTTGTTCTGTAACGGTGCGGATATTTCGATCGACCAGCTTGAATTCCCACTCTTGAGGCAAAATTGCCGCCACGGTGACTAAACCCAGCGGCGGCAATAAAACCTTGCGATTGACTAATTCCAGAATTTTTTCGTAAGACCAAAAAGTTTTAGGAAACAGGGGATAAACTAATAAAACTTTCATTGAATTTAAAACCTCACACCTTTTTAAATTTCAGCTATTAGCTAATACATAGCACACGAGCCTAGCTGAATCTGGCAAGCTTAGGTTAAGTCTGATAGCTTTTTTAACGCAAAGGTACGCCAAGGGTGACGTAAAGGTACGTAGAAAATCAGTAAGAGGTCTTGATATGTCTAAGAAACTCTTCTGAAGACAGCCTCTAACCTCCTTGGCGTACCTTTGCACTAACCTCTGCGTACCTTTGCGTTAAAACAACCTTTTAAATCTAATTTCTACTCGTTCTTAGCTGTCAGCTGCTTTTTTTGAACTCCGCTTATTTTCAGCACATCGCTGAATGTGGCACAGTAATTCGCCAGACCCAGGGTAGCCGGGTTGACGGGATCTTGGTAGGTAAAATGACGGTAGCGCAAGCAGAACCGATCCCAAGGTGCCATCTGAATTCGGAACAAGAGGATGAAGAAATCAGCTAGCCAGGGAGACAGGGGCACGCGAAAATAAATTTTCTTGTCTAAATAAGCACAAACTTCTTCTACGGCTTCGTTGACCGTTATGGGTGCTTGACCCAAAACCAGCTGTCGAGGTTCCGAGGGGCCAGGAGGATGTTCGATCAGGAATCGTACCACTTGGGCAATATCTCGCCCGTGCATATAGTGGAAACTGCCGTCAGCTTTAAAAAAGCGAATCAGGTCAATCAACTTTGCCACCCCTGGCAATCCTGAAGAAAGATGGGAGTAGGGTTTGTTGGCATCTCCTCCGAGAACCAAGGTCGGAAAGAGGGTAGTGATGCGGGGTGCGATCGCTAATTTCGATAAGCGCTGCAAACAGTCATACTTAGAACGGATGTAGTCTGTCCCTAGTTCTCCCGCTTCTTTCAATAATGCGTTGTCGCGTCCGAGGATGCTAGCGGTAGAAAAGTAAATGACTTGTTCGCACACTGCGGGGTCGAGCAAGTTTAGCAACCGGATGGTTTTAATCACATTCACGTCAAATACCGCTTGGGAGCCGCCCCAAGCGGTTGCAGCTAAGATCGCGACATCGATTGTCTTGAGTAGATTTCCCACTCGTTCAATGTCTCGCAAATCAGCTCTTACAACGGTGATTCCCGGTCGAGATTGGTAGTCAATTTGCAGTTTGTCTGGATTTCTGACTAACAGATACAGCTCGTGTTCGGTTTCTTGAATCAGGCTTTCGCTAATGTAGTGACCAATGCAGCCACTCGCACCAGTTACCAAAATCCGCTTGGGGTTCATAAGGGTTGGTCATTCGTCCTTAGTCAAGAATGATTTGTCTTTAGTTCAATGACTAATGACTAATGATTTTTGACTGATTTGGCAGTTTCAAAGAAGAAAGCTACGTTTTCTTCGGGGGTACTGGGTAAAACACCATGACCGAGATTCATGATATGACCTTTGTTTCCGGCTTTGCGGATCGTGTCATAAATGCGATCGCGGATGAACTCTTTTGAGCCAAATAAGGCACAGGGGTCCATATTTCCCTGTACACCGATGTTTGAGCCAAGTCTTGTCCTTGCCTCTGCCATGTCTACCGTCCA
The DNA here is from genome assembly GCF_039961855.1 of Trichocoleus sp. Lan. Taxonomy (NCBI): domain Bacteria; kingdom Bacillati; phylum Cyanobacteriota; class Cyanophyceae; order Leptolyngbyales; family Trichocoleusaceae; genus Trichocoleus; species Trichocoleus sp. Lan. Next base: position 62,123 of record NZ_JAMPKA010000020.1, on the reverse strand, counting down.
ATCTACGCTGACGATATCCGCGCCGGATTGTGCCATCCTCTCCAGAATGCCAGCACTACCATTGATGTAGAGAATCAGGGGAGTATCCGGATGCGTCTGTTTTACCTGGTTGAAAACTCGCTGCTGATACGGTAGAGCAAATGTCTCGTAATCTTGCGGACTCAGTTGTCCTGCCCAAGAATCGAACATTTGAATGACTTGGGCACCGCTATCAATTTGGTAGCGGACGTAAGTTGCGATCGCATCCGCCAATTTACCCAAAAATTGATGCAGCATCGTTGGCTCTGAAAAAGCCATACTTTTAATAATTGCGTAGTCTTTCGAGCTTTTGCCCTCAATCGCATACGCTGCCAGCGTCCAAGGGGCACCCACAAAACCCAAGACAGTTGCTTTGTTGCCGACTTCTTGGCGTAATGTTTGCAAAATTTCACCGATAAAAGGCAGCGATTCCCCAGGTTCTAGAGGATGCAGTTTATCAATTTGCTCTTGGCTGCGGATGGGCGGATCGATGACTGGTCCTCGGCTTTCGATGATATCAAAGGGAATGCCAAGTCCCGGCAACGGAGTTAAAATATCAGAAAATAAAATTACCCCATCTGGCTCAAAGGCGCGAAACGGCTGTAGGGAGATTTCGATTGCCAGTTCTACTTTTTCCGAGCGATCGCGAAACGCAGGATACTTATCTCTTAAATCTCGATAAGCTTTCATATATCTACCCGCTTGCCGCATCATCCACACTGGCGGACGGTCTAAAACTTCACCACGGGCTGCCCTCAGCAGATACGGAACTTGGGTTGCAACGGTCATTTACACTTCACCTAAAGACTTATTTAAAGGCATTTGTTTAGCTTATCATTGTCGGATTCCCCAAGTTTAGTTTTGCGATCGCTTCTCTTGAGTTTGCCCGCCATGAGAGAGGCAATCCACGCTAAACCCTTCTAGATAGGGTATCAACTCCTAGAGACATGGAATGTGCATTTCCCTAGTAGTAGTCAGCGAGCCTGAGTGACTCTCCGACACGCGAAAAACCCGGCTTCTTGAATCAACCGGGTTTTTCTGTTGCGTGCTTTTTTAACTACCTATTGACGTTATTTGACAATGCAGATGCCACTAATTTCAACGGTGCATCGCGTCGGTTTCTTAGCCGTATCTAAGTTGCGGGTGGTGGGGTTATAGGTGTATTCCCCCGCCTTGAAAACGCGGTTGGGATTGGCGCAGTAAGTGTAGGTTTGACCCGCTTCGGTAAAGTTCACGACCACCAAAGAATTCTTTGCCGGAGGACAACTATCCAAAACCGTCAAGCCATACTCATTTCGCAGCAGTTGGCTTCTTTGATCGTTAGCTGTAGGTTGAGTCGGATTTTGGGAAGTCGTTGTTTTCGGCTTTAAGTCACCACTGCTAATATCAAAGGTGTACGCTCCTGCTTTGACAAGGCGGTTAGGATTGGCGCAGTAATTGTACGTTTGACCGTATTCGGTAAACGTGACAACAACCAAAGAAGTTTTTACTTCTGGACAGGTATCCAGAACCCTCAACCCATACTCATTGAGCAGAGCTTGTTTCCGGGGGTCATTTTGAGCTGGGGTTTGAGCCGGTGGATTTTGGGCAACAGCACCCCCTGGCTTGATATCATTGCTGCTAACGTCGTAACGATATTCGCCTGCCTTGATATTGCGGTTAGGATTAGCGCAGTAGGTATAGTTTTGACCGTATTCGGGGAAGGTGACAACAACAACATTACTCCTTACCGCCGGACAATTTTCTAGGACTCTCAATCCATATTCATCTTCTAGAAATTTTTGTCGCGCATCTTTTTGACCCGCGGGAGTTTGAGCCGGTGGATTTTGGGAAGTTGTTGTCTGGCTAATCCCAGAAATTGAAAGCGTGTATCTCCCCCTAGTGTTGTTCTTACCCAACACGCGAAGTTTATATTCTCCAGTCGTTGGCACTCGATACCTCACCAAACCCGATCGGTCATCGTAGGCAACCTGTGCCCCACTCTGTGAGGAAACTAGAACTAGAATAGGCAAAAGAGTACTACCGTCTTCTACATCAACAGCGGCAACGATTGCATCACCTTGCTTAGCATTAATCAGGAATTCCTCACCATAGGCTTTCTGGACAGGGGTACCCCTTAGAGATTGGTTTTTAAAGGTGAAGGTGGGAGAGTTAGTACGGATGAACCCGTTAACGTTTTCACCATTTTTTAGTGCGGTTGCTGCTCCAGCGATATCGGAGATCCCCGTAAACATCATCCCGGCGATCGCGACACTTGCCGCAACCCTATTAATAAACTTACGACCCATCATGGTAGACCCGTTTTCCTATAAACAAGAACTGCTTCCTTCTGTTTGGACAGATGATATCCATCCATAGTTCCCAGAGTCCAGGCACCTCAAACTTGTAAAGCCGGTTTGAAATGCCTGTTCAACTGATGCAATCTAGAAGCACCTAAGTATTATTGCTCGGTAGAGGAAAAACTCAAACTGCCGCGATCTGCATCTAACTGAGCGGGGATTCCCAAGGGTAAAGCTGCATTAGGACCATCGTGACCAAAGGGGAGATCGGAGACAATGGGAATGCCAAGATTCCCCAAGCGATCGCGCAATACTTCTTCCACCGTCAAGCTAGAAATGTTCGGCGGAGCTTCGCAGCGGCTGAAGCGCCCCAAGGCAATCCCTTTGACTTCCCGAAAAGCCCCTGTCATCCGCCACTGCGTTAACATTCGGTCAATGCGGTAGGGAGCCTCAGTCACATCTTCCAAGGCGAGAATGACGCCCGCTAGCTGGGGCTGTACGGGCGTGTTCAGAAAATGCGTGGCTACAGTCAGATTGCCGGGGATTAAGATGCCGCTGACCTTACTGCCGCCCCAGCCGACTCCTTTTAAGGGTTCTAGAGGGCGACCTTCTACGCAATCGAACAGCCGCTGAATCGACCACTCTGGCTCTGCGGCAAGGGTAGTTAGCAACGGGCCATGAACCCCTGCAATGCCAACTTTACCGAGGCTCCACAGCAAGCCAGTGGCATCAGAAAAGCCGATCAGCCATTTGGGAGTGCTGCGTAAAAAATCTCCGATTTTCTTTTTCTGTTCTCCACCCTGCCAAGACCAATCTTCTAGTAAGCGGGCGCTACCATAACCGCCTCTGGCACAGAGAATGCCTTTACATTTAGGGTTTTTCCAAGCGTCTGCGAGGTGTTGGCGGCGGCTGTCATCGCGACCAGCAAGGTAGCCCCACCGTTCCTCTACGCCGCTGCTAATTTCGACTCGGTAGCCGCGCGATCGCCATATTTCCACACCTTTGTGGAACGCTTCCTGTTCTCGCAAGGCACCGCTGGGAGCAATGACTCGCAGCAAGTCGCCAGTTTGTAAAGGCGGGGGTAGTTGGTACGCGGAAAAATCCAAAATTCTTCTGGTTTAAGTTTTAATTTTGCAAGATATCCCGAAACCATTCTTCCATGCGATCGCCCAGTGCTTCCAGGGAATATTCCGCTTCGGCTTGTTGGCGGCAAGTATAGCGGTCAAGTTGATCGATGCGTCCAATTGCCTCAACCAACCCCGCCACGCTATCCGGCTCCACTAAAAAGCCCGTCTTCCCATCCTGAATAATTTCAGTCGGGCCACCTCTGGAATAAGAAATGACGGGGACTCCACAAGCAAGCGCCTCAATCACCACATTGCCAAACGCTTCCACCCAGCGAGGTGTCATCAACAACGCCCGACAATTGCCTAAATGCTGTTGCAGTTCGGATGTGGAGAAAAATCCTGCATATTCTACAGGAGCATCGGGATAATCTTGACAAATCTGCTTCCAATATGCATCGTCTTGCATTTTGCCAAGAATTTTTAGGGGAATGCCGGTGATTTTGGCAGCGGCAACGGCATCCTCTAGACCTTTTTCTGGAGCAATTCGACCCACCCAAGCCAAGCAGGATGAGGCTTCTGGGCAAAATTGATAAAGCGATAAATCCAGACCGCTTCCCAGAATCCGATACTGCGACGGACTAGGAAAAGTTTCTGCTTGTGTCAATGTGTAGACGCCAACCGTACCAGGAAACTGGACGGAGATCTGTTCCACGATGCGATCCATCGCGGTCGAGAGAGAACCCATACTCACGAAATGGGCGATCGCTCGATTAAAAAATGGCGTTAGATAGAACGGTAGCCAATCATAGGCAATGTTGAAAATCAGATCGTAGTCAGCTTGGACTTGCCGCGCATAATCCCACATATTGCCCAGCACAGAATTCTCCGGCATGACAATCGGGGCACTCCGTCCTTGCGTCTGAGCCGTTGTCTGGAGTTCTCCAGCAATTTCGACAATTGGAATATCTCCCAGCACAGAGCCTTGGGGAGCCACAATTTTGAGGGTATGTCCGCGCCGGAGCATCTCTTGGGCAACGTTGAGCAGGGTTAGTTCTACGCCACCCCCCAACCCCGTGCCGAGAGCGCCCACCGAGGTTGAGAGCAACAACAGTTTCAATGGACGATGCAAGATGGACAACTTTTGGACTCTACAACGATAAACAATAAATTCAAACTCTTGTAAAGACGCTGATTTAGCGGTTTTCAGATTCCTCTGACGGATGATTAGAAGAATTTTGGGAATTTGGCAAAGCGGGCAAATTATTATCCGTGCCAGGATTCAAGCGAAGCCGATTTAACTGCCCTATCGCCCACCGCGCTGTTTCCTGAACCTCCGAATCCCGATCTTCAGCAGCGTGACGCAATAAATTGCTGACTTGACCGATCGTGTCATAAATTCTCGTCAAATCCCGAATTGCATTTTTGCGGACATCAGGGTTTTCATCTTGCAACGAGATCGCGAGTGCCCGGTTCATCGGTTTGAGGGTGCGGGTGCCAATTTGCGACAGCGCCTCTAAGATTAAGCCGCGCTGCTGAGAATCCGAGTCGATCATCAAATCCACCAAGGGCTGAATTGCTCTGGAGTCGCCGCATTGTGCCAGTTCCCAGATCGCCTTGCGTCGTTTTGTCGGATCGGCTCCCTGTAAATCTTTAATTAATTCATTAACAATATCAATTTTGGGGAGGCGAGTGGTTTCTCCTATCGCTTTTGCCTCGTTGCTTCGCAGCCGTGCTAACGGCTTCGCTTCGCTAACCGCTTCTGTTGGCTTTTGTGCGGTTGTTCTCCCGTCTAAATTGCTTTTTTCTAAATTGCTTGTTTCTGAAAGGGTCAAAGCAGAGGCATGATAGCCGTTATTGCCATTGTCATTTTCTATCGGGTGAGAATGGATATCTGCGGGATGATTGGCATCTTTAGGGTCTTCGTAGCGGCTTTCATCCGATTCCTCAGCTCCAGACTCCGGCTCTTCCTCTCTGTTGAGGTTGCCTAACCATTTCAGCAAGAAGTAAACTCCTAATCCGACCCCAGCTGATGCTGCTGCTAAACCTAATAACCACCAGAGGCGATTCCCTTCAGAACTCGGTTTAGCCGCCTTGGGTTTTGGGGTGGGAGCCGGTGAAGATTTTGCGGCTTCGGCTGCCTGAAGACGCTCTTGAGTCGTGGAACCAGCAACTCCGTCAGGCGTTAACCCGACAGATGTTTGAAATTTAGAGACGGCAACTGCTGTCGTTCGCCCATAAACGCCATCTACTGGCCCGTTGTAGTGCCCCAAACGCTTTAGTGACTTTTGCAGTTCTGCAACTTCAAAGCCTTGAGAGCCTACTTGGAGGATAGGCAAATCGTTTTTAGGGTTTGGGGAACTCGCCTGAGCCAGTTCTAGGGAGACGGGTAAACTGGGGGAAGAAGTGGCGATCGCTGACGGCAATCCTATGGAATTCTCACCCGACCTGGGGATAAAGCCCAGACATATAATCCAGGTAACTAGAAGCCATGTGGAGCGGTAGAACATAGTTTTGGGAAACCTGTCTAAGTGAATACAACCAGACAAGATCCTTTGCTGATAATTTTCTGCTTAGCTTCTAGTACCAGCATGAAGTTATTCGTTCTAAATAGTTAGCGAGCAATTCATCCCTATGTTTTGGGCGAGCGGCTCTGGGAGCAAGTGTGAATATTGGGCTGATCATAACAGAAAGTTTCAACTCGCTCTCAAATCTTAGCGGCTAACTTGTCTGTCATCCTATTCATTTCTACCGATTTTGCCAAATCTCGGTTTCGGATTCTTTCGCTTGTATTGGCAGTGATTGATAGGGTAATGGCTCGGATGGCTCTAAGAGAGAAATTTGCTCGGTTTTGCTTTCTTCTTGTGTCACCCTGGTTTCAACAGATGTAGAGGAGCGCCCGAAACGCAGGCTTTGCAATCGTACCTGTTCGGCTATCTTGTCGCGCTGATTAATTAGATAGATACTGACAAGGGTTAGACTTACTCCCAGCCATTGAAGCGGGCTGAGAACTTCAGCTAAAAGCAGATGGCCAAACACGAGAGCAAACACGGGTGTCAAAAAGGTGAGGGAACTAAGACTGGTAAGATTGCCGCTAGAGGCAAAGTAGAAGAATAAACCATAGGCGATCGCGCTCCCAAATACGGCTGCGTAGCTCAATGCTATCCAGCCAGACGTATTTAGATGCACCCACTGGTCAGATTCCCACACTTGGGAGAGTGCAAACAAAGGCAATCCGCCCAAAATCATGTGCCAGCCAGTCGCCACCACCGGATCGGCATACTGGCAAACGAAACGAATCAGCACTGTTCCGACAGCCATCGACAGCGCCGCCAGCAGCATCAGCCATTCCCCGCTCTCAAACAAGTGCGTGAAGCTAAACGAGCCAGCGATCGCGTTGCCGTGGAAAAGATTGATAATCCAATCATCCGGCAAGCCAATCAAACTAATCCCCAGCACTCCCAATGCCAACCCCAGCCAGCCCCACAGCCCGATGGTTTCTCCAAACAACCAACAGGACAGCAAAGCCACTGCCAGGGGTTGAGAGTCAATCATCACCGAACCCAACCCGGCACCCGTTCGCACTAATCCAAAGGCTAAAAAGCCTTGAAACAAAGCGCCATCAATCAAAGCAAACAAACTAATCCACAGCCACGCCCGAATGCCTTTCGGTTGAGGTTTCCCCATCAAAAAGGCCGCAACTAATACCAATACCCCAGCAGGCACCAACCGGACACCAGCCATAAACAGGGGTGTCGTGTTTGGGATAACACCCTTCATTGCCACCATCGCCGTTCCCCACAAGAAAAAGGGGGCAATCAGCAGCAAGGGTGCCAACGGAATTTTGGATTCTGTGAGTTTTAGCTGCATAAAAGTTTTTTGTGGGCGTACATGATAGAGCCAAGCCAGCACTCTTGAAGCAGGTCATCACGAGCTGTCCTTCCAGAAGTCGCAACCGGATTTATCAAAAATTTTTCCAGTTTCTTGCTCTTTTTCTGGCTGGTTGCGCGTTTATTTACTTAATTGTACTTAATATGTAGTTCTGTTAAGGCGCTTTGGCAAATTGTTGGGATGCCGACAAAAGGGTAAGTTTTTACTTGTAAGTACCTGTTAAATTCGGGGAGCTAGGGAAAACCTTTTTTCTGATAAGCTTTCAGGCTTCACCCGCAAGCCAACGAAACCGATGCAGATCGTGCAAACTAGAGAAAGAGCCAGCATTACTAGGGAAACATTTACTGTTTTGCAGGATTTGCTTCCTTCTCTAATTCGCTCATTCATTCACGATTCATCGCTTGCCTGCTCATGATCTGGCCTTTTCAGCCTAAGTTTCGTAAACAAATTGCTCGGATTGAAGTGACTGGTGCGATTGGCAGTACTACCCGAAAACAAGTTCTAGAAAGCCTGAAAACGGTTGAAGAACGAAAGTTTCCAGCATTACTGCTACGCATTGATAGTCCTGGTGGTACGGTCGGGGATTCGCAAGAAATCTATGAAGCCCTGACTCGCCTGCAAAAAAAGGTGAAAATTGTTGCCAGCTTTGGCAATATCTCCGCATCTGGAGGAGTCTATATCGGGATGGGAGCCGAACACATTGTTTCCAACCCAGGCACAATTACCGGCAGTATCGGTGTAATTCTCCGGGGAAACAACCTGGAGCGCTTGCTAGAAAAGATTGGCGTTTCTTTCAAGGTGATCAAATCGGGTCCTTATAAAGATATTCTGGCTTTTGACCGGGAACTCACCGAGCCGGAAAAGAATATTCTCCAAGACCTGATTGACGTCAGTTATCAGCAATTTGTGCAAACGGTTGCTGAGGCTCGGAAGCTGACAACCGAAACCGTTAAAAGTTTTGCCGATGGTCGCATTTTCACAGGTCAACAAGCGTTAGAACTGGGAATTGTTGACCGGCTTGGCACTGAGGAAGATGCCCGCCGTTGGGCTGCGGAACTGGTCGGTCTCGATCCCGAAAAAACGAAGTGTTACACCCTGGAAGAACGCAAACCTTTCTGGAATCGTGTGGTATCGAGCAGAGTTCAAGGGGCATCTAGTCTATCAGCTGGGATAGACTGGTTAGAATTTGAACTTTCTACCAGTGGTCAGCCGTTGTGGCTTTACCGACCCTAGTCTGAAGTTTAGATTTTAGATTATAGATGATTTAGATGATTCTGAAATCCAAAATCTAAAATTCAAAATCTCAATTATAAAATGGAGGATGCTTGCGTGGAGTGGCGAGTTCGAGCGATTCGCGGGGCAACAACTGCCTCACAAAACACGGCTGAGGCAATTCGAGAAGTGGTAGCGGAACTACTCGATGAATTAGAAGTACACAATCAACTACATCCCGATCTAATTATTAGTGCCACGTTCTCGGTAACGCGGGATCTGGATGCGATCTTTCCCGCTGCGATCGCTCGCTCTCGTCCCCACTGGGACAATGTCCCTCTGCTCGATGTCCAGCAAATGCATGTGGAGGGAGGGCTGGAGCGTTGCATCCGCTTCTTAATTCACGTCAATTTGCCAGCTTCCCATCCACCGATTTACCATCCTTATCTGCGGGGAGCTAAAAGCCTAAGACCGGATTGGAGTTTGTCTCAGGTTAGCTTATCCTCGCAGTCAACGATTCAGTCGTTTCATCGCTGAGGTTTTTTGTCATTAGTGATTCGTCCCCAGTCATTGACGAATCACTAATGACATTTATTAGCTATTTTCTAGGTTTTTAGGTGATTTGTTGTGAAAATGGATGCCTAAAAAAACGTCATATAAAAAGCTCCAGAAATTTTTTCCTTGCCAGATTCCCAGAGTTTGATAACAGCCTTTTTCATCTAAAAGGGGCTTGGTGGCGTAATAAGCATTTTGGTAGTGATACCAGGGGATGGAAGGCCACAAATGATGAATGAGGTGGTAATTTTGCCCCATGATCAGCAAATTGAGGATGGGGTTGGGGTAAACTCTGGCATTTTTCCAGCGATCGCGTTCTTGATGAGGGCGATGCGGCAAATAATCAAAAAACAATCCCAGCGCCAATCCTACCAGGGCAGAAGGGATAAACCAAAAATTGAGAATGTAGCCTAAGAATTGGTATTGAATTGAGATATAGAAAATCGTCCCGACAAACAAGCGGCTTAAGAACCATTCTAAAAGTTCAGATTTTCGCCACAGCTGCCGTTTAAAGAAAAATACTTCGTGGTATAAAAACCGCACCGGAATTAACCACAGGGGTCCGCCAGTAGAAACGTAATGATCTGGATCGTTTTCCGGGTCATTTACATGGGCATGATGCTGCAAATGAACTCTAGTAAATACTGGGAAGGCAAAGACTAACATCAGCGCACTGCCATGTCCCAGGATGGCATTGATGACTCGGTTACGATGGGCAGAATTATGACAAGCATCATGAATCACCGTTCCACAAATGTGCAAGGCGATCGTGTTTGTGATAAAGCAACACCAGTGAGGCCACTCCCAGAGCCAATAACCAAAGTTTGATAGCACAACCATCGCTACGGCGGCTAGAAACATGAGTAGCGTTGGGCTTAGGGACGCAGGCGGTTCCAGGAAATGTCTGGGAACTGTCAGCGGCTTTTGTGCCTCCAACAACATTGTTTTCTCCTTTTGAATGATTTAAGGGTTCTACGGGAACTTTGCTTCGGTTTTCCCGTCACTATGGCATCTAGGGGGGTACGTTGTGCAACATTGGATACACGATAAACAGTACCCACTGATTGACAATTTTCAAAAAACACGCTCTATTTTCCTGCCTTCTTACCCTTATTCCTACCAGGGAAGCGGGGGATTCTAGTCGTGCTTTCGTAGTATACGCTACGAAGACCGATTTATAAAGATTTATGAAATTAGCTCATTTAATTCAAATGATGCTAACGATAGTCAAAAAATATACAGGAGGATTGTTGATATGTCACCACATCTGGCTAGGTTCGCGTTTGAAGCAAAGTCCTTAGTGGTCAAAAGTGTGGCTTTATCTGCCGGTGTAGCAATTCTACTGAATAGCGGTATTGCCTTTGCCGGTTCTGTTCAGCAAGCGCAACTGCCGGGTGTAGAAGATGAGAATACTCAGACCTCGGACGGGGATGTTGTGGTAGACACCGATGGGAGTCCAGATAGCACCACTAGCTCAGGAACGGAATCAGAGAATAGTACAACTGCTAACAAGCCACGGTTTACCTGCCAGCTAACGAACAGTCAGTATATGGTGATGTATCACCCGAAAAGTCAACCCGATCAAGCTTATGCTTGGGCAACTCCCACTCCTTTAGGCGGTGGTTGGACTGCGGAGAGACGCTGTAACGAAATTAGTCGCAGATTAGAATCTTATCGACCCGATGGTCTTCAGGAAATGCGGGCATCGGTGGAAAATAACTACAACGTTGTTTGCATCACGACTCAGAAAAATCCAGACTGTCGGATTGTCCTGACTGTACCTCCCGGTGAAAATCCGCAGTTGATCCGCGATCGCGTTTTCCAAAATATCAGCATTGCTGACAGCGGACAGGTGACAGAGGGCGTCAATACCTTTGTTGGGGGTCGGGATGCTCAAATGCTCAACGATCTATTAAACTTGGGCTTATCTTCCCTCGGCGGCAGCACAAATCGCTCCAGCCGTAGGTCACAAAGCGTTAACTTGCGACCTTTCTTAGATCGAGCTGATGGTGGCACCGGCACCCAGTTGAAAGGCGGAGTGCCTATGCGCTCGAATCGAGCCAATCCTCGACTGAATCCAGGCAACTTCCGTTAAAAATTGTTGATAGGCGAGCGGGGATTCAAACCCGCGATCGCATAATCAGCACAATCAATAGAATAGAGAAGATACAAAATTGTTTGGCTTCCCAACATTGAGCCGTCTGGAAGCCAGACAATTTTATTTATTTATAGATGGCGATCGCTCTTAGGAGCTAAAACAAATAAAAGCATTCCTAACACGTTGAATCTGTCAATGTTACTTTAGGGATATTGACAACAGGGTAAGTGCATAACTATGTCAGCCGTTAGAAATATAAGGCTGTTACTGGTAGTGTTTTCACTAACAGCGATCGCTAACTCGCTTCAACCAGTACAAGCACAGCCGATTACCCCAGCGGCTGACGGCACTGGCACAATTGTTACTCCAGATGGGAATCGTCTTAACATTAGCGGCGGCACGCTTTCAAAAGATCAAGCAAATCTTTTTCATAGCTTTGAGCAGCTAGGATTAAATTCTGGGGAAATTGCGAACTTTCTTTCTAACCCTAATATTCAAAATATCTTAGGGCGTGTTACAGGTGGGAATGCTTCTTATATCGATGGATTAATCCAAGTCACGGGAGGAAACTCCAATCTGTTCTTGATGAATCCAGCGGGAATTATCTTTGGTTCCCATGCCAGCCTGAATGTACCGGCTTCATTTACCGCCACCACTGCCACAGGTATCGGTTTTGGCAGTAATTGGTTTAATGCAATTGGTGCGAATGACTACGCTACATTGGTCGGAACGCCCAGCCAGTTTATTTTTAACACTCTTCAACCAGGAAGCATTATCAATGCGGGGAATTTAGCAGTATCGGGAAATTTAACCCTGTTAGGTGGCACGGCGGTCACTACGGGGCAGATGAGGGCGACTGGGGGGCAAATTGCTGTAGTCGGTGTACCGGGTGAGAAATTAGTGCGGCTGAGTCTACCCGGCAGCCCTCTAAGTTTAGAAATTCAACCGCTACCTAGCTCAAATACAGCCGCGCTACCCTTTACTCCCCTTTCCCTGCCTTCGCTGCTAACGGGCGGAAATCTCGCGAATGCCACAGGATTAACCGTCAATAGCGATGGCACGGTACGATTGACTGCTTCTAGTGCTGAAATTGGCACACAACCGGGTACTGCGATTGCTTCTGGCACCCTGAATGTATCGGGTCAAATCGGCGGCACTGTCTATGTCTTGGGCAACCAAGCGAGTGTCATTAGTGGCAATATTAACGCTTCGGGCACCAATGGCGGCGGTGCGGTACTGATTGGCGGTGATTATCAGGGTCAAGGCAAAGTGCCAAATGCCTTACAAACATTGGTTAGCAGCGACTCGGTGATTTCTGCCGACGCACTGCACAACGGGAATGGTGGAAAAGTCATTGTTTTTGCAGATGATACAGCTAGCATTTACGGGACACTAACGGCAAGGGGAGGCATTTATTCTGGAAATGGTGGGTTGATTGAAACTTCTAGCAAACAGTTTCTCAATCTCACCAGTACGCCGGATGCAAGTGCGCCTCAGGGACTCGGTGGTACTTGGCTGATTGACCCGACCGATATCACGATTGTGAATAGTGGCGGTGGTGCGATTGGCACGAATACGGTGGATGTTGTCAATATTAATGCTGCCCTGAATACAGGCACTAGCGTCATCCTCGACACGGCAACTGCTTCTGGTTCTCCAGGTGCCGGGAATATTACTCAAAATAGCAATGCTTTTATTAGCAAGACATCTGGGGGAGATGCCGCGCTTACTTTACAAGCTAACAACAACATTATTCTGAATGGAGCGATCGCTTCCAGTAGCGGCAAGCTGAATGTCAATCTATTTGCTGATAATGACACCAACGGTAGCGGTGCGATCGCCCTCACCAATGCCACAATTAGTACAAACGGCGGCAATCTTATAGGAGTTGGGCGAGGAAATGCTACCTACACGAATGGCATTCTGCTCAACAACAGCATTATTAATGTCCAAGGCGGCAATACTAACCTGACGGGTACAGGATTTTTCAGCGGTACTGGTACTACCAGCAACGGGATTTCAATTCAAAACAACAGTGTGGTGCAATCAACCGGAACCGGAACGATTACCCTAACGGGTTCGGCGGGAAGTGGAACAAATGCAAATGACGGCATAGAAATCATCCAAAACTCTAAAGTGAGTTCGGCGAATGGAAATATTAATATGCAGGGTACTGGTAACGGAACTGGCGCTGCCAATCATGGAATTCAGGTATCCACAGGTAGCAATGTAGCATCGAATGGGACGGGGAACGTTACCCTAATCGGTACCAGTAACGGAACGGGTTTCAACAATGACGGTATTTCGATTGGCACGATTGGCAGCATCGTGCAATCCAACAGCGGGAATCTTACCCTGACAGGCACCAGCGGCACTGGGGCGGGGAGTCAGGATGGAATGGCTGTTTATGCAAGTGGCAGAGTGCGATCGCAAGCTGGAAATATTAATCTGACCGGCACTGTCAAGGGAACGGGTAGCGATAGCTACGGGATTATTATTGTCTCTGAAAGCGTCGTGGAATCTGTTGGGACAGGGGCGATTACCCTAAATGGCACTGGTGCGAGTGATGCAGCAGGGATTCTCTTACAAGACAGCGGCATTAATCCTACTGGAATTGGGGGTAGCGGTAATATCGCTCTTTCCGCGAATGAAATTAATTTTATTGACTCCACGAATCCTGGCACCCCACAAATCAAGGGCAGCGGTACGCTTCAATTGCAGCCTCTGACTTCCAGTTTGGGTATTACCATTGGCGGGACTGTCAACGACAACCGCTTAAATCTCAACACCAGCGAACTCAATTTCTTAGAAAATGGGTTTTCTCAAATCATCATCGGACGGGCAGATAGCAGCGGTGCAATTACTTTGGCTGGCAACACCACCATCTTCGATCCAGTCACCGTGCGATCGCCTGTAGGTTCCGGTTCTATAACTACGACAGGTTATACTCTCGCCGGAGATGATAACGCGACGCTTACCCTGTTAGCCAACCAAAATATCACGACTGGCAATATCATCAATTCCGGTCGTCAGATTACGCTAACCAGCTTCCTCGGCAGTATCAATACTAGTTCAGGCAAGCTTGATACTAGCGCTTATAGCGATAACGGCGGCGCGATCGCCTTGAATGCTTTCGGCAATATTACCACTGGTGATTTGAAATCTTGGTCAGTTGAAGACGATGGCGGGGATATTGTCCTCTCTAGCAAAGCAGGAAGCATTAATACTGGCATCTTAGACGCAACCACTTTTGACGGCAATGGCGGTGCGATCGCGCTGATGGCTTTTGGAGAAATTACAACAAAAACCTTGCAATCTTGGTCAGATTATGGTTTTTCTGGAGAGATTGCCCTGTTTGCCAATGGAAACATTACCACGGGCAGTCTAGATTCTCGCTCCTATGATTCTGGGATTGGGGGTGACATCACCGTTATTAGCAGTGGGGGAAGCATCACAAGTGGAGACTTATTCTCCTACTCCCAGACTAATGATGCGGGTTCGATTAACTTATTTGCCCCTCAGGGCAACATTACCACTGGTATCCTCAACACAGGCTCTTATGGTCTGAGTGCAGGCATTACGGGAAACATCACCCTTACCGCTGGTAGCAACATTAACACCAGCTACATTCATGCTTTTTCAAATGGGTATGGCAATGGGGGAAAAATTTCTCTGACAAGCTATACAGGAACGATCGACACCCAACAAGTACGATCAAATTCAAAGGGTGGTGATGGGGGCACGATCGCATTTGATGCAAAAGGCAACATTACTACCGCTGACTTGAACGCTTTCTCAAACAGTGGGGATGCTGGTGAGATTTATCTTTACAGTGACCAGGGAACTATCCAAACTGGGGCATTAGATGCAACTTCCTTGGAAGGTTTTGGGGGCGCGATCGAGCTTGAAGCCAATGGCAACATTACCACCAGTAAGGTGGAATCTTGGTCAGTTGATAACGATGGAGGTGATATCTCTATCTACAGTAACCAGGGAGCCATTAGTACCGGGTTGTTAGATACAACTTCCTCTGAAGGCTACGGGGGATTTGTCACCCTTGAAGCCAGTGGCAATATTACGACAGGTAACGTGGAATCTTGGTCAGTTGATAACGATGGGGGTGATGTCTCTATCTACAGTGACCAGGGAGCCATTAATACCGGGTTTTTAGATACAACCTCCTCTGAAGCCTACGGGGGATTTGTCACCCTCGAAGCCAATGGCAATATTACGACAGGTAACGTGGAATCTTGGTCAGTTGATAACGATGGAGGAGCGATCGCTGTTTCTACCAGCGGTGACATCACGACTGGCACTTTAGATTCTGGCACTTATGGTTTCGGCACGGGGGGTGGCATCACCCTCACGAGTAATACTGGAAAAATTTCACTTTTAGAGGTGTATTCTGACTCTCAGTATGGCGATGCAGGGGCGCTCAACTTTTCTGCCAAGGGCGACATTACCACCAGCAATTTGAATGCAAGATCTTATAGTGGTTTTGGCAAAGGCGGCGACATCACGCTGATATCAGGAACGGGAGGCATCAGCACTGGATCGGTCATTAACGCCTCGACAACCTTTACGGGGGGTGCCATAACCTTTTCTGCCACCGGGGACATCACCACCGGCAATCTAGAATCTTACTCGCAGAGTGGGAATGGGGGAGCGATCGCGCTCAACAGCACTACGGGATCGATCGATACTGAAAAGTTGTCTTCTTACTCGCAGAGTGGGAATGGGGCAGCGATCGGCTTAAGTGCTAACAACGGCAACATTACTACCCGTACCATCAATGCCCAAAGTCTGGGAAGTGGCACTGGCGGAACTGTTAATATTACTGCTGGTAAATTCTTTCGGGCTACAGGCACGTTTACAGACCGCAATAGCCTAAATTCCAGTATTTCGACCGCTGGTGGAACCAACGGCGGTGACATCACCATCCGTCACAGTGGCAGCACGACAACTCCCTTCGTCGTTGGGGATGCCACCATCAATGGGACAGCTGGATCGATAACCAGTGGGGCAACGAATACGATTGCCACAATCTTTTCAGTACCCGTACCGCCGGACACTTACATCCAGGGCAACATTAAAATCATCACCTTCAGCCCTACTCCCGATTTTATCCCTGCTCAAACCCCCTCACTGCCCGTCGAAATCCCACAGCAAGAAGCATCACAACCGCAGGAGACTACTTCGCTTTCCCCTCCAGCCAATACCAGTCAGTCCTTGGTTGAAGTTGATTCTGCGTTGGCTCAAATTGACGAACCCTTCACCCAGGAATATGAACAATATCTAGGCGTAAGCGATACCCCCACAAGGAGCCTTTCCGATGCCCGTAGTACCCTGCGAAGCATTGAAGCATCTAGCGGTATCAAAGCGGCACTCATTTACGCTGTTTTTACTCCCACAACTGCGGTAGCAAATGAGGCAAAAAGCCCATCTTCCTCAATTGATCATTCCATTAATCCTGACAGCCTAGAACCGCAAAAAACGGAAAATTATCAAGATCAGCTGGAACTCGTACTAGTGACGGCAGATGGACAACCGATTCGGAAAAGAGTCACAGGCGCAACCCGCCAAAAAGTTCTCAAACTTGCTAACCAATTCCAGACGCAAGTGACCAACCTTAAAAGCGCTCGTGGCTACCTAGCATCCTCTCAGCAGATGTATCAATGGCTGCTAGCACCGCTAGAGAAAGATCTGCAAAGACTCGATATTCAAAATCTTGTCTTCCTCATGGACGAGGGTCTACGCACGATCCCCATCGCTGCTCTCCACGATGGTAAAGGGTTTATCCTTGAGCGCTACAGCGTTGGTTTGATGCCCAGCCTTAGCCTCACCGATACTCACTACCAGAGTTTGAAAAATGCTCAAGTTTTGGCAATGGGCATCTCAAAATTTACGGATAAAAATCCTTTACCAGCAGTACCAAGGGAATTATCAGCAATCGTCCCCTATCTGTGGAAAGGCAAGTCCTTTCTCAATGAGGATTTTACGCTAAAGAATCTGAAGGCGCAGCGTCAACAACAGCCGTTTGAGATTGTACACCTGGCAACTCACGGAGAGTTTAATTCAGGTTCTCCCAGCAACTCCTACATTCAGTTATGGGACACCAAATTGCGACTCGATCAGTGGCGGGAACTGGGTTGGGACAACCCACCAGTAGAGCTATTAGTGCTGAGTGCTTGTCGCACAGCAGTGGGGAATGAGCAGGCAGAGTTGGGCTTTGCGGGATTAGCGGTGCAAGCAGGGGTGAAATCGGCGTTGGCAAGTTTGTGGTACGTCAGCGATGAGGGAACTCTAGGACTAATGGCAGAATTCTACGAGGAACTAAAAACAGCTCCGATTAAGGCAGAGGCGCTACGTCAATCTCAGTTAGCGATGCTCAGGGGGCAAGTGCGACTGGAAGGAGGAAAGTTACGGACTCGCAATGGGGATATCTCTTTGCCACCCCAATTGCTAGGAATCGGAAATCAAGTCCTCTCCCATCCTTATTACTGGTCTGCTTTTACAATAATTGGCAATCCTTGGTAAAAGCAAATGACTCATCACAAAGTAGACGAACTGAATTGTTTTTAGGATAAGTTTTCCTGCCGCTCTACCCATCAAACCCGTTTGAGTATTCAGTTTTGGACTTCAAACAGCAGGCTCTTAATGTGCAGAACAAATAGACACGAGGTCGGTTCCCAGCGTACAAAATGACAAGCTTTTATTCAATTCATATCTCCTGCTGAATGACGGATCGCTAAGAAACCGCCAATAGGGAAACTTTATCCCGACTTTCTAAAAAATTTTCAGCTTTCATAATTGCGTAGAGGTTGACATCAGCTTCTAAAAGACAAGCATGACCGCTCTTCGGCAGTATGACCATTTCCGCGTCGGGTAGGCAAGAAGCTAAGCGCTGAGCTTCACTTACAGAGGGCAGTAGTCGGTCTGTACCTCCGGCAATCACCAGGGTAGGTTGGGTGATGCGACGTAATTGAGAAGCATCAACATCAAAATCTCTGATGAGGGACAGTCGCCAAAGGACAGTTTTTGGGGGTACGGAGTGGATAGCGTCTAGAAGGGCGCGGCGATCGCGCGGTGCAACCCGTTCTAAATGAGCTAAAAACGGCAATAACCACACCGATCCCACTCGGTAGAGGACTTCCGGTATCCAGCCGCTCACCAGCGATCCCCAAGCTAGCAGAGGTCGCTGATTAAAGGAAGAAGCGGGGTTGATCAAAATAATTCGGTCAAATAGTTCGGGCGATCGCAGCGCTACTTTCATCGCCAAACAGCCCCCAAATGACTCGCCGCACAGATAAACTGACCGATTAGGTTGTTTTTCTACTTCTGCTTCAATCAGCGCTACCACTTGATCGGTTAGATCGTCCCAGCTGGTTAAGTCATCGGCTGGGATGACCAAACAACGGATATCAAAGGCTGCTTCTAACCCCTCGGTCTGCGCTCGCAACAATTGACCCGTGCCATCCATGCCTGGAAGGAACACGAACAGCGGGCAGTCTGGATTAAACAGCCTGGGGGTGAGAAAACAAGGATGGCTTTTTACGTCTGGCATTTCGTAATGTCCATTTAAAAACAACAGGTCAAAAATTTATTGCTTTCTTTGGGGCGGATGCGAACGATTCGAGGACTCAAGACACTTCGGTGAAAAACTAGGCAAGTCTAAATTCTTGAAGGCGAAGGTTACTGAGAGCGGACTTTGCCCATTTGCCTACCCTTAAGCCATCTACCTGTAGACGTAGGTATTAATTCTTATTCTATGGCAGACTCCCATCCTTGCGAACTAATACCAAACTTGACGAAGTAAACCAGCAATTTCTTCCTGACAGTAATTGATAAGACTGGCAACAGCAGTTTTGGCTTGTTTTCCTTGATATTGTTCCCGCACTTGAGACGTAATCCAACAGGGACGCCCAATTAGGATGCTAGATCGACGGTAAACGACCATCGGATGCCAGCCTGCCTGTTTAAATAGGGGTTCGGAAGGGTCAAATAAACTTAATAATCGCAGAGGGATTGCCGAGTTATTTGTTTCTTCCTGGGATGCGATCGCCACGGGTAAAATTGCCAAATTTTGCACCGGCGCTCGCAAAGCTAAATGAGCAAATCCCCGATGAAAGGTTTTCATTTCATTCGGCTGGGTTAGGCTTACCATCGGTTGGGCACCTTCTGGAAATATCCCAACCACCTGCTGGGACTGCAACAGGCTAATTGCTTTGTTAAAGAAATCTTGCTGACGGTGTTCTGGCGTCTCCAAAGGGAAACAACCCAGCTGATTGACAATCTCCCGCATCACGGGCACTTGTCCCATGTAGTGATGACAGGCAAAGCGAATCGGACGATTTAAAGCTGCCATCAGGATTGGCGCATCCATGACGCTGCGATGATTGCTCACCACTAAAACGCCACCTTCTTGAGGAACGCGATCCTGATGGTATATATACATCTGCGTTCCCAATGCCTTCATCAGCAAGCGAGAAATCTGTAATGGGTTATCTGAAGACATGCTTTCTATAGGCTTTCTTGCAGGAAGCGCGATCGCTACAGTCAACAGGCAATCGGCTTGATTATAAATGGCTAGAGTCTAGAGGTAGACTGAATCTTGACTCTTGAGTTCATTCTCCACTTTTTACCAAGCCTGGACTTTATTCGTTGAGCAGATGCGATCGATCGCCCCATAACTTAACTTTTCTTAATACAATTATTAACGTAACTTCCTCACCTATACGAATCTCTCAGGGTAGAAATCGCTGGTAAAGATTTTTTACGATTTTAATTTTGTCAAGAAAAAGTAACATTTTATACTTATATTTCCCGGAGCTAAGTGGAACTCTCAAGACAAGATAACGAAAAGATACAAAATTGCAGCCCGAAGTATATGATCAAAAGCAAGAAAGGGGTTGTTTTTTATATTTATGAGTGCTAATCATACAAGTAAAAATTCATTTGCAATTACTACACCACTGTATTATGTGAACGACGTACCCCACATTGGCAGCGCTTATACAACAATGGCGGCGGATGTGGTGGCTCGGTTTGAACGGCTCCGGGGAAAGTCTGTGCTGTTGATTACCGGCACGGATGAGCATGGGCAGAAAATTCAGCGCACAGCAGAAACCAAAGGGCTTTCACCGCAAGCTCACTCGGATGAAATTGCGGCTGGATTCGATGTCCTTTGGCAAAAACTCAATATCCAGTACGATCGGTTTATCCGCACGACGAACTCTCGCCATCAAGCTATTGTTAAAGAGTTTTTCCTGCGCGTCTGGGAAAAAAACGACATTTATTTGGGGCAACAAAAGGGCTGGTATTGCGTCTCCTGCGAGGAATTCAAAGAGGAACGCGACCTTCTAGAAGGACACCACTGCCCCCTCCACCCCAACAAAGAAGTCGAGTGGCGGGATGAACAAAACTACTTTTTTCGCCTCTCTAAGTACCAAAGCCAGCTGGAAGACTTATATCGCCAGCAACCAGATTTTATCCAGCCAGAAATTCGCCGCAATGAAGTTTTGAGCTTTGTCAGTCAGGGGCTTCAAGATTTCTCCATTTCGCGAGTGAATTTAGACTGGGGCTTCCCTATACCCGTCGATCCCAGCCACACCATCTATGTCTGGTTTGATGCCTTGCTGGGCTATGTCACGGCGTTGCTCGAACCAGATAGCGAACCGACGCTAGAGAATGCTTTATCCAAGTGGTGGCCGATTAATATGCACCTGATTGGTAAAGACATTCTGCGGTTTCACGCGGTCTATTGGCCTGCCATGTTAATGTCAGCGGATCTGCCGCTACCCGCTCGAATATTTGGACATGGCTTCCTGACAAAAGACGGGCGAAAGATCAGTAAAACGGTTGGTAATACGATCGATCCCATCGCTTTAGTCGAACGTTACGGAGCTGAGGCTATTCGTTACTATTTTCTCAAGGAGATTGAATTTGGGCAAGACGGAGATTTCAACGAAACTCGGTTTATCAATATCCTCAATGCTGACTTAGCAAACGATCTGGGCAATTTACTCAATCGGACGATGAACATGGCAAAGAAATATTGCAATGGCATCGTGCCTGACTGCTCAGCTGAAAACATCCCCGCAGATAACACAATTAAAGCAATTGGCCTTAGTTTAGGCGATCGCGTTGCTCAAGCTTATGAATCTCTGGCGTTTAGTGATGCGATCGCAGATATTTTCACTCTAATTCGAGCCAGCAACAAATTTATTGACGATCAAGCTCCTTGGACTTTATATAAGCAAGGGCAACAACAGGCCGTCGAACAAGTCCTGTATGCGGTTCTAGAATCTGTTAGACTAGCAGCTTATCTGCTATCACCGATTATTCCTACCATCAGTAGTGACATTTACCAACAGCTAGGTTTTTCAATTGACTTTAATAACAAAACGTTAATAGATGTTTCGGCTGCGTTTTCCGCTCATGCCACTTGGGGAACACTAACTGCAAGACAAGCTTTAGGTGAAGCCAGACCTGTTTTTCCAAGGCTGGAACTCCCCTGAAGAGTTTCGTCTTAGTAGCTAATAGCTGTTGGCTGTTGGCGGATTGACCATCGGGTGCTGATACATACAAAAGTAAAAACTCTGGTACAGACCGCTCTCTCAAAAGCTAAAAGTTCATCAAAATCGCTAATTGCTTTTTTCATAAAAAAATCGAGGCATAACAATCATGTTGAATAATTTCAGCAGTAACGACTCTGTATTTACTCCAGAACAGGTTTTAGAAAATCGCGGTCGTGTAGCCATTTTTATCGATGGATCAAATCTATTTTATGCAGCACTACAGCTCGGTATAGAAATTGATTACACCAAGTTGCTGTGCCGCTTAACCGCTGGATCTCGCTTGTTACGCTCTTTCTTTTACACCGGCGTCGATCGCACGAATGAAAAACAACAGGGTTTTCTGTTGTGGATGCGTCGCAATGGATACCGAGTCATTGCCAAAGACTTGGTACAGCTGCCGGATGGCTCGAAAAAAGCCAACTTGGATGTGGAAATTGCTGTCGATATGATGGCTTTAGTGGGGTCTTACGATACCGCTGTTCTCGTCAGCGGGGATGGGGATTTAGCTTACGCTGTGGATGCCGTTAGCTATCGGGGTGTCCGAGTGGAAGTGGTCAGTTTGCGCTCCATGACCAGCGATAGTTTAATCAATGTATCAGATCGATACATTGACCTGGATAGCATCAAAGAAGATATCCAAAAGACGCCCAGACAAAATTATACTTACCGTCCACTGTCGGGCATTGGCTTTATGGATGACCAAGAAGATAGATAACGCAACCTAAGAAATAAAGACATAAATAGGCAATAGAAATGAAAAAAGTAGCTCCTCGCAAAAAATTATTTCTTTTGCCTATTTATTTTTTATTATTCACTTTTTTAGTTAGTGCTTGTAATACTGAAAAACGCACGGAAAAAAAATTGCAGAAAGATACTGCTTCCGTGACAGATTTTGAGGGGAGTTTAGTATTCCAAAATGTGACTCTGGATCAGGCAGATGAGAAGGGACAACCTTTGTGGAAAGTGAAGGCAAAGCAGGCAGTTTATACCAAAGATAAGAAAGCTGCTCGCATCCAAAATCCTAGCGGGGATTTGTTCCAAGATGGAAAAATGATTATGCAAATCACCGCAGATAGTGGCGAAGTTCAAGAGGATGGTAAAAAAATCTTTCTGAAGGGTCAGATTGTTGCCACAGACCCTCGGAATGGGGCAGTTTTAAAAGGGAATGAATTAGAGTGGCGACCAAAGGAAGACGTTGTGATCGTGCGTCAAAATCTCGTCGGCACCCATCAAAAGATGGTGGCAACAGCGAAGGAAGGACGATATTTTAGTCGGTCGCAGCATATGGAATTATTGGGTCAAATTGTCGCAACATCGAAAGACCCAGCGGTACAAATGAGAACCGAGCATTTAGTGTGGCAAATTCCCCAGCAGATGGTAGTTGGCGATCGCCGCATCCAGATTGACCGCTACACAGGCAATCGCGTGACAGAGCAAGCAGCAGGAGATTCTGGTCAGGTAAACCTGAAAACGAAGATGGCAACGCTGACAAAGAATGTTCAGATGACTTCTTTAGAGCCGCCGGTGCAAATCGCTGGAAATTCTGTCACCTGGAACTTAGACACACAAATGGTTACGTCAGACCAACCCGTGAAAGTGGTGCATCAGCAGCAGCAAGTGACGCTGACGGGGAACCGGGGTCAGGTAGATCTGAAGGGAAAAGTGGCTCGTCTGGTTGGTGGCGTCCAAGGCGTTGGCAGTCGGAATAAATCCCAACTTTACGCCAATCAGGTGACTTGGAATATTCCGACTGAAGAATTTGATGCTCAAGGCAATGTAATTTATCATCAACAAGTTGACCCGCCGCTGCACTTGACGGGTTCCAGAGCAGTCGGTAAGTTTCAAGGTCAAACGGTTGTTGTCACGGGTGGCGGTGGTGCTAGCGGTGGTAGTAGCCGGGTGGTGACGGAAATTATTCCTTGAATCGGTAAGCGAGGGTCATAATAACCAAAATGGTATAGCAATCCTATTTGAGTTGTGAGATGCCAGTGGTTGAGATCCCCGCCTTCTTGGAAAGTCGGGGATCTTGCCTTCACGAATCATTAGGAGTGCTGTGCGATATTATCGTCGCGCTTGAAAATCTGAGAGAATTTCATTGCGACTGGCGTCACCGAGAAATCCAGCAATATCAGCTCGCCCAGTGCTAGGAAGAATCGCTGCTGGTAGAGTGGGGGGAACGCCCCATCGTTGCACCAGTTTTTGAAGTATTTGGTCTTGCTGTTTTCTAAAACCATCGACATCACCACCCCGGTTGATGATCGCAAAGCAAACCAGACCGCGATCGCGTGTCGGCATTACCCCAGCAAGGGCGCTGACATCGCGCAGGGTGCCAGTTTTGATAATCGTGCCTGTGGGGATGTGGCGAGATACCATCGTTCCCCGGCGATCGCGTCCCGATATCGGGAAGAGGTCAGCTACCGTTAGCTGATGGGGTTGTAAAGAACTTTCGATCGCCGTTAGCATGCCGCAAACAGCGCGGGGCGAGATGCGATTTTCTACCCCTAACCCAGAGCCATTTACCAGTTGAACTTCTTGTTGGGGGACACCGGCAGACGTAGCCCCCAACTGAGCGACGGCAGGTGCCCCCCCAAGGGCTTTTGCCAGCATCTCTGCCATGTCGTTGTTACTGTAAATGTTCATTTCCTTGAGGATTTGTGCCAAGGACATTGAGCGATGACGCAACAACAAAATCTGCTTGGGAATTGCAATTGACGAAACTTTGACCGAACCCGCGATCGCAATTTGTGGTTTTGGCGTTCCTGGGGGCATTAAGTTGTATAGATATTGGGCATCTCTGGGCCACGAGGTGGGGTTAAATGCTTGTTTGAGCATCTGACCCGCCATATAAGGGTGGGATTGGTAATTCATGTAAAAATCGCCCACAATCACCAAATTGCCGTTGATGCGGCGGATGCCCCGTTTATTTAAAGCATTCCCCAGAGCGATCGCTTCTTCCCACACGAAAAAGGGATCGCCACTGCCATTAATCACCAAATCTCCCTGCAAAATTCCATTTCTCACAGGTCCGGTCGTGCCAATTGAGGTTTCAAACTGATGGCCTGGACCCCAAGTCTCCAACGCAGCAGCAGAAGTCGCAATCTTGGTCAAAGAAGCTGCCGGTAAGGGAATATTTCCCTGATGAGTTGCCAAGGGCATAGAACCCGACTGAATCCACACCCCTTGAGCCGCCTCCCCCATGCCTTTAGCGCTCCAGCCCTTCAAATATTGCCGCATGGTGTTTTCAGCTACCGGATCGGTCGCCATCGATAGGGAAAACAAAGGAACTCCCCGCCACGCAGCCAGTTGGGTAGTATCTATCTCTGTTGTTTTTACCCCAGCCATATTCATCCACAGCGCTACCAATCCAGAGCCAAATAATTGCAACATTCCTCACTTTCCTTTATTCACTAAACAAAGAGCCTGCCGGATGTGCAAGCTATAAAAAAAGCCCAAGGCGGAAATTGCTTCCGCCAGAATGAAGATATTTTTTCGGGAGTTCGCGTATAGGTAAAGCACAAGCAGGGACAAGGAATGAGTAATCGGTGAGCAAGCAAAAATGGATAAACTCTCCCGTGGGACAACTAGTTCTCTATCTTTACCTATTTAGGAGTACCATTTTTTTCAGCATTCTTTTATTTATCCTTCCTGCGTCCTGTTTCATCCTCCCGGATTGACCCCGGTTTCTCCACGAGTCATCGGGTACTGGTAGAATTTTTAAGGTTTATATCACTTTGATCAATGGGATCGACTCGCGCACGGATCGCAATTGACGCTATGGGTGGCGACCACGCCCCCGCCGAAATCGTTGCTGGAGCGCTTAGGGCACAGGAAGAATTAGACGTAGAGGTTTTGCTGGTGGGCGATCCTCATCAGATTGAAGCTTCCCTAGGGCAACACACCAGTTCTCATCTTCCTCAAATTGTGCCTTCTGAGGGCACAATTGAAATGCACGAGGAGCCTCTAAGTGGTTTAAAACGCAAGCCCAAGGCTTCGATCAACGTAGCAATGGATTTGGTAAAACAAAAACAAGCCCAAGCAGTAGTGTCAGCGGGTCATTCAGGAGCCGCTATGGCATCTGCTCTGCTGCGACTGGGACGCCTTCGGGGGATCGACCGCCCCGCCATCGGAGCAGTTTTGCCAACGATGGTAGCTAGTAAATCAGTGCTAATTCTCGATGTCGGCGCAAATGTCGATTGTCGTCCTAAATTTTTGGAGCAGTTCGCACTGATGGGATCGATTTACAGCCAGTATGTGCTGGGTGTAGACGTTCCTAAAGTCGGCTTACTCAACATTGGTGAAGAAGAATGTAAGGGGAACGATCTAGCGGTTCGCACTTACCAAAGGCTGCAAGAGAATTCGCAAATTTGCTTTACTGGCAATGCCGAAGGGCGAGATGTCCTGACGGGTAATTTTGATGTGGTCGTTTGCGATGGTTTTGCCGGGAATGTTCTGTTGAAATTTGCTGAAGCCGTTGGCGAGGCAGTATTGCAAATCCTCCAGGAAGAGTTACCTCAAGGACTGCGCGGGCAAGTCGGCACGGCTCTGTTGAAACCAAACCTGCGGCGAATAAAGCAGCGGGTAGACCACGCGGAACATGGCGGTTGCTTGTTGTTAGGGGTAGGAGGCATTTGTATTATTAGCCACGGTAGCTCCCAGGCTCCGTCAATTTTTAACGCGATTCGCATCGCGAAAGAAGCTGTTGATAACCAGGTACTGGAGCGGATTCAGTCTCAAGATATCAGTGCTAAACAATCGGCAATCGGCGAATAGCAACAAGTATGAAGGATGAAGTGTAAAATGTGACATTCCAGCGTCGATCGTTTAGAATTAATCGATTTAGCTAAAAGCTAAAATGCTGATAGCTGATACCTAAAGACCCCAGCAAGCATGGAGAGCAATGTTGCAACAAACAGGCGTCGGCGTCGCCATTACCGGAAGCGGCTCTGCGATCCCCTCAGGTTCTCTGGATAATCATGGACTCACTCAGCTGGTAGATACTTCCGATGATTGGATCGCCAGCCGCACCGGGATTTGTCAGCGACGGCTAGCGGGTGAGGAGTCCTTAAGTTCGATCGCCACACTCGCGGCACAAAGAGCGATCGCAATGGCTGGGATCGCCCCAGAAGACCTGGATTTAATTATTCTGGCAACCTCAACTGCCGATGATTTGTTCGGGAGTGCCTCAGCAATTCAGTTTCAACTGGGAGCATCTAGGGCGGTAGCTTTTGATTTAACAGCCGCTTGCTCTGGATTTGTCTTTGGTTTAGTTACGGCATCGCAGTTTATCCGCACCGGCGTTTATCAAAATGTCTTGCTGATTGGGGCTGATATTCTGTCGCGCTGGGTAGATTGGTCAGATCGGGGAACCTGCGTGTTATTTGGGGATGGTGCTGGTGCCATTGTCATGCAGGCGAGCGATCGCGATCGCCTGCTGGGATTTGAACTCCGCAGTGATGGAACCCAGCACAAATCCCTCAGCCTAGCCTACACGGCACAGCCTAAAGAACTGGTTCCTGGGATCAACGTCCAAGCTGGCACTTACCACCCCATCACCATGAACGGCAAGGAAGTTTATCGCTTTGCCGTGCAAAAAGTGCCGGAAGTGCTGGAAAAAGCAATGTTTCGCGCAAATATCAGCATTGAACAAATTGACTGGTTGCTTTTACATCAAGCCAATCAGCGAATTCTTGATGCCGTCGCCCAACGCTTAAAGATTCCTGCCGAAAAAGTCATTAGCAATCTTGCTAACTACGGCAATACTTCTGCTGCTTCCATTCCCTTAGCGCTGGATGAAGCTGTGCGAGAAGGCAAAATTAAACCAGGAGATATGATTGCTACTTCCGGCTTTGGCGCGGGTTTAACGTGGGGCGCAGCGATTTTCCAATGGGGCAGATAAATCAATTTTAGATTTTTAATTTTGCGGAGGTCGGATCTCCGCTTCCAATAATTTTCGATAGGTGGATCGGTAGGGGGTAATGAAAGTTAGGAGTGTTAAGGATTGAGTTTTAAGGCAAGAAAGAAATTTTTTAAGCCAAAACTCAGACGCGATCAATTGCGCCTCTAAAACTGAAAACTTTTCTCCAATTACCTATTGCTAATTGCCAATTACGAATTACCAATTACCAATGACCAATGACAAAGACCGCATGGGTGTTTCCTGGGCAAGGTTCTCAGGCAATCGGAATGGGAGTGGATTTATTAGACTTGCCAGAGGCAAAGGCTAAATTTGAGCAAGCCGAGCAAATTTTAGGCTGGTCTGTACCAGAAATCTGTCAGAGTCAGGAAGATAAATTATCCCGCACTCTTTATACCCAGCCCAGCCTGTATGTCGTAGAAAGCATTTTAGCGGATCGAATGCAAGCTGGGAGACATCAACCTAACCTCGTTGCCGGTCACAGTCTGGGAGAATACGTTGCTCTTTACGTCGCCGGTGTCTTTGACTTTGAGGCGGGGTTGCGCCTAGTGAAACGTCGGGCAGAATTTATGGATAGTGCGTCCGATGGCATGATGGCAGCGCTGATTGGCTTCGACCGCGAACAGCTAGAACAACAAATTCAGCAGACCCCCGACGTTGTGTTAGCCAACGACAACAGTTCCGCCCAAGTCGTCATCTCTGGAACGCCAGAAGCGGTGGAGGCAGTGCTAAGTCAAGTAAAGGTTAAGCGTGTTGTCCGCTTGAATGTTTCAGGAGCCTTTCACTCTCCCTTAATGGCGGAAGCTGCCGCTGAGTTCCAGGTAGTTTTGGAGTCAGTTCCATTTAATTCGGCTCAAGTGCCAGTGCTGTCAAATGTGGAACCCGTCCCATCTGTGGACGCTGATATCTTAAAAGAGCGCCTCATCCGTCAGATGACCGGCTCGGTGCGGTGGCGAGAAATTTCCCTACAATTGCCTGTACAAGGAATTTCGCAGGTTGTGGAAATTGGCCCGGGGAAAGTTCTTACGGGTTTAATTAAACGTACTTGCCCCGATTTAACTTTGGAAAACGTGGGTAGTGTTGCAGAGTTGCCGAATGCAGAATAAAGTCCGGCGACCGCAACAGCGCGTGCGAGTGAGAGAATGGAAAAATTCCCTCCTTCCCTCATCAGCCAGGGAACGAGAAAAATCAGACAAGGTGGTTAAAGGTTTACAGCGAGAGTACGGTGGATAGCGAATTATCTAATCTGGGCAGAAGCCGCGAGCCTGTTTCGAGTTTAGTTCTATACCACCTGTTTAAGTGGTCGGTGGTCAGCCCCGTGCTTCATGCCTACCTGCGAGGTCGGATTTATGGGTGCGAACACGTTCCTCCGATTGGACCACTTCTAGTGGTTAGCAATCATGCCAGTGATTTCGATCCGCCGATTTTGTCCTGCTGCGTGCGACGACCCGTAGCGTATATGGCAAAAGAAGAACTGTTTCGAGTCCCTGTTTTGAAGCAGGCAATTAAGTTGTATGGTGCTTACCCCGTCAAGCGGGGTTCCGCAGACCGGAGTGCGATTCGTTCGGCGCTGTCTCTCCTAGAGGAAGGGTGGGCGGTCGGTGTCTTTTTACAAGGAACGCGGACGCCAGACGCCAGAATTTCAGACCCAAAGCTAGGTGCTGCGCTGATTGCCGCCAAGGCGAAGGTGCCGTTGCTGCCCGTTAGTTTGTGGGGTACGGAAGCGATTTTTAAGAAAGGTTCGCTGGTTCCGCGTCCGGTGCCAGTAACGGTGCGGATTGGTCAGGTAATTGAGCCTCCTAATTCAACAGACCGGGATGAGTTACAGGCGGTAACGCAAAAATGCGCCACAGCGATTCATGCTTTACACGATTTAGGCCGTTAAAGAATTTCAAAAGACAAGATTTTCTCGGCGAAATTAAAACGTTGGGATGATGTCCTGACAGTTGCGCTTTCAGTAGGATTAGGTTATTCCAAATCTGTCTGGATATCCGGCTATTGGTTCATTCAATAAAGAAATGAGTCAATCACCGGGATTCTGGATTAAATCACCATCCCAAAAAGAAATGAGCGAACCTTCTGCCAAGTATCTTTTGCAGCGACTGAACAATTTGGCATTGGTTAGATTTTTGCTTTTCGTTGCTTCTGGCTGGGCGTTTGTAAAAGTTTTAGCTTACTTTGAAACAGTTATTGTCATTTTTACATTTGCAGCTATTGTCGCTTTTCTACTGAGTTATCCCGTGCGATCGCTAACTCGTTTTGTGCCTCACGGTGTTGCTGTTACCGTGGTCTTTATTCTAGGCATGATCGTGATTGCTAGTCTTACTGTCACAGTTGGTTTAACAGTTGTATCGCAAGGGCAACAATTAATTTCTAGCTTAACAACCTTTTTAAATTCTTTAATTCCTTTGGCTTATCAAATAGAAAAATTTCTTTTAAGATTCAATGTTCAAGTAAATTTGAGCATAATTCAAGAACAATTTCAAAATCAAATCGTCTCATCGCTGGGGTTAGGAATCGGTTATAGCTTAACGACTATACAAGTATTTTTTGCCAATTTTCTTAATTTGATATTAATTTCCGTTATTTCTTTTTTTATGTTGCTAGATGGAGAAAAGCTTTGGAAGCTTATTCTTAGGCTGGTTCCCGCACATTTACAAAATAGATTTACCATTGTCATTCAACGCAAGTTTCTCGGATTTTTTCGAGGACAGATGGTTTTATGTTTATTTCTGACTACGACTACTTTTTTGGTTTTTTTAATTTTAAATGTACCATTTCCCTTACTTTTGGCAATTATTGCTGGATTATTCGATTTAATCCCTGGGATTGGAGCTACTTTAGGGGTGGGTATTGTTTTTCTTATTTTATTGTCTCAGAGTGTTTGGTTAGCCGTTCAAGTAGTTGTTGTTTGTATCATAATCCAGCAAGTACAAGACAATTTCATCACGCCCCGGATTATGCAAAATTCGCTTAATATTAATCCAGTCGTCGTATTTTTCGCCTTACTAGTAGGTGCTAGAGTAGCAGGATTACTCGGAATTTTTATTGCAATTCCGATTACTGGAGTCATTGTCAGTTTATTTGAAATTGACGAAATGAAAGCAGAATCTTAGAGAAATATCGTGGGGAGTAGCAGCTTCTATAAAATAGATTAAAATAAAATTTGCTGAAATCAAAAAAATTAAAAATGCAGGGTTTAAGAGAAGAATTAGCAGAATTGCTAGATGAGGCTGAGTGGAACTGGCTGATGCCTCATGCGGAACGGGAGGCTGTGGTTATCGTAGCTCAAGAGCTGGACTTGCTAGATGTTGGGGTAGCGATCGCTAATGATGATGTTTCCTCTGTGCAGCACTGGATTAGCGAACAATTGATTTACAAGCCCTCCGAAGCTCAGAAACAAGATTGGAACGACAACAAAAACAAGCGATTCAGCGCTCTGATTGTGTCGCCTTATGTCTTGGTGAAAGAAACGGCAACGATTCCTGCTTAATCTGATTTGATGACTGACCGAGGGTGGCTCCCGTATAGCCGGTAGTCACCCAAAGAATGGCTCTGGCTCCATCCCGAATTGATTTCTCAATCGGCTCCTGCGGTATGTCCGAAGGCACGATCACGGGCTTTAGAGTAATGCCCCGACTGCCTAAAACAATCTCTCCAATGACTCTGGCGCGGCGCATATGATAGTCCGAGGTAATTAAATAGATGCTGGTGATCCCAAGACTCTGCAACTCATCAACCAGCGTCGTAAAGTTCGTAACCGTATCCACCGCCTGATAGTCCAAATGCAGGCGACTAGGGGCAACCCCAGCTTTGGCAAAAACCCGTTTAACGTAAGCTTTGTTAGTGCTACCTGAAGAAACCCAGATGGGCAAATCTGAATGCTGACGAGCCATTCTTGCTGCCAGCTTCTCCCGCTCCAAGGCTGAGGTAGAGCCACCCAAAACTAACATTGCCTGGGGTTTGACCAGGCTTTTTTTAACTTCCTTGTAACCAAACCACAGCGCCACGGGTAGAGCGAGCATTAGCAGCCGAGAATATCTACTTTTAGAGCGCGAAGGCTTGGAAGACAAGTGTTTTTGTCGGCTAGCACCAATTTTCAGGATCATCAATCAATTGAAAAAGCCGTGTTTACATGGGAAGCGATACGCACGAAGCGCGATCGCTTACTGGTTAAAATTCCCTATCCTAGCTAGCGTCCACGTAGATACACTCCACTGGGCGACTAACTGTTTTAGAGAGTAGCAGACAACGGGACTGGCCAGGCTCGAACCGGCGACCTAGCGCTTAGGAGGCGCTCGCTCTATCCAACTGAGCTACAGCCCCAATTCTAAGGCGATCATAGCAGCCTAAGGGCAGCATTACCCAGTTGAATTTAAGTAGACCGCCAGGTTTCTTCCCAAGGGCCACCGCCTGTTTCCAATCCACATAGAGAACTGCCAGCTTTCAGGATGATTTTAGATTTGTCACCCCGTTGGCGCAGTTCCAGGTCAACTTGACCGTTCATCGTGTCGCGACAACAAAAGATTAAACCCTTTTCCGTGGGGGCACGCAGGAGAGTCCCCGGTAGATTTGTAGTAGCGGTTAACTCAACTTCAAATTCGGAGTTATGGGCTTGCATTTGCCAGCTGCCCCAAGGCTCAATATTCCAACTTACTTTCGAGTTCCACGGTACAAATTCATAAAATTTGCCTTGATAGTGCAAGCCAATCATCGCCACCGATTCCATCCACCACAGCACCCCGCGTCTGCCTCCACCAGCCGTTAAGGCAATATCTGGAGACTCATCAAAACTATTGCAATTCAGCCAGAACCATTTTTGAGGAAAAGAGCGCCCCCAGTTTTTTTCACCGTAGGCAGGGGCGTTGGTGAAGTCGTAGCGTTTTCCATTCCACTCAATCCAGCCAGTTGCCAGCCCGTGAGCCATCAAAATTTGCCATCCCGGTTCAAAAATCGGGAAAGAAGACAACCATCCGGCTGTTGATTGTTGTGGCTGATTTAGATTTCCCCATCCATATACAGGTTTAATTTCATACTGCCAACGCGCTTGAGAACCCGTGCCCGGATCGTGTAAAGCTCCCTGATGCCAAGTAGCGGTGGCTTGATAGCCATCCTGAACGTGACGCTCAAAAGCCTCTGGAGGGAGGGAGGCAGGTTTGGTGGATAAATCGGTTTTGCCCCAGTGTCCCAAGGCTAAAACGTCCCGCGATGCCCAAAATTTGTTGACATCTGGGAAAGTCCGGCAAAGGTAACTATCTTCTGGGCCCAGAATTTGGGCAGCACCGCCGCTGTGAGGTTGATTGCCTAGGGGATCTTCGAGGGAGTACATGAAAGCAAAGGTATGTCCGCAATCTGGTAAGGTGACGCGGTAGTACCAACCTTCAAAGAAACGCTGACTGGTGCCGTCCCAGTGGTAGCCACTGTGAGGCGTTTGTAAAGGATTTTGCATCAATTCAAATTCCTAACTGTTTCTCAGAATAGCGATCGCCTTTTCTCGGCTCCCTGGATGCTGGATGCAAATACCCCAGATCCAGTTTGTGCATGAATTCGTGTAGGCAAAGTTCTTTATTAGAAAAATCTGGCTCATGAATCGCAAAGAAAAAGGATCTGAGGAGTTGCCTTAAATCTTCACCCAAAACCGATGGGGAAAGACGCGATCGCGCAGCGTCTACCCAGAAGAATAACGACCCTCCATCTGGAAATTTCCTAAATTTTTGGCGTCCGGAGCCAAAAGCTGTTGAAATCGCGACAACGACGGTCGGGCGGGCAATGCCCGCCCGACTACTCCTATTTATGTAATCGTTGTGCGTACAGCTTCCGCAGGGTCTTGGGCTTGCAGTGGCTCAGGCGTAGAGGTTTGAACGCTTTCCTCATCGACTTGAGTCCACTCGGTATGGAAGAAGCCTGCTTTGTCAATGCGCTCGTAGGTATGAGCACCAAAGTAGTCGCGCTGAGCTTGGGTAAGATTTTGCGGCAAGCGATCGCGTCGGTAACTATCGAAGTAATCTAGCGACGCGCTGAATGCCGGAACTGGAATCCCCAGCTTCGCCGACTGCGCTAATACCTCCCGCCAAGCATCCTGGCGATCCAAAATGGTCTGCTTAAACTCAGGAGCCAAGAGCAAATTAGGCAACTCTGGATTGTCCTTGAAAGCAGATTTAATCTTATTCAAGAATCCGGCTCGAATAATGCAACCACCCTTCCAAATCCGGGCAGTTTCGCTCAAATTCAGGTCATAGGAATAAGCCTTCGACGCCGAACTCAATAGCGCCATCCCTTGGGCGTAAGAGCAAATCTTCGAGCAATACAGAGCATCACGGATTTGGTTAATGAAGGTTTTGGCGTCTCCCTCATACTTGCCACTAGGACCCGTTAATATCTCCGAAGCAGCCACCCGTTCCTTCTTAAAGGCAGACATGATCCGGGCATTCACCGCCGCCGTCATCGTTGGAATAGCGATCCCCAGCTCCAGCGCACTCTGCACCGTCCAGCGACCCGTCCCTTTCTGCCCAGCCGCATCGAGAATCACATCGACCTGAGGCTGACGAGTGTCGGGGTCTCGGTAATTGAAAATATCAGCTGTAATCTCAATCAAATAAGAATTGAGTTCATCAGTGGTATTCCATTCGGCAAATACTTCGTGTAGTTGGTTCGCGTCTAGCCCCAACGCATTCTTGAGCAAGTCATATGCCTCTGCAATCAGCTGCATATCGCCGTACTCAATGCCATTGTGTACCATTTTGACGTAGTGACCGGCACCCGCAGGGCCGATGTAGGTGACACAGGGGCCATCATCCACCTGAGCCGCAATTTTCGTCAAAATTGGTTCCAGATACTCATAGGAGCTTTTCGTACCTCCCGGCATCAGACTAGGGCCATTCAGCGCTCCTTCTTCACCTCCACTGACGCCCATCCCGATAAATCTGAACCCAGATGGCTCTAATTCGCGGGTGCGACGAGCGGTATCGTCAAATAAGGAGTTGCCACCATCAATAATGATGTCACCCTCATCCAGTAACGGTTTGAGCTGGTTAATCACCGCATCTACCGGCGCACCCGCTTTCACCATAATCAGGATTTTGCGAGGGCGTTCTAAGGATTGGACAAAATCTTCAATGGAATAAGCAGCATAGACATTTTTGCCCTGCGCTCGCTCAGCCATAAAGGCATCCGTTTTTTCTGGAGTGCGATTATAGACGGAAATGGGGAACCCATTACGCTCCACATTCAGCGCCAAGTTCTCGCCCATGACCGCCAAACCAATCACACCAAAGCTCTGCTGTGTCATAAGATTCAATGTTCAACTCTGCAATGCTTTTGAACAGTTGCTTTTCCTTCAGAGTAGCCCGATATCCTGAGAGTTTTCCCTAAAGAAGATATTAAGAGTCGCAAAAGTAGTACCGCCTCCTCCGGCGAAGAATCAACAATTGAAACAGCAGATTTAGTTTTTATTTGTATCTAAGTCAACAATCTCTAGCAGAATTGAAACATAGACACAAGTTTTGGAGCATCCACGAAATGCTGGCATATATCCTAGCGAGCGCTGTTGCAGTCGGTAGCTTCGCCCTTTACATGGCGGCTTTCTTTTTCCCCGAAGTACACCGAAAGAGTGATTTTATCTGGAGTGGGGTGGGATTGTTCTATGCCCTAGTTTTATGGGTGTGTGCTGGACGCATCACCGGCGGTGTGCTGCTAGGTCAAATCGCTAGCGTAGCGCTAGTCGGTTGGTTAGGTTGGGAAACCCTGACATTACGACGCAGTCTCACCCCCGCAGCGCAGCAAACTGAGATTCCGAGTCCCGAAGCATTGCAGGAAAAACTGACCAGTTTATCCATACCGCAGCGGATAACCAGTCTATTTGCAACTTTTAAGGACAAAGCTCAGCAGACGGCAAGTAAAGTGACTCAGGGCAAATCGGGCACTGGAACCACCCAAACAGGGGCATCCAAGACGACACCTGCGCCTACCTCCACCGACGCCGGAAAACCTCGTGTTACCGTGCTGGATAACCGGACGGATGAAGATGAGGATGAAACGGTGTTACTCAATCAACCACCCGTTCCACCCGCACCCTCAAAGCCGGAATCCCAGCCGGAATCTCAGATTGAAGTAATATCCGTCCCATTTGAAGAAAGTGTCCAAGACACAGACTTGGATGACTTGGAACCCCCAGCATCTGTAGAAGCAGCAACGACAGGGGAAACAGCCATAACTGCACCAGAGACTTCCCCAGCATCACCCTCAGAGGATGACTTGGAACCCCCAGCATCTGTAGAAGCAGCAACGACAGGGGAAACAGCCACAACAGCCCCAGAGACTTCCCCATCATCACCATCATCACCCTCAGAGTTGGAGGCTAGCCCAGAAAACGTACCCGAACCCGTTCGTCCGAACCCTCCCGACCCCGAACTGGTGGAAGCTGCTCTAGAAGATGCTGAAGAAAAGCATATTCCAGCTTCACCTCCAGAACCAGCCCATGAAGAAACAAGTGACTCGGTGAGTGGAACAGAGCAGGCAAATCAGCCGTTAGAAAATCCACCCAACCCAACTTGAAAATAAAGGTTAGGAGGAGAATGAGCCGCAAAGCCGTTGTATGGTGCCAAGGAAGCAGCGGAAGGGATAGCAGTCCTAACGCTTTGTGAAGGCGAGATCCCCGACTTCCAGACAGAAGTTGGGGATCTCAAGGGCTGGTATCTCTCAACTAAAATTAGATTGCGATCGCTGCTTATTCCATTTTCTTGCTTTGTGTTCTGTGCATCTTTGCGGTTCATTTTTCCGCTGCAACTTGAAGAGATTGCGATTTGTAACCGATAATGATTGAAAGCAACTCAATCATTTCTCGGCATTAAACTGTGACAGAAACAGGGAACTACAAAGACACCGTTAATCTGCCCAAAACCCAATTTGATATGCGGGCGAACGCTATTAAGCGGGAACCGGAACTGCAAAAATTTTGGGCAGACCAGCAAATTTACGAGCGACTGTCGCAGAACAATCCCGGCGAAATTTTTGTTTTGCATGATGGGCCGCCCTATGCCAATGGTTCGCTCCACATTGGTCATGCTTTAAATAAAATCCTCAAAGACATCATCAACCGCTACCAGCTCCTGCAAGAGCGCAAAGTTCGCTACGTTCCGGGTTGGGATTGTCACGGCTTGCCGATTGAGTTGAAAGTCCTTCAGCAAATGAAGCCAGCAGAGCGGCAAAATCTGACACCTCTGGATCTCCGCCACAAAGCCAGAGATTTTGCGCTTCATACAGTAGACGAGCAGCGCCAAAGCTTCCAACGTTACGGTGTCTGGGGCGACTGGGAGCATCCGTATCTGACTTTAAAACCAGAGTACGAAGCCGCTCAAATTGGCGTCTTCGGTGAGATGGTGCTGAAGGGATATATTTATCGCGGTTTAAAGCCAGTTCACTGGAGTCCAAGTTCTAAAACGGCGCTGGCTGAGGCAGAGTTAGAGTATCCCGAAGATTCTGAAGGTCGCCCAGCTCATACCTCGCGCAGCCTTTATGCAGCTTTCCAGATGACGAATCTGGGGCCAGCCGTGCGATCGCAATTGCAACCATTCTTGCCCGATCTCGGTGTGGCAATTTGGACGACGACGCCTTGGACGATTCCCGCCAACCTAGCGGTAAGCCTGAATCCAGAACTGACTTACGCAGTGGTGGAAGTGGAGGCAGATTCTCTGCCGATTTCGACCAAATACCTGTTAGTGGCTGCGGATTTGGTGGAACGGTTGTCAACGACGCTCTCGACGAATCTCACGGTAAAGGCGACAGTACCGGGTAAAGATTTGGAACACAGCACTTACCAGCACCCACTCTTCGACCGCGAGAGTCCGATTGTGATTGGGGGCGATTATGTCACCACCGATTCTGGTACCGGATTAGTTCACACGGCTCCCGGTCATGGGGATGAGGATTACAAGGTTGGTCAACGCTACGGTTTGCCGCTGCTGTCGCCAGTAGATGCCGATGGCAACTTCACGCAAGAAGCAGGGCAGTTTGCGGGGTTGAACGTCCTGGGTGATGGAAATCAGGCAGTGATTGATGCGCTCAGCCAAGCGCGATCGCTACTGAAAGAGGAACCCTACGTTCACAAATATCCTTACGACTGGCGCACGAAAAAGCCGACCATTTATCGAGCCACAGAACAGTGGTTCGCATCGGTGGAGGGATTTAGAGAAGAGGCGCTAAAAGCGATCGCTTCCGTGACCTGGATTCCCGCTCAAGGTGAAAATCGGATCACGGCAATGGTCGCGGATCGTTCCGATTGGTGTATCTCCCGTCAACGCAACTGGGGCGTGCCAATTCCCGTTTTCTACGACCTAGAAACCAACGAACCGCTACTGAACGAGGAAACCATCGCCCACGTCCAGGCAATCATTGCTGAAAAGGGTTCGGATGTCTGGTGGGAAAGGTCGGTAGAAGAACTCTTGCCAGAAAGTTATCGCCATAACGGTCGCAGCTACCGCAAAGGCACGGATACGATGGATGTCTGGTTTGACTCTGGCTCCTCTTGGGCGGCGGTAGCGCAACAGCGACCAGAATTGGAATATCCAGCAGATATCTATTTAGAAGGCTCCGATCAGCACCGGGGTTGGTTCCAATCGAGTTTGCTCACGAGTGTGGCAACGAACGACATCGCGCCCTACAAAACTGTCTTGACCCACGGCTTTACCTTGGATGAGCAGGGACGCAAGATGAGTAAATCTCTGGGGAATGTCATCGACCCCTCGATTGTCATCAATGGGGGCAAAAATCAAAAAGAAGAGCCACCCTACGGTGCTGACGTTTTGCGCTTGTGGGTTTCTTCGGTGGATTATTCTTCAGATGTCCCCATCAGCAAGAACATCCTCAAACAGATGGGAGATGTTAGAAACAAGATTCGCAATACGGCGCGGTTCTTATTAGGAAATCTACACGATTTTGACCCAACTAAAGATGCAGTACCTTACGAACAACTGCCAGAACTCGACCGCTATATGTTGCACCGGATGACAGAAGTCTTCGGGGAAGTCACGCAAGCATTTGAGAGTTTCCAGTTCTTCCGCTTTTTTCAAACAGTGCAGAATTTCTGCGTTGTTGACTTGTCCAATTTTTATCTAGATATTGCCAAAGATCGGCTTTATATTAGCGCTCCAGATAGCTTCCGTCGCCGTAGTTGCCAGACAGTTTTGGCGATCGCTCTGGAAAATTTAGCGCGCGCGATCGCGCCAGTTCTCTCTCATACAGCAGAAGATATTTGGCAATATCTCCCCTATCCCACACCCTACAAATCCGTGTTTGAATCGGGGTGGGTGAAGTTAGAGGAGCATTGGAAAGCTCCAAAATTGGCAGGATTTTGGCAACAATTGCGACAAATCCGCACTGAGGTGAATAAGGTGATGGAGCAAGCAAGGGCAGAAAAAATGATTGGCTCTTCTTTGGAAGCCAAGGTATTACTTTATGTCCCAAATGCTGAGTTCCGCTCTTTACTGCAAGCCTTGAATTTGACTTCAGCTTTCCATTCTCATTCTCCGTCTTCAGGATTGGGTAATCGAGTAGATGAGCTGAGATACTTGTTTATCTCCTCCCAAGTAGAGCTGCTAGATTCTTCGGAAGCATTGCAAGGCTTAAAATACAGTTCGCAGACAGAAGCTTTATCGATTGGCGTAGTGAAAGCAGACGGGGAAAAATGCGATCGCTGCTGGAACTACTCGATTCATGTGGGCGAATCTGCCGAGCATCCCCTATTGTGCGAACGTTGCATTCCCGCCTTAGAAGGTAAATTTTAGTTCACAAAAAGCGATGGCTTCGCCTCGGCTAAGAGCCTACGCCCTTCCCTCCGCCCTGCGCTATCCCCTACAGCTCCTAACCCCTCCCTGCTTGCGGGGAGGGGTTAGGAGTGGGGTTCTTTTATTACGATCAATCAGACGGATTCTTCAACATCACATCGCGTCTAGAGAGGCAACGCCAATTAAATTTGCCCCAAATCTAGAAAGCTGAATATTTTGCGTCAAATTGGCTGATTTATTGACAATTTCGCGCTCAAGAACCGGCTAATGCAAAGGCAAAAAACAAATATTAATAATTTTTAGTTAATTTCATCTGCCAAAAGCAATAAAAATTTTATTAAGGCAGAAATAGAAAATATTCCTATAGCAATATTCCTTCAAAAATTCTCTTGCGGAAGAGACTCAGATACAGGTATTGTCGTAGATCGTAGAAACCTGGTAGTGTAAGTTTCACCTAATCAGGGTCTATACCCCTCAGGGAGCATCAGGGAGTCTACCACCACAATTTCTTTATCTCTCTAACAGTCCAGCAATGGGGTGTTTTGTTTAGTTAATCTCTGAAGAATGAAATCCCTGCAACCTCTGTTGGGGCGTACCTACCTGCGTCTAACAGCTATCCTAACGTGTTCGTTTGCTTTTGCTTTTCAGTCGTTGCCCGTTAGCGCAATAGACATCTTGAATACCGCCTCTGCTGCGGGTGACAATCTCCCCCCAGAAGGCGTGAAATCCAATGAAACTTCAGTCACAGCAGGTCAAGCGGCTCTAGAACTGATCAAAACAGGCGATCGCGCCGCAGCAGAACCGGGCGACACGGTTGTTTATCGCTTGGCGTTGAAAAATACCGGCACAGCCACTGCCAGCAATATCAGCATTACAGACACCCTACCTGTGGGCTTACGGTATGTGCCGGAGTCCTTGCAAGCCTCGCTGACCACTGGCTCCAGTACTGCCCAAATCACTATACAACCCGCTACTACGTCCAACCGGACAGTTACCTTTAATTTTCCTAAACTTGAGCCGAACCAAACCCTGAACGTGGTTTATGCCGCCGTGGTAACGCCAGACGCTATTCGCGGTAACGGGAGAAATCAGGCACAAGAAACGAGGAGCAACATCGCCAGCCATCAGTTGCGGATTCGACCCGGCATTTTGTCAGACTGTGGCACCCTGATTGGGCGAGTATTTGTCGATAAAAACTTTGATGGCGAACAGCAGCCAGGAGAACCAGGAGTGCCTAATGCTGTAATTTTTA
This sequence comes from Trichocoleus sp. Lan, assembly GCF_039961855.1. Taxonomy (NCBI): domain Bacteria; kingdom Bacillati; phylum Cyanobacteriota; class Cyanophyceae; order Leptolyngbyales; family Trichocoleusaceae; genus Trichocoleus; species Trichocoleus sp. Lan. The sequence goes on along the minus strand of NZ_JAMPKA010000020.1, from coordinate 21,483 downwards.
TGGATGACGGCAATCGCATCACGACCGATGCCAACGGTTTATTCTCACTTGCCAATGTTATCTCTGGCTACCGCACCGGCACGCTGGATTTAACCAGTCTACCGGGCTACACTCTGGCTCCCAACCAAAAATTTATTGAGCGCAATAGTCAGTCCCGCCTGGTGCAACTCGAACCGGGAGGATTAGTACGGATGAATTTCGGGGTGACACCCACCTATCGGGAGGGCAAGCAGTGATGAACCAGGCAAAAGGCAAAAAGCAGCCGCCAAAAGATGGGATTTTGACGTATTTCTCGTTCTTTTTACTGTTTACTTTTTATTTCTTACTTCCTCGCTCCGCGAAGGCAAATGAACTGTCTGCACTACCTCAAGGTGGACTCGCAGAAGATTCTGAGTTTGCAATTAAAAATTCCACCACTCTCCCTGCAATCGAGCAGGCGGCTGCCCTAGAGAGGACACCAGAGAATTCAGAAGTCTTGGGCACAAATTCTGAATTCGCCGTCCAAGATTCAGCAGAAATTCTAGATTTAGCTCAAAATACTATACCGACGGATTCACCCCTCCCTTCAGTAGAGACGGTAACGGTAGAGGAATCGGCAAAACCAGCAACAGCAGCGCCCAGCCTCGTAGCGCCTGAAAATACCGCACCGACGGCTTCACCCCTTCCCGAACTTCGAGAAGAGGTTGGGACAGCGCCTGAGAACTCGGCAACGATCGTACCAACCGCCAGCGAGCTGAAACAGTCGATCCCTCAAACAAATGCCCAGCAAACCTCTCAGCAAACTTCCGATGGGATTTTGGCACCTACCGAAGTTCGGATTTTGACCCCTGGAAGTGGAGTATTGGGGGAGGCTTCTACGAGTCTCGTCGTCCAGTACCACACCCAAGCTCAGGTACAAGTCAGCGTCAATAGAAAACCACTGGATGCCAAAACATCCACCCAGATAGAGCGAGACGAAGCCCAAAATATCATTACTCAGGTTTGGTACAACGTCCCTCTAGAGAAGGGAGAGAACACAATTACAGTGCAAGCGAATAACGGCACCTCGGCAAGTGTCAAGCTAACTGTAAAAAGGACAACTGCCCAAACCTTAGAAATTGCTCCGGTGAGCGATGCTCGGATTCCCGCTGATGGGCGATCGCTATTGCCCCTAGCAGGGAGAATCACCAATGAGAATGGGGAATTAATCCGCGAAGACACAATTGTAACTTTAACGACTAGCGCCGGTAAGTTTGTCGGTGCTGACGAGGATAAAGATCGAGCCGGATTTCAGGTGATTGCCAGAGGAGGACAATTTACCGCCCAACTGCAATCGGGTTTGGAAGCGCAGAAAGTCCGCATTCGAGCCGCTACAGAGGGGAATCGGTTAGAAGGGATTCGGGTTGGGAAAGACGCTCATCCTACCCCAATTAACCAATCCCCAAACTCCAATCCCCTATCTCCCAATCTCCAGCAATCTCCCATCCCCTCGAATACCCAATACCCGCCAGTACCGCCGACTGATAACCCCGTTGCTTATACCCAAGATGAAATATCTGCTAACACCCTTTCCGCTAACACCCTAGAAACTTATACGCAGGTAGAATTCATTACCAATCTGCGTCCTTCCTTGGTTTCGGGCGTGGTGAATCTGCGAATTGGCCCTAAAGGAACAAACTTCTGGGGACCGCGCCGGGAGTTTCTGAATCCAGATACGATCGACGAGGGCACCAATATCGATTTGAGTGCTGCTGTTTTCGCTACGGGTAAAGTGGGGGAGTGGCTGCTCACGGGGGCATATAATAGCGCTCGTCCGCTCAACCAAACTTGCGATGGCATCACCACCCTGTTCCGGGGACCGCAATTCTGCGAGCAACAATATCCCGTCTATGGCGATAGCTCCACCGTTGATTATCTAACCCCTTCAAAAGATAGCCTGTATTTCCGTCTGGAACGTACTTCCCCGGTTTTTGGTGCCGAACCAGACTATGTAATGTGGGGAGATTACAACACCACAGAATTCGCCCGCGCCTCCCAGCTATTTAGCGCTACGTCTCGCCAGCTACACGGGTTCAAGGGCAACTATAACCTGGGCAATCTGCAAATCACTGCCCTCTATAGCCCGGATGTCGAAGGATTCCAGCGAGATACTGTTGCTCCCAATGGTACCAGCGGCTATTACTTTCTGTCCCGTCGTCTGCTTGTCCCCGGTAGTGAAAGTGTTTTCCTAGAAACCGAAGAAATTAATCGTCCGGGAACGGTGACATCGCGCAAACCCCTGGTTCGTGGGCCTGACTACGAAATTGACTACGACCGGGGGACGCTGCTATTCCGTCGTCCCATCTTTGCCACGCGATTTGACCCGTTTGGCGTGACTCAGGTGCAGCGAATTGTCGTCACTTACCAGCATGAAGGGGTTGATAGCGAAGAGACAAATATTTATGCAGGACGAGCGCAGTATAACTTCTCTCAGGACTTGAATCGCCAAGCCTGGGTGGGAGGTAGCTATTTTCGGCAAGATGAGGGATTGCAGGATTTTGAGCTATTGGGTGCGGATTTCCTGTTCCCTTTAGGGAATAGCGGTCAAATTGTTGGGGAATATGCCCGCTCAGCCCATAATTCTCCCTTTAACGGAGATGTGAACGGCAATGCTTATCGACTAGAAGCGTATGGTGCGATCGCTAAAAGCATTCTCGCCCGCGCTTATTACCGTTCTGTCGAGGAAAATTTCTCTAATAATGCAACAACCAGTTTTACCCCAGGTCAAACGAGATACGGCACAAATATTGCCGCCCAGCTTAGCCAAACCACTTCGCTTACTGCTGGCTACGACCACGAGGTAAATTTTGGCACTGCGCCCTTAGAACGGGTGGAATTTTTTGATATTTTTAACCCTCAACCCCAACCCACACCCGGAGAAAAAGTTGATAATTCTCTGACCACGATTCGCGCCGGAATTCTACAAAAGTTTGGGGCTTCAGACCTCAGCCTAGAATACGTCAATCGCTCCCGCGACGACCGTATCGGCGACACCTTCGACAGCAACGCCAGCCAAATTGTCTCTCGCCTCAACGTTGCTTTAAATGATGCCCTCACCTTTCGGGCACAAAATGAACTGAACTTGGGAAACGGTAGCGATGCCCTTTATCCCGACCGTACTACCTTTGGGCTGGATTGGGCAGTGATGGAAGGAGTAGCTTTGCGACTCGCCCACCAATTTGTAGACACTAGAGTCTTTGGTCGCAATTCCATCACCAGTCTGGACACACTGGTAGAACAGAAACTCGGCGAAAACACCTCGATTACAGGTCGCTACTCGATTATTAGCGGCTTCAACACCATCACCGGGCAGGGGGCGGTCGGGTTAAACCATCGCTGGGTTGTTGCCCCCGGATTGCGAGTCCATCTGGGTTACGAGCATATCTTCAGCGACCTATTTAGCCGCACCGCCGCCGGACCGCGATTTGAACAGCCCTACGCTACTGGACAAAGTGCTTCCTCCTTAGGACTCAGCGGCGGCGACGCTTACAGTGTTGGGGTGGAATATACTGACAATCCCAACTTTCAAGCATCCGCCCGATTCGAGCATCGTACCGGCTCAGGCGGCAGTAACACTGTGATTTCTAGCGCTGCTGCCGGTAAACTCTCTCCCTCCTTGACTGCTTTGGTGCGCTATCAACAGGCAAGTGCTTCTAACCAATTGTTATATGCCTTGGGAGACACAATGAATGTCAAGCTGGGCATGGCTTACCGCAATCCCAATTCTGATAAGTGGAATGGTTTGTTGAGTTATGAATATCGCCGCAACCCCTCCACGATTCCAGAGACGTTGCTACTCGGGAGTGGCACGGGTTACAGAGATCACATCATCGCGGCTGAGGCGATTTATGCTCCTTCCTGGCGGTGGGAATTTTATGGCAAATATGCCATGCGAAACAGCACTACCGATTTAGCGAATAACTTCAGCAACTCTTCGACTGTGTTTCTGGCACAGTTCCGGACGATGTACCGGCTGGGATATCGCTGGGATGTCGCGGGGGAAGCTCGTTGGATTGGACAACCCGACACAAATTTTAATGAAACTGGCTTCGCTTTAGAGGCGGGTTATTATGTGACGCCAGACTTGCGAGCTTCGCTGGGATATAGCTTTGGCAGTGTAGATGACCGCGATTTTAGCGGCTATCGGTCAGAGGGTGGCGTTTATTTTGGCTTAACGCTGAAGGTAAATGAATTACTCGGCGGCTTCGGGCGACAAAAAGTATCACCGCCACAGCAGCAAGAGTCCCAGGTGCAACCAGTCGCGGTAGAGAGGTAATGGGGAATGAGAAAGGGGTAATTGGTAATGGGTAATCGGTAAAGAATAACCAATTATCAATCGCTGATCGCTAATCACGAATGACTACAAATGAACGCTAAAAAGTTTCTCTTACCTTTTGTTTTTTTACTGTTGCCTGTTTCTGCAACTGCTCAGACAGAAAATTTAAAAGTTGTTGTTAATAGCAACCAGGATGGAGCCGTTAATCCAGATGATGCCTTAACGCTGAGGGAAGCGATTGAGATTGTTAATGGGACATTACCTTTAGATCGTCTTAGTAGTGCCGAACAAAGTCTGGTTTCAAGTAATGTTGGTACGACGCTGATTGCTTTTAATTTGCCGTCAGCAGATACCACCATCCGCCTCGTTGAGGTGTTGCCACCATTAGCTCGTCCGGGATTAATTGTTGATGGTACAACGCAACCAGAGTATGACCCCGAAGGATCTGCAACTGCCGAGATTGCAATTCCGATTCCGGTAGTCGCGATCGCTCCCGCTGCCAATCGAGAAGTATTCCGTGGCTTAACAGTTGTTGCGGATGGGGTGACGATTCGAGGATTAAGCCTCTATGGTTTCACCTCTCGCCATCGCGCCACGGCTACCTTGCCACCCGCAGATATTTTTATCGATAATCCTCAGTCTGCTGCGATTAAAGGAGCTGCGAACGGTCAAAAGTTAATGGAGAATCGGGAAGGCGAACCATCACCAATTTCCAATTCCCCCAAAAATGTAGTAATTGAAAACAACTGGTTAGGGATTTTGCCCGATCAAAGTGTGCCGCAGCAAACTTCGGCATTTGGGGTATTTGTCTTTAACAGCTTAGGAACAACGATTCAACGCAACCGAATTGCCAACCACGATGGTAGCGGGATTATTACCTCTGTCCAAGCTGAGAATTTGCAGGTGACAGAAAACATTATTGTTGGCAACGGGATTGCGGGAATGCCCGATGCGATTCGCTTAGAAGGAAGGATTGATAACACGCAAGTTAGCGCTAATTTGATTTGCGGCAACGATGGTAGTGGTGTCTTTTTATTTAAACCCCAAGGTGCGGCGCAGATTAACAATAACCAAATTATTTATAACGGTCGTCGCTTGCGTCGGGCAGCCGTTTACTTAATGGGGAACGATCATCAGGTGATCGAAAACCAAATCGGTCATCAAACCGGACCAGGTGTAGTGGTTGCATCGTATCCCAAGAGCGATCGCAATCTCATTCAATCCAATCGTTACTTCGATTTAGACGGTTTGAGCATCGACTTAATTGCTCAACAAAACACGGGTGTCCAAGAGTATCAACGGGGAGATGGCCCCAATCCACTCCGGAATTCGCCCAATCGTCGCTTGGATACGGCTAACTCAGCGATTAATGCTCCCCAGTTCATTAGCCGCGAATTTTTTGTACTCGGTAATAAAACGAATCTGTCTGGAACTGCCGATCCGGGTTCTCAGGTGACAGTTTATCAAGTGAAGGAGAATACCGAGACGCCCTATGCCCCTCTCAGCGAACCGTTGACGACGATAGCAGCAGATGACGAGGGGAAATTTAGTGTCACGGTTGATAATTTGCAACCAGGAGATAGAGTCAGCGCGATCGCTACCATCCCAAAATACGGCACCTCTGAACCCGCTGCCAATGCTGAAATTGTCTCACCCGTCGGCGACCGGGTAAACCTCTCTTCCACCACCAACTTCACTAGCAGGAATATATTGCAAAGCAGACTGCGGACAATTCCTCAATGTACTACCGCACCCGCTCCACCAGTGGTACAAGTGCCGCCGGAAGAACCGCAACCGCCAGAACCCATCCGCATCCAGGTACCCACCAACGTCCACTTTGCCCTCGACAAAGCGACGATTAGTCCAGAAAGTGCCAGAGTTCTGGATCGAATTGCCGAAGTTTTACAAGCAAATCCCCCGATTGTGGTTGAGCTTCGAGGTCACACCGATCCTCGTGCTAGCGATGCTTATAATCTTGACTTGTCAAATCGGCGAGCGATCGCAGTGAGAAATTATTTACTGCGTCAAGGCATTGCCCCAGAACGCATGACAATTCGCGCCTTGGGTGAATCTCAACCACGAGTAACCGGAAGAAACCGTCTAGATTATGCCCGGAATCGCCGGGTCGAATTTATCTTCCAAGATGCCAGAGGCATCGAGTTATTTGTCCAAGAAGAAGATTTGCAGTTGGAGTAAGAATCGTTACCCATCGATTTCTAACCGCCATTAACCCGTTATCTGTTCCCTCCCATCTTGATGTCTTCACCCCTAGCGAGAGAAAGCAGAGTGAGTTCGCCGTTAAAATCCCAACACTTGCAAAAAATTAGCGCCTCCGTTAGCCGCTGGAGTTGTCGCTTCGGCAGCCTTGCCTTATCCATTTGCGCGATTAGCGGCTGGACTCAAGCGGCATTTGCTGAAGGCAGTCGGGAACTGACCGAGAACTCAGGCTACCGCCCTTACTTGGAATATTATGAAACGGCTACATTTCTAGATACTCCAATACCGCGTCGAAGCAGAATTAGAGTTTTCGCTAATCCAGGGGAAACGATCTATCTTGGTTCCAGTGCCGTTGGTGTTGGAGTTGGCGAGATCAGATATAGACCGCCTAATAGCACTACTTTTACTTCTTGTGGTGCAGGTATCGGAAAGATCGTCAACCGAGCGCAAGAGGTTGCAGGTCCAGCGCCGCTCAATCCCGCAGGCTACACTCCCTGTACAATTACAGCGGCTCAGACTGCCGCAACAGGAGCAGGAATTTGGGAAATTGATTTTGTCAGCCCAAATCCTACTAATGCTGCTATCAATACCAACCCGCCCCCGGTTCTTGCCCAAGCTAACTGGACTCAGCCCAATCTGGGTGTGGTGACAGCTTGGGATGTCACCGTCGTCAATGGAAATACCGCTATCACCGGTCGAGCTTATGCAAATTATTTGTCTCTCAATTTGGGAGCCAATCAGCCAGCAGAGTTGCGTTCCGAAGCCATTATTCTCACCGATGAAGGCTATCTGTACCGAATCGACCTGAATGGTATCGACCCCTTTGGATTTATCTTTTTTGCGAATAACAAAGGTTTCACAGCAAATCCAAACGGCGGTCCGATTTACCAATCCGTTCCACTTGCAGGAAGTAACGTATATAACCCGGATCAGCCAGATGTCGGGACGGATGTCACCTATAAAATCTTCTTTAATCGACCTGATAATCCCCTTTCTAAGCTGCCACTGGAAGCACCCATAAGTCCAGCCAGTGGTGGTAAGACATGGCTACTGACAGAAGCCGTTAAGCCCCCTCAGCCCGAGAATTTTACATTTACAGGCACAGAGGGGACTAACAATCAAGCTGGTACTACTGACCCCTTAGGAGGTACTTTCAGCTTTGACACCCCCGCACAGGGCAGTTACAGAATTGTTCTCGATCTCAATGGAGACAAGGAATTCGGCAACGCTAACGATCGCGTACTGGTTGGTATAGCAGAGTCTGGGTTCAACACAGTACCTTGGGATGGATTAGATGCCAATGGAGTGAATGTTTCTGCTAGCGCTATCCCTTACGGAGCGCAAATCGTACTCAGTGCAGGTGAAATTCATTTTCCGTTTCTAGACCCAGAAAACAACCCAGAAGGTCTGATTATCCAGCGGCTCAATGAGCCAAAGGTGGCAACACTACCGGCTCCCGATCCTTATGAGGTCTACTATAACGACGCTCCTTTAACCAATAATCAACAGGTTGCAGGAGCGCCCACTCCTGTGAACGCTCTGGGAGGGGTTTCCAGTATTAATGGCGCTCATGAGTTTACTAACCTCTTTGGTAATGACAGAGGCATTGATACCTGGACATACTACCCGTCTACTATCACCGATCTTAAGCAAGGCATCACTATATCACAAGCCGATTTGCAGATTCAAAAAACCTTGGTGACCAACCCAGTGGTTGCAGGTAGCCCTGTCACCTACACCCTCACCGTTACCAACAACGGCCCCTCTAACGTAACTGGAGCAACGGTGACAGACAACGTCCCAGCTCAAATTACTGGAGTCACTTGGACTTGCGCCATTACAACTGGGACTGGTAGTTGCGGACAAGCTAGCGGTACGGGAAATGCTATCAACACCACGGTCAATCTCAACAGTGCAGCTGTTGCTACCTATACCGTCACAGGTGCCATCTCTCCGATCGCCCCATCTGAGCAATTGAGCAATACGGCAACGGTCACGCGACCGAAAGATGTGACCGACCCCAATCCCAACAACAACACATCAAGCTCTACAACTACCATTCAACCTAACCCCGTTACGCCCACTGGCATCAAATCAGTTCGTCTGGTCACAGACGCAGATGCTAGCGCTTCGGTCACCACTGGAGATACGGTTGAATTCACGATTACCTATGTTAATAACTCCGCGACCCCTGTCACTAACTTCCTAGCGACCGACAGCCTTGATGCCACTAAGTTGAGTTTTGTTGCTGGCAGTTATAGCTTTACAGCCTCCGGTACGGGGACAACAGTGACACAAAATCCCAACTACAACGGTACAACTGACCCGAACCTTACCAATCCGACAGCTTTGGGCACATTAAGTGGAAATGGTGGTCGGGTAGTCATCAAGTTTCAGGCAATTATTACAGCGGCTGCTGGCGTGCAGATTAGCAACCAAGCTGTTGCTACATCAACAGGTGGCACGGTTAACTCATCGGTTACAGATGCCATTCAAGGAAATGGTGACTTGCCTCAAATTGTAGATGATGGAATTAATCAAGGAAACCTTCCAAATACTGGGGATGATGACCCGACTGTGCTGACGGTCGCTTCATTTGGGAACGCGAATCTGCGTTTGGTGAAACGAATCACATCTGTGACTAGAAACGGTGCGCCGCTGAGTGGGATTAACTTTAATAGTTTTGTAGATGACCTAAACAGCGACAATGACAATGCATCTGGCTGGTCGCAATTGTCGCCAGTAGGAGTTTCTACCATAGCGGCTGAAACAGCTTTGAGAAGCGGCGACGAAGTCGAATACACCATTTATTTTCTCTCTGATGGAACGGCTCCAGCTAACAATGTCAGATTCTGCGATCCGATTCCAACAGGGACAAGCTTTATCGCCGATAGTTTTGGTTCGGGTGCGGGAATTTCGGTGAATCGTGCTGGAACAATTGCCCCCCGGACTAATGTTTTAGATGCAGACGAAGGGACATTTCTCTCGCCACTTGCTCCTTTACCTGCGGGGAATGGTTGTCCGAATCAAAATAATGCTGATGGAGCGGTAACTGTGAATTTGGGTAATATTTCTAATGCAACAGGTAGCAACTATGGTTTTGTCCGCTTCCGCGCCAAAATAAACTGAGCAAAGTGTATATTTCTGATTGGAGAGGGTACATGGAACAAAAAAAATCGACTTTAAAGCTAAAATTAAAAATTAAAAATTCTTAGGGGCTATATTATTCCAGGGTTTTGCAACACCAAGATTTTATTGCCCGCTGCCTTCGACAACATTATTTGTTACAGCTTTAAAAATTACTCATGCAACTACGATTCAGGCAGCCTTTGCAATTATCATCCAATTCTTATTGCCCTCTACAGAATTTTAAGCTTTGGCTAGTTGGTGGCACAGCAACTATTGCAGCCTTAATTGGAAATCCCAGCGTCACTTCGGCTCAAACTACCTTTCCATCTGTACCGGGACTAAACTTCCAAACAAGCGCGCGACAACGCTGCGCTAATGTTGGTGACTGGTATACCACAAATGGCTTAACTCCCTGTTCGCCTACCAGTATCACTCCAACCACCAGTACCGATAAAATTCATCGCATCAGCGTAAGCATTACTCCAGCAATGATTGCTGCGGGAGGGGGAAGCGTTACTATTACGGTCGAGGATGCAGAGAGTAACGGAGCATTAGATGAGGTTAATGGTGCTAATATAGGAACCTTTACTTGTCCAACAACTGGAGCTACCAGTTGCGACCCGACTCGCTTTCAATTACGGGATGCAACTGGAACAAACGTTCTTCAGAGTCAAGTAATTGGGACGAATACGGGCACAAATGCTACCAATAATACATCTGTTGTTTTTACCGTCAAGCAACCCGGTACATACCAAGTCACGAGTGAGACAGGAGCGGAGCCAATCTTTGGTAATAATGCAACTAACCTCAATGACGATGACAATAGTTTTAAAGTAATTGTTTCTCAGAGTGATGGATTAGTTGGTAACTTCCAAGGCACTGTTCAGCAAAACACTGGAGATAACCTGACAATCCCGTTTTATTTTCTACTCGGTCCTACGAGTAATGGGACGAGTAATTTATTCTTGCGAAATTTTGACTTAGATAATGGCGGAACCATAGATTATATTCGTCCCAACAGCACTACTACAATACCAGGCACAGTATCAAATAATAATGTTTGGAACGGTGGACTCAACAATCTCAACAATGGAGGCGACAACGTAACTGCAACGAATACTAAGTTAGCCACAGGTGGTGATGCTGGAATATGGAAGTTGACAATCAACAATTTCACTCCTAACAATCAAAGCCTTATTGAGTCAAACGCAGATGGCAGCCGCTTACCTTTGTTTGACCAGTCTCCTACAACAGCAGGTAACTTCACGATTACGCCAAGCGATACGCTTTCGACTACAGTTGGTACCCCTGTCGATCATCCATTCACTGTCAAGAATAACTTTTTTACAAATGACATTATCAACCTGACAACTACAGGAACCAATGGGAATTACACGGTGCAATTGCTGGATGCTTCGGGTAATCCTTTACTAGATACTGATAGCAATGGAGTTCTTGACACGGGAATTTTAACTCCAGGGCAAACTGGGAACTTTATTTTGCGCGTGACTCCAAATGCTGGGGCAACTACTGCTGACACTACGCAGATAAATGCTGTTTCCTTTATGGATAACAAGGTCGATCCAGCTAATAACACTACGCAATCTGTTAATAAAACTACTACCATTACTCCAAGCAGCACTGGCTCGATTGGCGACTTAGTTTTCAATGACCTGAATGCAAACGGAACTCAAGACTCTGGAGAACCTGGTTTAGCAAATGTCACTATTACTCTAAGAGATGCCAACGGTAACGTCATTGGCACTACTACAACAGATGCCAACGGCAACTACAGCTTTCCCAATCTGCCAGCAGGCAGCTACACGGTTACAGCCACCAACCCAGCAGGCTTGAACATCACTACGGGTAGCAACCAAGTCCCTGTTAATCTGGCAGCGGGACAGACGGTTAACAATGTGGATTTTGGCTATAGCCAGCCGTCAGGGGGTACGATTGGCGATCGCGTCTTCAACGATCTAGACGGCGATGGCACTCAAGATGCTAACGAACCTGGAATTAGCGGCGTCACCGTTACACTAAAAGATGCCAACGGCAACGTCATTGCCACCGCTACAACAGACGCCAACGGCAATTACAGCTTTACCAATCTCCCTGCTGGCAGTTACACGGTGGATGCGACCGATCCGGCTGGATTTACCCTGACTACGGGCAACGACCCCTTTTCTGTTAATCTGGCAGCGGGTCAAACTGTGAATAATGTGGACTTTGGCTACCGTCAGCCGGGGGGGAAGATTGGTGACTTAGTCTTCAATGATACTAACGGGAATGGCACTCAAGACCCTGGAGAACCCGGTTTAGCCGGTGTCACGGTTACTCTCACAGGCCCAAGCGGCACCTTAACCACGACGACGGACGCCAATGGCAACTACAACTTTAGCAATTTGCCAGCAGGTAGCTACAGCATCACAGTTACCGATCCAACTGGCTTCACCCTGACTACTAGCAACGAACCCTTCAACGTTAACCTCGCTCAAGGTCAGACCATCAGCAACGTGGATTTTGGCTTCCGCCAGACAGGCTCAATTGGCGACTTAGTCTTCAATGATACTAACGGGAATGGCATTCAAGACCCTGGCGAACCCGGTTTAGCAAATATTACCGTTACCCTGAAAAATGCCAATGGTACGGCGATCGCCACAACAACAACGAACGCTAATGGCAACTACACGTTTACCAATCTGCCAGCAGGCAGCTACACGGTGGAAGCGACCGATCCGACAGGCTTCACCCTGACCACGAACAACGATCCATTCTCGGTTAACTTGGGAGCGGGTCAAACTGTCAATAACGTGGACTTCGGCTATCGTCAGACCAACGCCTCCATCGGCAACTCAGTGTTTAATGACTTGAACAATAACGGCATTCAAGACCCTGGCGAACCAGGCATCGGCGGCGTCACCGTTACTTTAACAGGCCCAGGCGGCACCACCGTTACCACGACGACTGATCCTAACGGGAACTATATCTTCAGCAATCTGCCAGCAGGCAACTATACCGTTGCCGTCAACAATCCTCCCCCTGGATTCAATCCAACTGCCACTCCTGCCGCCATCAATCTAGAAACGGGTCAAAACGTCACCAACGCCGATTTTGGTTTCCGCCAACCACAGGGAACGATTGGCGATCGCGTCTTTAATGACACCAACGGTAACGGCATTCAGGATGCTGGAGAACCAGGCATCAGCGGCGTTACCGTCACTTTAACAGGCCCAAATGGCACCGTCACCACGACGACGGACGCCAATGGTAACTACAATTTCAGTAATCTGCCAGCAGGCAACTATACCGTTGCCGTCAACACCCCCCCGACTGGCTTCACTGCCACTGCCACTCCTTCTGCCATCACTCTGGCAACGGGTCAAAATGTTGACAACGCCGACTTTGGCTTCCGCCAGCCGAACAATTCTATCGGTACTCTTGTCTACAACGACTTGAACGGCAACGGCATTCAGGATGCTGGCGAGAAAGGCATTAGTGGTGTCACCGTTACTTTGAAAGATGCCAACGGTAACGTCATTGCCACCACTACAACAGATGCCAACGGCAATTACATCTTCAATAATCTGCCAAATGGCACCTACATTGTCGATGTCACCGACCCGACCGGCTTTAAGCTAACAAGTAACAACGATTTACTTTCCGTTACTATCTCACCTAATAATCCAAACTTCTCTAATGCCAACTTTGGCTTCCTTGCGGGAGGTACGATTGGCGATCGCGTCTTTAACGACACTAACGGCAACGGCATTCAGGATGAGGGTGAACCAGGAATTAGCGGTGTCGCTGTTACACTAAAAAATGCCAACGGTGCTGTCATTGCCACCACCACCACGGACGCTAACGGCAACTACAATTTCAGCGGTCTACCACTCGGCAACTACATCGTCGAAGTCGCCGATCCGGCTGGATTTACGCTGACGACTAACAACGACTCTTCCCCGGTCAGCCTTACAGCCGCAGCACCAATTGTCAATAACGTGGACTTTGGCTTCCGCCAGGCCAATGGTTCTATTGGTGACCTAGTGTTTAATGACTTGGATGGTAATGGTACTAAAGACCCGGATGAACCAGGAATCAGCGGCGTTACCGTCACGCTGAGAGATGCCAACGGCAACATCATTGCTACCACCACCACGGATGCTAACGGCAACTACAGCTTCACCAATCTACCAGTCGGCAACTACATTATCGATGTCACAGATCCGGCTGGCTTTACGCTGACGACTAGCAACGACTCAGTTCCTGTAACCTTCACTCCTGGTAAAGCCGTCACCAATATCGACTTTGGCTTCCGCAAGCCGGGTGCTTCTTTTGGCAATCGCGTCTTTAACGATACTAACGGCAACGGCACTCAAGACGCTGGTGAAACCGGGATTGGTGGTGTTACTCTCACGCTAAAAGATGCCAACGGCAACATCATTGCCACCACCATCACGGACGCCAATGGAAACTACGTCTTCAGCGGTCTTGCCGCAGGCACTTATACGGTAGAAGTCAGCAATCCCCCTGGTTTGACCCTAACCACTAACAATGCCTCATTCCGCGTTACTGTCACCGCCAATCAGACGGTCACTAACGCCGATTTTGGCTTCCGGCAGGCTACACTCGGTGCTGGAAATTTACGTTTGGTGAAACGAATTACCAATGCAACGAGAAATGGCGTTCCGATTAGCGGAATTAATTTCAGCAGCTTTGTAAATGATCCAAATGACCAAAATGATGATGTTCCGGGCTTTGCTCAACTGTCCCCAGTAGGAGTTGTCAAAGTACCATCAGAGAATGCTTTGACTAGCGGCGATGAAGTTGAATACACCATCTACTTCCTATCGGATGGTGGTAGCCCAGTCAATAACGTTAGATTCTGCGACGCGATTCCATCCGGGACTACGTTTATTAGCAATAATTTTGGGTCAGGTAGCGGGATTTCGCTGAATCGCGCGGGAACAGTTACTAACCAAACGAATGCCTCAGATACAGATGCTGGGGTATTCTTATCACCTTTGGCTCCATTGTCTACGGGAAACGCTTGCTCTAACCAAACTAATCCTGACGGGTCGGTTGTTGTAAATTTGGGTGATGTTTCTAATGTTGCTGGTAGTAACTTTGGTTTTGTCCGTTTCCGCGTCAAAATCAATTAATGGGCTGTGGGTAATCGGTCATCGGAATGAACAATTACCAATTACCCATTTTCCAATTCCCAACACCTTGATTTGTGTACCGATATCTGATTTTTTACAAGCCTTATGGCGTCTTAACTCAGTTTACGGACAACACTCCAACTGAGCAGAAACGCAGCACGCTGAAAGATTACATTCCCGTTCCCTCGGTTTATCCAGTCGGTCGTTTGGATTGGGATAGTGAAGGATTGTTGCTGTTGACGAATGACGGGCAAATGCAGCATCGCTTGAGCAATCCTCGATTTGGGCATCCCCGGACTTACTGGGTGCAGGTGGAACGTATTCCGGATGAAGAGGCGCTGAGACATTTGCGCGAAGGTGTGGTTATTCAAGATTACCGGACGCGAAAGGCATTGGTGCAGTTGTTACCCGATGAACCACAACTACCGCCTCGCGATCCACCGATTCGCTTTCGCAAGAATGTGCCGACAGCATGGGTGGAAATGACTTTGACGGAGGGACGGAACCGGCAAGTACGACGGATGACGGCGGCGGTAGGGTTTCCGACGCTGCGGCTGGTGCGAGTTGCGATCGCTCACTTGTCTCTTGTGGGACTGGAACCCGGACAGTGGCGCGATCTAACTTCAATTGAGTTAGAACTATTAAAGAACCTGTGTCAAACTGATGCTAGCCGCATTCAGTAGTGATGAGTTGCGATCGCTATCCACTGAGCGATCGCGTAATGTAGACGTAGCACGAATCATTGAGGGTGCAAGACGTGCGTATGGCATCCCCGTCTGCTAACGCTGACCTTAAGACTTCTACCCGTTGAAGTTGGAAGCTTCGATTGTGACGTGGCAAACTAGATCGCAGTTACTTTGTCTCCCTTAAGTTAAAACACCACACGGGAATCGAGGAAGTTCCGCCATGCTTGTCTGTCCCCAGTGTCAGTTTGAAAATCCAAATACCAACAAGTTTTGTCAAAAATGTGGAACTTCCCTAACCCACAAAGTTTGCCCTGAATGCACAACTCAAGTGCCATTTAATCTCGTAGAGTGTCCCAAATGTGGTGCCACGACGGGAACGGTGTGGTGGGCAATTCTCTCGAAAGATTTAAACTCGCAAGTCGCCGCAGCCGCCACTCCCATGCCTGGGCAGGAAGCGGCAACATCTGATTCTCGCGAAAATATGGAAGTTGCAGAGAGCGCCCCGACTGCTGAAACAACACCGCCGTCACCGGCTGCGGCTTCAGACGCAGCTACAATGCCAGCAGACCTTACAGTTGAAGTTGACCTGGACGGGGCAACTGTACCCTTGCCAAACGCTTCAGGGGCCGGGGAGTTGCAGGCAACCTCTTCACTAGAGGAAAACACTTTGTCAGCAAATTCTTCAGCTTCTACAATGTCACCCTCCGCATCTGTTTCATCAACAGATGCTCAGACTCCAATGGCGGAGAACGAATTAACCGCCTCAAGTTCGGCTGCGGACACTTCCACACAAACAACCCCTGAAAATAGCAGTAGCGGGGAGACTCAATTAACGCCACAGGTTGTATATTTAGACCCTCAACAGCGTTATCAATTGCTAGACTCCCTACCGACCAATTCGGACAGCGCTGAGGTGATGGTGAGAGTTTTGGATTGCCAGCCGTTCCAAAAAGCTCCGCTGACCGCCATTATGGAGCAGCTACAAGGTGCTGAAGCAGCGAATGCTGCAAGTAACTCAGAATCGATGTCTTCTGCGGCGGAATCGGTCAAAAACCGTAATTTTATTGACCAGACGCTGAATGTAAATTCTTTAGCCGCCAAAAGTATTCCCAATATTGCACAAGCATATTTGGATTTACAGAATAAGTTGTCCCCGACCCTGCCAGCGATTCACGATGCATGGCAGCAGGACAGAACTTCCGTTGTACTGCTAGAAGACCGTTCCCAGTGGCCTCTCCTTAATGACTTGGACAATGATGCTCAAATTCCGCTGTTGCAGATTTTGTACTGGCTAGATGAAATGACGAAATTGTGGGTAGCACTAGAACCCTGGCAAATGCGTCAGAGTCTGCTGGAGCTATCAAATCTGCGCGTAGATGAAGATCAGACACTGTGCCTGCAACGCTTGTATAAAGAGCCAGCCAACGCAACCCTGTCACTCGAAAATTTGGGGCAAGTGTGGCAAAAATTATTTGAACTATCAGGGCGATCGCAATTAGATTCTCTGGATCAACTATTGGTTAACCTACAAAGCGGTAAGATTCAAACCCCCTTAGAGCTGAGAGCGCAGCTACAAGCGATCGCTCAAGAACAAGAAGATTCTCAAACCTCAAAAACTCGGATTCAGCCGCCCCTCACCTCAGAAGATCGCGTTCCTGACACCAGCGAGGGCGATGATATGCCTACCATCATCCTACCGATGCAGTTGCTCAGTCTCGACGATGCGGGTACCACGGATATCGGGCGGCAACGCGAACACAATGAAGACAACTTCGGCATCAACACAGAAGTTAAAAAGCAGGAAACTCCACTAGGTCGAACCGTCCAAGCGCGGGGGCTGTATATTCTCTGCGATGGAATGGGAGGACACGCTGGGGGCGAAGTAGCAAGTGTGATGGCGGTGGACACTGTCAGGCGCTATTTCCAAGACAATTGGCAAAACCGTTTACCAACAGAAGACCGCATTCGAGAGGCAGTGCTTTTAGCCAATAAAGCGATTTTTGATATTAACCAACAGCAAGAACGCTCTGGCTCTGGACGAATGGGGACGACCCTTGTCATGGTTTTGATTGAGGATACGAAGGTAGCGATCGCTCATGTTGGGGATAGCCGCCTGTATCGTCTCAGCCGCAAACGCGGTTTAGAACAAATTACAATCGACCACGAAGTGGGTCAACGGGAAATCCAGCGCGGGGTAGACCCTGCCATCGCCTACGATCGACCTGATGCTTACCAGCTGACCCAAGCTTTGGGACCGCGAGACGAAAATTTTGTCCGTCCTGATGTCCAATTTTTGGAACTCAATGAAGATACTTTATTGCTTCTGTGTTCCGATGGTTTATCAGACAACGACCTCATAGAAACTCACTGGCAAACTCACCTTTTGCCTCTCTTAAGTTCTAGAGCCAACCTAGATCAGGGTCTTTTGCAACTCATTGACCTCGCCAATCAGCACAACGGTCACGATAACATCACAGCGGTGGTTATCCGAGCGAAAGTGCGACCAAACCTGGATCAACATCAGATGTTTTAAAAGTTTTGAATTTTGAGTTTTGAGTTTTGAATTCAAACTTAAAACTCAAAACTTAAAACTAATAACTCAAAACTATTATGGTTACGCTGACCCTTCTCGATCCATCGTCTACCTCTCCGCAGCAGTGGAACTTCCAAAGAGCCTCCACGATTCGGATTGGTCGCGCCCCTGATAATGACGTAGTTCTGAATGATGGCATGGTTTCCAGGCACCATCTAGAACTTCGGAGAGTAGGCAACTCATCTAGTAGCAACGGAGGCACCCCATCCGTCCAATGGTTGTTGGTCAATCAAGGCACGAACGGCACCTTTGTCAATGGCATCCTGATTTCTCAGGGGATGGTATCAGATGATTCCCTCATTCAACTGGCGCGAGGAGGCCCGGTACTGAAATTTCAACTCAGTAGCACAGAAGAGCCAGCAACCCTCTCTCAGAAGTCCGGAGAAAGGGCACGCAGTATTCCAATCCCACAGCCAGCAGTCAGTTCTGAAGCAGCTTGTTCTCACGCCGGAAATCCGCCGGGGAATTTGTTCTGCATCCACTGCGGGCAACCTCTAGTAAAGATACATCGCCACATCCGTCAGTATCAGGTGTTGCGGACGCTAGGACAAGGAGGAATGGGCACCACTTACCTTGCCTGGGACCCTGAACGTTTGCGCGGGGAGGCTCTCGTGGTGTTAAAGGAAATGAATGCCGATATGGCACAAAATTCTAAAGCCAGAGAACTCTTTGAACGAGAAGCTCGTACCCTCAAGACACTGCATCATTCAGGGATTCCGCAGTATTATGACTTTTTTGTAGAGGCTGGCAAGAAATACCTGGCAATGGAGCTGATCCAAGGCGAGGATTTAGAAAAGCGCATCTATCTAAAGGGGCCAGTACATCTTAAACAGGCGATTGAGTGGATGATTCAAGCCTGCGACATCTTGGGCTATATCCACAGTCAAGATCCGCCCCTCATTCACCGGGACATTAAACCGGCAAATTTGATGGTGCGCTTTCGGGACAATCAGGTGGTTGTTTTGGATTTCGGGGCAGTCAAAGAAATTGGCACGCCACCAGGCACACGCATTGGTGCCCCAGATTATAGCGCCCCAGAACAAGATCGGGGTCAGCCAGTGACACAATCAGATTTATATGCAATCGGGCCGACCCTAATTTTTCTATTAAGTGGTGAAAGCCCCCAAAAGTTTTATAAACGAAAGGGGATGGGTTACAGATTCAATGTCGAAGGGATGCCGACAATTACACCCCAACTGCGGATAGTGATAGAGAAAGTGACAGAACCCCGACCGAGCGATCGCTATCAATCAGCATGGGAACTTTCCCAAGCTTTAACCGCCTGCCTTTAATCCTCGTCTTCCCAAGCTTCAACCGCCAGCAGTTCGCTGACTGGATCTTGCATGGTAAATCCAAATTCCAACAGTTCTTTTTTCCAGTAAGACCACTCATCTCCATAGAGGAGAGCGATTTTCCAGAGTTTATCTGTGGGCTTGATAATATTCGATGTTACAAGTGAATGCATTTGACGCTGCATTTTCACCATTGGGTGAATTACTTGCTGAGTCATAGGGTCTAGAAATCAGTTTTGTAAATACTACGAAGTAAAAAAGCTTCCCGCTTCTGAGATTTAATGCGTAGAATTCTATGCGCTAGGGAAGCAATCCTTTATCCTTGTAGCGTATATTAGGGTATTCTGGCAAGTGTTTTGACAAGTTTTGTACGGAAATTACTACCGTCGCATCCCCTAAGAGCGATTGGAAGCTCCTTTGCAACACAACTAGACAGTATCGCAGGCTGCAATCGGAAGCATATACTTGAGGCTGGGAGGATTGGGGTAATTTCTTTCTACCAATGACCGATTTCCCTCAAAACAATGCAAATGAGTCAGCGGGCACTGCTGTTAGTGAATCCGAATGCTCGACGAGGTCAAGACGCCAGACGGCAAGCAGTTGAACAATTGCAACAACTGGGTTTTGAACTAGTAGAGGAAAAGAGTGAAAATCCCAAGCAGTTTTCTGAACTTATTCGGAAACACTGCCAACAGGTTGATTTGGTCATCATTGGGGGTGGAGATGGCAGTGTCAATGCAGCAGTCGAAGGATTGCTAGATACTGACTTACCTTTGGCAATTTTGCCTTTAGGCACCGCCAATAATCTGGCAAGAACCCTAAATATTCCCCAGTCGCTGCCAGAAGCTTGTCAAATCATTGCCAATGGTCAAATTCAACGGATTGACTTGGGCTGGGTGAACGGACAGTATTTTTTCAATATTGCCAGTCTGGGACTGAGTGCAGAAGTAAACCGCAGAGTCTCCAAAAGATTGAAGCGGCATTGGGGCGTTTTTGCTTATATTGCTACAGCAGTGCAAGTTATTTCGACTGTGCGACCGTTTTGGGTTGATATCCACTGGGAAGGTCAGTCTATCGAAGTAAAAACTTTGCAGATTACGGTGGGGAATGGCCGCTATTACGGCAGTGGCTTAGTGATTGCGGATGATGCTACCATTGACGACCAAAGGCTGGATCTGCATAGTTTGGAAATTCAGCATTGGTGGGAAACCCTGCCGTTGGTATTTGCTGCTTTGCGGGGAAAATCTGCGATAGGTAGGGGGGTGCGTACCATCCAGGGTAAAGACATTGAGTTATATACTCGAAAACCTTATCCAATTAATACCGATGGGGAAAGAACAACGGAGACGCCAGCCCGATTTCGGGTGATTCCGCAAGTTCTATCGGTTTTTGTGCCGTCATCTAGCAAAAGGTAGATAAATAGGGTAAGAGCGATCGCTTACTCTAGATCGATACCGAGCGATCGCAGTCGTTCAGCCAATCGTTCGGCGCGTTGTCGTTCTTGTTCTAGTTGGGATTGAGCCTGTTGAGCCTGCGCTTGAGCTTGCTGAGCTTGCACTTGAGCCTGTTGAGCGGCTTCTACTGCCTGTTGAGCGGCTTCTTCTGGGGTCGGTACGCAATCGCCTTCTGGAGTAAAGTAGCGTAGCTGTCCCTGTTCTACGCCCAGATACAAGCCTAGCTCCTCACTCCAACGCCAGCTCTTTTCATTTGGGGCAATTTCCTGATATTGATTTCCCATCAATCGAAAACCTTGAAATTCCAGCGTATCTGGGGAAAACCAGAAATACTCCGGCGTGCGGAAGCGGTCTTGATACAAGTCTTTCTTCAAACTGCGGTCTGTCGTGGCGGTAGAAGTTGATAGCAACTCGATAATCAAATTGGGATACTTGCCATCTTCTTCCCACACCACCCAAGCATTGCGAGGAGATTTTTGGGTCTGTTTGACCAAGAAGAAATCGGGACCCCGAAAATCACGATTTCTCAGTTGTTGCCGACTAAAATAACGTCAGTACGGGATAAGGAAAAAGCTAAATCTCTTGCCCAGCAAGGCTTGCAGCCAATTTATCTCATGAGTCAAAAGGAAAAGGAGGGGGATAATGCTGAAAATCTCAAA